>JBEKQO010000398.1:0-5619 GCA_049519635.1 Terriglobia bacterium | reverse complement strand
AATTCATGCGCTTCTGCCAACTCTGCGGCGCTCAACCTTACCTGGCCGCCAACGTCCGCAGCCTGACCCCGCTCGATTTCGATGCCTGGGTGGAATATTGCAACTCGCCTGCCGGCAGCACCACCCTGGCTCAAACGCGCGGTCGGGACGGCAGCCGCGATCCCTATAACGTAGCCTATTGGGGCATTGGCAATGAGTCCTGGGGGTGCGGCGGCAACTTCCGCCCGGAGGAATACGCCGTCGAGTTTCGCCGCTTCACTTCCTGGGTTCCCGACTATGGACTGAAGCTGCGGTTTATCGGGTCGGGGCCCGGAGCGGACATGCGTGATCCGCAAGTGTCGTGGACGCGCGGCTTCCTGGAAAACCTGGTGGCGAAGAGCCCGCAACTGCTTGCACGGCTCTACGGCCTCTCGATGCACTATTACTGCGGGACCACCGGCAAAGGCGACTCCCTGGAATATACCCCCGACGAGTGGTACCAGATGCTGGGGCAGGCCGACGTCATGGATTCGCTGGTGCCCCAACACTGGCTGGCCCTGGGCGAATACGACAAGGAGCACAAGGTGAAGCTGCTGGTGGACGAATGGGGCGCCTGGCACAAGACTACTCCGCTGGGCCCGTCGTATCTGTTCAACTACGTTCCCTCCCTGCGGGATGCCCTCGTGACCGCCTTGACCCTCGACATCTTTAATCGCCACGCGGAAAAGCTGGCGATGTGCAACGACGCCCAATTGGTGAACAACATCAACACGCTTTTCCTGGCCAGGGAGGACCGCTTTGTGGCGACCACGATTTTCCATGTCTTCGACATGTACAAATCGCACCAGGGTGGGCGCTCGCTGCGCTTGGTTTGCGACGCCCCCGGGATTTCATACGGGGCGGGAAAGACGCTTTGGGGGCTTGCCGGATCAGCCTCGCTCCAGGGGAAAACGCTGGTGGTCACCGTGGTGAATCCCCACGCGAGCGATCCCTGCGTGGCGGAAGTGTCGCTGCGGGGGGGCGCGGCAAAGTCCGCGCAGGTTACCGTGCTCACCGCACCCGACATTCACGCGCACAATGACTTCGATAATCCTAACTCCGTCGTTCCCAAGACCGGCCCGGCAGGGGTTTCCGGGCCGCGCTTCTCCTGGACATTTCAGCCGGCGTCGGTGACCAAGTTGGAGATTGCATTGGCCTGAGGGTTGCTCCCCCACCTCCAAACCCGCGGTGATAAATCCCGGCCCGACCCGTGGCGCGAATCCTCTGAATTATTGCTAACATCAAATCACTGTAGCTAGTTTGTGGCACAGGGAGGATTGAGGATGAAATACCGGAAACTGGGGAATACGGGACTCATTGTAAGTGAAGTGGCGCTGGGCACGATGCAGTTCGGCGGCAAGATGAACATGGGGAACCTCGGCCAGGAGGAAACAACGCAGATGGTGAAGCTGGCCCTGGACCGGGGAATCAACTTCATTGATACGGCCGACGTCTACAGTTTGGGCGAGAGCGAAACTTTGCTAGGCAACGCCCTGAAGGGCATCCGGCAAGAAATCGTGTTGGCTACCAAGGTCCGGTTGCCCATGGCTAAGAATTTCAACCATAGCGGCGCGACCCGCGTGAACATCCTGCGCGAAGTGGAGGACAGCCTGCGGCGGCTGCAAACGGATTATATCGACCTCTACCAGGTTCACGGATGGGACAGCAACACGCCGCTGGAAGAGACATTACGAACGCTCAACGACCTGGTGCGCCAGGGGAAAGTCCGCTATATCGGGCTGTCCAACCTGATGTCGTGGCAGGCGGCGACGGCAGTGATGCTTCAGGAGCGGCTGGGGTTGGAAAAATACGTGACGGCGCAGATGTACTACAGCCTCGTGGGCCGGGGCCTTGAACACGAGTTCCAATCGTTCGCCGAGTACCACAACATCGGCATCCTGGTTTGGAGCGCGCTGGCGGGAGGATTCCTGGCGGGCAAGTACAGCCGCAGCAATCCTGCCCCCGCTGGGACACGCTTCGCCGACGCAGGCCAGTTCGTGCCCTTCGACAAGGAGATGGGCTACCGCGTGGTGGACGCGCTGAAGGCAGTGGCCGCGCGGCACGACGCCAGCCCGGCCCGCGTGGCGCTTGCGTGGGTGCTGGGACGACCGGCGGTGAGCAGCGTAATCGTCGCTGCCCGGAAGCCCGAGCACCTGGAAGACAACATCCGCGCTGTGGACCTTGACCTCGCGGACGAGGACGTGCGGCTGCTGGACGCGGCTTCGGACCCCGGGGTTCCCTATCCGAAATGGATGGTGCTTCAGCTCGACACGGCGGAAGACCCGCGCTCCAAAGTCCTGCATCCCGAGCGCTACGCGGAAGGCGGTCCCTGGAAGGACCTGCGCGGGAACCGCTGGTCCGGCTAGCCCCAATGCTGCTCAATTAAGCTGTTCCCAATTCGACCCCTTCACCCCCACGACCCGCAAGGCGGAGGGGGCCCCACATTTTGCAAGTAGTGGGGGTGAGGGGGGCCCTTGGGAAGAGATGGATGAATAATTTCCTCCAATCTCTTATGTGAGAAGTCGGATAGCCTGGAATTTTCACCTCGCCAGGTCGCCTTTGGAGGTTGCGGGAAGTGCGGGACTTTACAGGCTGCGGAAAAAATCGGCGGCACTTTCATTCTGAGGAGTAGCGGCGACGAAGAATCTCGCATTGTCTTGAAAACACGCAGAGCGAGATTCTTCGCTACGCTCAGAATGACAGCGCTTTTGAGTTTTTCCGCAGCCTGTTTAGCCCCGTCGAAATTCTCCCAATCTTGACACCGCGCAGGACCGCCGATAGAATGGATTGAGGAGTCGTTAGCCTCGAACTTTTTGAAATTTTGTCTGTTAGGGCCATCATGAAGGGGCAACTTGACCTTTCAAATCGGTACCGTGAAATCCTGGTGGCATTAGTTCGCCAGTTCATCGCCAGCGGTCTCCCTGTTGGGTCCAAAGCATTAGCGGCGCAGATGCCCATCCCCGTCAGTTCGGCGACCGTCCGCTCGGTGCTGGGGGGGCTGGAAGATGGCGGTTTCCTGAGCCAGCCGCATATATCGGCGGGGCGCATTCCCACGGAAAAAGCCTACCGCTTCTACGTGGATCGCGTGGTGACGGGAGCGCGCCTGGCCCCTGACACGGAGCGTTACATCGACCAGACTTTGCGTTCCGATGGCGACCGGCTGGAGCGGCTGATGGTGAAAGCTTCCCGCACCCTTTCCGAGGTTTCGCGCAACGTAGGTCTGGTACTGGCGCCGGCGCTGGAAGAGAAGCTGCTGGAGCACATCAAGTTCATCAACCTTCCTGACCACCGCGTGCTGGTGGTGATCGTTTCCAAGCCCGACTTGGTGGAAAACCGCGTGGTGCGGCTGAAGGACGATTTCACGCAGGAGGAGCTTGACCAAGCCGCCAACTTCCTGAACGCGGAATTCCACGGCTGGTCACTCGGCACCATTCGCCTGGAAGTGTTCCACCGCATGGAAGCGGACAAAATCCTCCGTGACCGCCTGCTCAAGAACGTTGCCACGCTCTTCATGTGGGGCGCGCTCTCGGAAGAGGAGACGGGCGGCCTGATCGTGGACGGCACGGCCAAGATCCTGGAACGCCCGGAATTTGAGGATGTGCAGAAGATCAAACAGTTGGTGAAAACTCTGGAGGAGAAAGCCAAGCTGGCGCGGATCCTGGAAGCCTGCCTGCAAATCCCGGAGGCGGGCGTGCGCATCCTGATCGGGCGCGAGAACGCCGAAAAGCAGATGCACCATTGCACGCTGGTGGTGGCCCCGCTGCACTACCGCAACCGCGCGGTGGGCGCTCTGGGCGTGGTGGGCCCCATCCGCATGGAGTACGATCGCGCCATGAGCACGGTCGGCTATGTGGCCCATTTGTGTAGCGTGCTGCTCAACTCCAACTGAGCCGGGGACTTTCTCCCGGAAGGGGTAAACCGCGCCCGCCGGGGCGTCCTGGCGAGCGGATGGCCAAATTCTATGGACAACGACAGAGACTTGACGGTAACTTCGCAACCGGGTGAAACCGGCGAGACCGAACCCGCGTCTGCGGACGGGGAAGGTCCGGCAGCGTTGCCTAACTCGCCGCCGGGCTTGGCGGAAGCTTACGAAAAAGCGCTGGCGGAAAGCAAAGACCTCTACGACCGTCTGCTGCGCAAGCAGGCGGAGTTGGAGAACTTTCGCCGGCGCACACAAAAAGAGAAAGAGGAACTTCGCCAGCATGCGGCGGAAGATTTGATTCGCAGCTTGCTGCCCGCCCTCGATGGCTTCGAGCGCGCCCTTCAGCACCGCGATGCCGGCGTGCCGGCGGCTTTCTACCAGGGGCTGGAACTCATTTACCGTGAGCTTCGCGAGGTGTTGGGCCGCGCCGGGCTGGCGGCGATCGACACCACCGGCCAAATGTTCGACCCCCACCTGCACCAGGCGGTCGAAGCCGTGGAAGCTCCGGGCCGCCCCGAGCACGAGATTGTGGAAGAGTTGCAGCGCGGCTACAAACTGAGGGACAAGCTCCTGCGCCCGGCGATTGTCAAGGTGGCGTTGGGAGACTCGCCCGAGCCGCCGGTCGCGGAAAAGTCTTAGGGTAAGGATGCATCCCAGGATGAAGGATAACGACGCTCTCCCGGCGCTGGCGGGCGCTTCCCGGTAAGAGGCATAAACTCAGGGCCGCCCCATACCGATGGGCTGAAGGGGCGCGGCCGGCGTGAAAATCTCTCGGCAACAGAGGGTAAGGATTGAAGCAAAAGCGTGACTATTACGAGGTCATGGGCGTAGCGCGGGAAGCCCCCGACCAGGAGATCAAGACTGCATATCGCCGCCTCGCCATGCAGCACCATCCTGACCGCAATCCTGACCGTAAAGAGGAATCCGAGGAGAGGTTTAAAGAGATCACGGAAGCTTACAGCGTGCTGGCCGACCCGCAGAAGCGCGCAGCCTACGACCGCTTCGGGCACGCGGCCGTGGGGGGCGGCGGGGCGCCGGATTTCAATTCCACCATCTTTTCCGATTTCGAAGATATCTTCGGCGACTTATTTGGTTTCGGCGACGTCTTTGGCCGGACCGGCCGCGGACGCAGCCGAAGCGCGGGCGGGATTGATCTGCGCTACGATTTGGAAATCACCCTGGAAGAAGCCGCCGCGGGCCTGCAAACCAAAATTAAGATTCCGCGGTGGGAGGCCTGCGCAACCTGTGAGGGAACAGGGGCCAAACCGGGCAGCAAGCCCGTGAGTTGCGTCACCTGCGGTGGCCGCGGGCAAATTCGGCACCAGCAGGGATTCTTTACCGTCACCCGCACCTGCCCGCAATGCCAAGGGCTGGGCCAAGTGATTCGCGAGGTGTGCAGCCAATGCAAAGGCGAAGGCCGGATGAATACGGACCGAGTGTTGGATTTGAAGATTCCCCCCGGGGTCGACGATGGCACCCGCCTGCGCGTATCCGGTGAAGGTGGCGTGGCCACGCGCGGCAGCGCTCCCGGGGATCTCTATGTGATTCTTAAAATTCGCGAGCACACTTTCTTCGAGCGGCGCGGTAACGACCTTTACTTCACCATCCCGATTTCCATTTCCCAAGCCACGCTCGGCGCGGAAATTGTTGTGCCCACCCTCCGCAGCGAGGAGCGCCTG
>JBEKQO010000397.1:0-5655 GCA_049519635.1 Terriglobia bacterium | reverse complement strand
TACTCCCTACTCCCTGTCTTTACACGTTGTACGTCGACGACGAAACCCGTCCCCCGTGCCCCGTCCAATTCGTGTGGAAGAACTCGCCGCGCGGCTTGTCGACTCTCTCATAAGTGTGCGCCCCGAAGAAGTCTCTCTGCGCCTGCAGCAGATTCTGCGGCAACCGTCCAGTACGATAACCATCAAAGAACGCCAGCGCCGTTGAGAACGCCGGGGTCGGCACGCCCAGCTTCACCGCGTGCGTCACCGCCTTGCGCCACGATGCCTGGTACTTGTTCACCAGCCGCGAGAAAAACTTATCCAGCAGCAGATTGTCGAGCTTCTTGTTCTTCCGGTACGCGTCCTTGATCTTGCCCAGGAACTGGCTGCGAATGATGCAGCCGCCGCGCCACATCAGCGCGATGCCGCCCATGTTCAGGTTCCACCCGAACTCCTTGCCCGCGGCCCGCAGCAGCATGTAGCCCTGCGCGTAGCTGATGATCTTCGAGCAAAACAGCGCCCGCCGCACATCCTCTATAAATTTGGCTCGGTCGCCCACCTTCACCGCCGACTTTGGCCCCCTCAGCACCTTCTCGGCCTCTACGCGCTCGTCTTTCAGCGACGACAAACAGCGCGCGAACACCGATTCGCCAATCAGCGTCACCGGCTGTCCCTCATCGAGCGCGCTGATCACCGTCCACTTGCCCGTACCCTTTTGTCCCGCCGTGTCCAGAATCTTGTCCACCAGCGGCGAGCCATCGTCGTCCTTCTTCGCAAAAATCTGCTGCGTAATATCGATCAGGTAGCTGTCCAGCTCTCCCTTGTTCCACTCGGCAAACACTGTGTGCAGCTCATCGGCCGTCAGTCCCAGCCCGCGCTTCAGCAGATCGTATGCCTCGCAGATCAGCTGCATATCGCCATACTCAATGCCGTTGTGCACCATCTTCACAAAGTGCCCGGCGCCCTCTTCGCCCACCCAATCGCAACAAGGCGTGCCGTCGTCCACCTTCGCCGCAATCGCCTGGAAGATCGGTTTTACATGCGGCCACGCCGCCGGATTTCCGCCCGGCATAATCGACGGTCCGTTGCGCGCGCCCTCTTCGCCGCCCGAAACGCCCGTGCCCACAAACAGAATCCCCTTCTCAGCCAGCGCCTTGGTGCGCCGCGTCGAATCCGTGAACAGCGAGTTTCCGCCGTCGATGATGATGTCGCCCTTTTCAAGATGGGGAACGATGTGGTCGATCATCTGGTCCACGGTATCGCCGGCCTTCACCATCAGCATCACGCGCCGCGGCCGCTTCAGCAGCCCGGCCAGCTCCTCAATCGAGTGCGCGCCTACAACGTCGGTCCCCTTGGCTTCGTTGGCAATAAAATCGTCCACCTTCGAAACGGTGCGATTGAACACGGCCACTTTAAATCCGTGGTCGTTCATGTTGAGGACAAGATTTTGTCCCATAACGGCAAGGCCAATCAGGCCGATATCACACGATGCATCAGGCATGCTTTTCTCCAAACGTCAGAATTCTATCACTGCGGATTTTTTAGGGTTTTCCTTCCTCCATTTTAACCTAGTGGTCTGACCTCAAGAAACGAGGATAGGTTAGAATTTCCACGTGGTTCTTTCGGGTCCTGGTTCTGAACGGAGGACTCCCGGCCATGAATACGAAACTCTGGTGTTTCGCGCCTGCGCTTCTGCCCTTCTGCCTCCTTTCCGCGCAGCAACCGAGCCCGCAGGCCCCGCCGTCGGCAAATCGCCCAGCCTTCCATCAGCCCAGCCCCGAAGTGATGCGAAAGATCGCCGAGGAGCGGCGAATCATGCGCGAGCACGCTACCGCGATCAATGACGTCGCCGGCCGCATCCACTCGCTCGACGACGCGCGCCAACTTGTAGACCTGGTCGCCGCTGAATTCTCCAATGAGCTCCCGCCCATGTGGGCCACGCAATCCATCCGCAGCCGCATCGCTCTGGCAGAGTTCAATTCCGCCGTCGCGCCCGGCTCCCTCATCCGCGAGCAGCTTATCGCCGACGTCTGGAATGATTTCGTCAAGAAAATCGGCGCTCCACAGGAAACCATGCTCACCGCGGCCGACGTCCACTACCTGCGCGACGCCCAGTATGTCAGCGCGCGCTTCTTTTGGGCCCGCGAGCAGGACGTTTGGACAATACCCGGCATCTTCGCCGTCGGGCCCGATGGAAAAATCGCTCAGGGTTCGCGAGCCCTTGAAGCGATCAGGCTTCTATGGCTGCTGGGCAACAACGAGGACGATTTTCCCGGCATTCACGCGGCGTCGCAGAAGGGAGTCCTGTTTTCTGACCTCATCAAACAGGAGGCAAAGTCGGGCTCCGGCCAGGCGCAGAGCGGTTTCGTCGTAGCCCGTATCACTTCATATCCCGTCCAGCAAGCGGCCTTCCGCTACCAGCGCGACCACGGCGCCCGCGCCCTCAACCGCGCCATAGAAGACCTGCTGAAGAGCCTGATCAGCAGCTGACGGTCGCTGCTTTGTTCCCGCACAGCTCAACCTGAAACCCGACACCTGACACCTGAAACCTGCTTCCTCACTCCACGCTCAAATCCCCGTCCGCATCCACCACCAGCTTGTCGCCCTCAATCTGCACCGAATGAATCTTCAGCCGGTCCAGGCTCACCTTGTATCCCGTTGCAGCCGTCGACCCCTCCAGCGCCTTGCGCAGCAGCTCTGTCGCATTCACCTTCATGCTTTTCGGCACCTGCCCGCGCAGGAACGGCGCCAGCACAAAGTTGATCTCTTTCCTATCTGAAATTTTGTCCAGCTGCGCGTCGCGGAATCCAATCGTCTCCCCTTCCGCGTCCGGCGCCAGAGAAACCTCGGCCGGCAGTGTCAAGCTCACTCCAAGGCACGTTCCGCCCACCGGCGTTCCCAGCCGGGCCACGGTCTTCACCCGCACCACGATCCGCCCCTGCTCAAAACTCAGGTGCGGGTCTTCGGTCGAGATGAAGCAGGCCGAGTGGGGGTTTCCTTTCAGGTAATACCGGCCATCGGGACCGCTGAAGAGCTGCTGCTTCAGAGTCCGCTCCAGCACCTGCCGGCTCACTGTCAATTCCACGCCGCGGCACGGGGCAATCCCCGCCAGCGGCCCCGCCAGCAGCGTGAATCCCGCCATGAGTGCCATCCAGTGTCTTGTCATCATGGTATTCGGCCACCCTCCACCCGCCCCGCCCTCAATCGATTACGCAATAAATCGGGAATCTGTTCCCCGTCCATCCCGTCAAACTTCCAATAAAGTCTTTAAATATAATAATCTGCACCGCATCAGAGCTGAACAGCTCACTTTGTTTGAACCCCGACCCAACCCCTCTTTACTATTGATTTTTGAACAAAAAATCCGTAAAATGGTTATTAATGTACCTCGGGTCCAACTGATCCCCCAGCCCCCGTCCGAGGATGAACTTCTAAACCTCCTTTCAAGGACAGAAAAATCGATGGCAAAGCGTCGTGGAAATCCGAATTGGGGCAAACCAGAGCCCATTGGCCCTGTTGTGCCTACCGTTACCTCCTTCGAGTCGATCACCAAGGAGTTCAAGCTGCCCCCGGATCAGTTCATCCGGTCAACCCGTCTTCGCGAATGGGCGCGTCGCAACAAGAATTCCAAATATATCCCGGAGGCCTTGCTCGAGGCCTGGGGCTTTGAGATTGAATCCACGCTGTAGGACTTTCGCCAGTTAAGCAAAAACGCCGCCCTCGGGCGGCGTTTTTGCTGCCTCTAAAATTTGTAGCGCCCGTCTCCAGACCGTCCAACCCATGGCTACAATTTGTAGCGCCGGTCTCCAGACCGGCTGTAGCGGGGGTCTCCCGACCCCCGCAAGAATCGCCGCTCTACCGATAAGCTTGCTCATCGGCCCATCTACAATTTGTAGCGCCGGTCTCCAGACCGGCTGTAGCGGGGGTCTCCCGACCCCCGCAGGCACCGCCGCTCTACCGATAAGCCTGCTCATCGGCCCAGTTCCCAATCAGCGGCAGCCTGCAGCGCTTGCCATTCAACGCGCCAATCACACACCACAGCCAAACGACGAAAACCACCAGGCATCCAATGCAGAAAAGAACCAGCAGCACACGCGCCCCAAGAAACTTGAGATAAGGCGCCAGAAACCCCATGGCAATGCTGATCAAAAACACAAAAGCGCTGAACACCAGCGACTGCCAGGCGTGGAACCGCACGTAGGGCCTTTTGTTGTAGTACCTGATCGCCAGAAAGAAGAACGCCGGGATGGGAGAGAAATAGGCCACCGCGGCAACAAAATTGTCAGAGACACCGGACTTGTGAGGGGTGCCGGACCTGTCAGGCGCGCCGGACTTTTGGGGCTGGGACATCATCCCTCCTTTGGGGGGACCGGAAAGGGTTACCGGCAGTAGATGGCCTGCGCCGGAGGCACACGAACAGAAGAACCGTGCAGAACGTAGCGAGCGATCTGCTGGACGCTTACAGAATTATACGAGGCGCAGTTTCCGAATTGTCAGCCCGGAGGCCGGATCAGTTACTTCCGGCACTCTCCAGGCCACTCTATGCCCTCGGCGCTCTCGGTCGCCTGGTCCTGCGCGAGGCGGAGAAATCCCGGCTAAGGCCAAGCTTCTTGGCTGCCGCGTCCAGTTCTGCCTGAGTAAAGAAAAACTGATGTTTTGGGTTGGAGTTTGGGTAGAACCTGATCACGATCTCAGGGTTTTCCACCGAGTCACTCACGCCGTCCTGAAACGGATATCCCAAATCCTGCAACAAGTGTAGCGAGCCTTCGTTGCCGGTGGGATTGCCCGTGTCTCCGACGATCGCGAACACGCTTTTGCGCGTGCGCTTCGAGTAGGCAGCCACGAAGTCACCCACTCTTACGCCGCGCCGCCGGGCCGCGTTGCCGCGAACCACGTAATTGATAGTGCGAGCATCGACGTAGCTCCGTGGATCCCTTTCATTTTGATTGTCAATATCGCTGAAGGCGGTCTGAGAAATGTAATAGCCCGGGAAGGGATCATCCGGGCCCTGCAGAATTGGGCTACCGTCTTCGCCAACCAGATAGCCAACGATCTCCTTGTCCGCGCGATTGAGATAATGCGCATCCAGGAGGACGTCGAGCGTCTCCATTCCCGGCGGACCGTATGCGTTCGGTGCTCCATCCACATCCACATCCATGCGGTGCGTCAGTACCTCGAAAGATCGGTGCCGCTTCCTGTTCTGTGCATGCGCGGCGGCACCAGCGCTTAGAGCAAAAGCCAAAGCGATGGCTAGGAAGCTGTGCACGCGGACAGAATAAGCGGAAATCAACTGCGATCTCCTTCCACTCTTTCGGCAATCACGCCTCTTTTGCACACGTACGGCGGGATGCCCCCGTTCTCTCCATTCCAAGGTAATCCGTGCGTTGTGACCTGTCGACCTAGATGAAGTAGACGAATGAGTTCTGCCCCGGAGTGCCCGTTCTCAAGTTAGAATCCGTGTACACGATCCGGCTAACCTTTCTCGGTTTGAGATCACATGTTGTGATTTCAAATCAGGAGGCGAAGTGACCAGCGAGAGCATCCCGATGCCGAATATTGAGAATCGAATCTTTCTCATTCGCGGCCAGAAGATTGAGCGTCTTCGTGGTGCGCGTCTTCGTGCGCCTGCGCGAGACGCTCGCGTCGCACAAGGCGCTCGCCGCCAAGTTTGCCGAG
>JBEKQO010000396.1:0-5671 GCA_049519635.1 Terriglobia bacterium | reverse complement strand
GTCTGGCACAGGTCCTTCAAGGGGCAACAAACTGCAAACCGCCGTTTCGTCGATTGTCAGCCAGGTCAGTGAAGGACTGAAGTCTGGAAACATCTGTACGGGTAAAGCTCGATCTACAGCATCGAGCATGGCATGTAAGAGCCGCATCAGACTTTCTTGTGGTGCCTCTCTCAAACTAGCGAATTCTAGGTGACGGCCGGACAATGCCAGAACGGAAGCGATAGAGTTCAACGGACACTCCTCGGCTCTCAGCACCTGCTTGATGGCTAGAAGTTGCGGGGGCTGTGTAGCCCACCACTTCTCCAATCGCTGAACATCCGACGGAGTGCCCTCGGGGCTACGAACAAGGAGCAGTAGGGTTTCGCATCCCGAAACGGATGTCAAGTCATAAAGTTCGCATCGCTCGTCCGTATGCAAGACCTTTGACACCACAGGCAGTCCTGCCAATGAGTGACCAGTTGCAAAAGTCGGCCTCTTCTTGATCATGGAATCAGAACTTCCTGAGGCCAGAACGCACAGCGCGTTCCTTGGCCTCCTCAGAGACGCCCTTGGGTTGGAGCTTCCATAAGCCGCGTACAACATCTCTCAGACCTTCTCCATTGCCGCTGGAGATGGCTGCTTGTCCCTTGGTAATGAGGAGTCGTGCTTCGGCTTGATTGATGTAGGGAGTATTCGGTTCACTGAGAGAATCGAAGATCTCCCGCCAAAACCAATCGTGCTTGAATAGCACGCGCCAGCGTAATGCCTGGATTTCCTCAGTTGCTCTTTGAACAGACTTGTTGTCTCCCTTTGACGCTGCGCGTTCCAACTCGCGCTTGAGCATCGCAAGTTGCTGCTTCTCAAGCGACGTCCCAAATTGTCCAACAACCTCTTCCGCGCGTTCGACTAGCTCTATGAATTGCGTTTGCTCCACTGGGCCTCGATCCGTGGCAGTACGACGCTCGATCCGTCCGAGGCGTCCACGGAGAGACTTGGAAGTTTCGACAACGCGCCTAGCATCGTCGGGGTCTTGTTTCTCTTGTGTGCCGCCAGGAACAGGTGTTGTGGAATCAAGTTCCGTAAGATCGCGTCGTATTCCGTCAAGTTCAGTTTGAGTGGCTTCATCGGTCGATGTACGATCGAGCGCCTCAAGGCGCTCTCGGTAGGATTCAGTTTCTGACGCCACCGACTTCGAGAGGTTTGAAAAGTCCTGTTCCTCGCGCTGAGCTACATACAGTTTTCCGCTGAAATGCTGGTTCAGATGAGGAACAAAAGCCTCGACTGTAATCAGCCTCGATAGATTGACCTGGATCGTAACCTCGATCTCAGCTCCTTCTGGGACGGATCGGCGGACTCCATCATGCGCCAGGATTACATTTCCCACCCATTCGTTCGCATCTGGGTCGCCGATGAATTCGCCCTCCCAGAGTTTGATGGCAAGGTCTGAATCCGGCTTGCCAGGTATAAGGGCATGTCCAGCACGGTACTTGAGAGTCTTTTCGAGGGGCAAAGGAGCGCCTTTCGAGAACACGGGATCGAGTGCCGGCTGCCCTCCTGGATTCAAAACCTCGAAGGATAATGTGTGGGGAAGCGGCGGGGCCGAAGGAATTAGGCCATGCCTGACTTTGAATTCTGGCGTATCTGTGTCGAGTAACTGTCCACGCTCATCTCGTGCGTAGACCCAGAATGTCGTGATGTCGCCTTCCTTCAAGGGAACAGCAATTTCAAAAAACTCCCCTTTAGGCTTCATCCACCCGCTGGTCCAGAGGCCTCCCTCTGCGTCAAATTTGATCTCGATTCCCTGACTGACTTCTAAGACACGTCCTGCGACCGTTGCACTCGGCTCAGAACTGACGGCATCATAGGCCAGCTTCAGATGTACACAGTTGGCATTCGCGACTGCCGCAGCGGGGGCGGAGATGCTGGTGGCGTCAAGCGTAGAGGCGTAAACTGCGGCTCCCCGCCCAACGACCGTCATTGGATCTGCTGAGAAATCTACTGGAGCACCCAGACGAGCATTCAAAGTCGCGCGCAAGATAGGAGATTGGGTAGGGCCACCGACGAGAAGGATGCGGTCCAAATCGGCTCCAGCCAATCGCGCGCCAGCGAGAGCTTCGTTGGCGAGAGCACAGCATTTCTCCAACAATGGCTCCATGAGCCTTTCAAGCTGTGGCCGCGTCAGTGGAACTTCCATCTCTATGGGCGTTCCGGCGTCGTCCTTCCCAACGTCAAATAGTGAGATCATTACATCTGTGTCGGTAGAAAGATCGATCTTGGCTTCTTCAGCTTTGATCCGCAGCCTGGGAAGCAGAGCGATACGCGCCGCCTTCGGGCCGGTAGCACGGAGGTCGTATTCTGCACTGATGGCAGGGAACAGAATACTGTCGACGATCAGGCGGTCGATGTCTTTCCCGCCAAGCAGGTTATTCCCACGGTGTTCGAGAATATTCAGCCGCCCGTCTCTGGTCGAAACGACGGCAATGTCGAGGGTTCCCCCGCCGAGGTCAAATACCAGCCATCGCTGGTTGGCACTACCGGGCCGCGCTCCGTAGCCGATTGCTGCGGCGATAGGCTCCTGAAGTAGTGGCGCCTCCTGCAAACCTGCCAGTTCAGCCGCTCTTGCCGTCGCTTCGCATTGAAGCGCTCCAAATGCGGCTGGAACTGTGATAACCGCAGTTGTAACGTCCGCGCCGGCTTGTCTGCGTACATCCTCTCTTAGTGATTTTAGGACTTCTGCGGATAGCTCCTCGGCCGAGAGTTCTCGCTGAGCGGCAGAGAATAGCTTGCGGTCCTTTTGCCCCATCCAGCGCTTAAACTCTGTGGCAACATTCTCAGGGTCCGTCAGTAGTGCTGAGTATGCCCGACGCCCAACAATTATCCGTCCTGTCCGGAGAATGTGTACCGCGGAAGGTGTTACGTTCATCTGGTCGTTGTTCTGGAAGACCCGCACCGCCCCGTTCTCCCAGCGAGCGATGCATGAGTTCGTTGTTCCCAGGTCAATTCCGTAATCAATCGTCTTAGTCATGCAATCCCCTCCACGGAATCCCGCGGCTTGGCCGGGGCTTGCCTCACAATGATCTGGCCTGGACTTATAACCTGGCCATGCCACGTAACCGTTGGAAAAACTGTTTCTTCAATTACGGAGCTTCCTTCTGGTAGGTCTGGGTCAATTTGAACTTCAAGAACCTCGGGAACGATGCCTGGATCATAATTTCTACCGACAAGGTCCACCACACCAATACCTGCCTCATCAAGCATTTCTGTAATCTCTCGCACAGCATGAGCCAGCGCCATTCCGTCACCAGAATGCTTCAAAGAGTTCGCCACTTGGCGCAATCTCCAGCACTCCAACGACAGAGAACAAATCCGAGTAATGGGAATCTGTAGTTCCGCAGGTACGCTTTGGGAAGTCAATTGACCTTGCCTCCCAGTGCTTTCCACTGTTCCATCATTTCCTTGTCCGCTTTTCCCAAGTCATCCAAGACTTTGAAATCGCTACTATTCGCCTCGAAAAGAGCACGCCTTCTTTTGAACAGTGGCTCGTATTCGTTGTAGAGGGAATTTCGACGGTCCCTGTCTATTTCCATGCCTTCTGCATGTTGCTGATCCAGAGCCTTGATTTCAGCTTCCAGCGGTTTGATGCGGGCAGTCAGGCTATCAAGTTCGTCAGAGACAGGCTGCAACTGGGTCTCAAGAGCGGTCATGCGGGTACGGCCGGCCTCAATACGCTTCCTGAGATCTGATAATTCTGAAGTTTCTGAAGTTGATTGACTGGAGGAAGTCGCATTGCCAGAAGTAGTGTCTGAAGTGCTGGAGTCTGCGTTTTGGCCTGCCGGAGAAGCAGAGGACGATGACGTGGTTGTCGAAGGTGTGTAAGACTGGCTCTGATTCGAATTAATCATGCCAAAGAGGATCATCGCTGCTACACCCGAAAGGACTATCCCTAGATGCCAGCGATCTGCTTTGCGGAACGGGAGCTTCCCAAGAAAGCGATAAGTATTGCCTCCGACATTGATTACACGGTAACGCCCGAGGGGAAGCAGAGGTAACATTAGGGCAACAAAGTAGTGCGTTGTAGCATACGACTTTGTTTCTGGGTCATAATCTGAGCTGCCATATAGTGTGCAACCAACAGTGTTAAACGTACCAAGCGCTGGAGCGGAAGAAATGGGCGAACCGAAAACTCGCTGCTGGCGAGCTGACGCACGAATGTGCTCAAGACCGTCTTCAATTCTTATTGCGCCCAATGTGTTCTCAGCCAACTTGAGCGCTTCTTCACGCAGCGTTTCTGATGTAATGAAGTCATCGGCCCAAGTGTAGTCGGTTGCAATCGCGCTCAAAAGGAGCGCGGCTTCTTCACGAGCTTCCAAGGCACCTTCGTATCCCGGCGGCAATAGCTGAATTATTCTGTTCAGTTCGGGCTCGACATCTTTTCTGTAACGCGCTATTTCTGCCGCGCAGACGCTTTTGTTTTGCTTGGCCTTGTCTTGCTCGCGGACGACTCTTGAACTGAAATCATCGCGGACAGTACGACACAATTTACGAAAGCTCTCTATTGCGGGAGAGGCAATATCTTGTTGCGCCGCTGACACCCAAAGACCAGTGTCGGCCAGTTGATCCAAGGTAAAAAGGACAAGGCGGACGACGGCTGCATCATTGCGAACAAGCGCATCACGACCTGCCATAACCAGGGGTTCCGCAGCCAACTCAACCGCTTTGTAACGTAGTTCATCAATCTCTGAGGGGAATGCAGCCGGCTCGAAGCCACCTTCATGCTCAAACTCTAGCGAGCGGCCCCAGTAGCCTTCTTCGGAGACAACCTGATGCCACGCCCGGAGGGCTCGGGCCCAAGCCCAGATCCCAGCCTCGTCGAAACCCGTCTCAAACGCCGCGAAGATTGCCCGAAGTGCCTGGTCGTGGTTCCACAGAGCTGTGTCGAGGCCGCCGGGACGCACAGACACGGCGGAGTCGATGGAGTGCAACCAGAAAAGCCGGTCAAATATGCGCTGTGTTGGATTTTCCAGCCGGCCGGTAGCCACCCGGATATCCGCTTCAGTGCGGGGAATCTCACCAAGCACCGGTATGTCCGCCTCCGTGGCACTGGCTGCACCAAGCCGCACGGAGCGCCTCATGCTCGTCGCGGCTTTGTGAACATCAGTCAAGCTAGCGCCTGCTGGGATGCGCAGGACGCGGTAAGCATTGGTTTTCAGCCAGTCGGGCACAGACATTGCTTCTTCAACTCCAATTCCCCACCGGACCGTGAGGCAAAAACTGTTGTCAGAACGCTGATAATTGGTTCACTAAAATAGTAGTCCACTACACCGCCATCGCTCACCAGCTTTGGAAACTTGCACAACAATTAGCCTCTATCCACGTCCCGCCTAAGGTTTCGGCATCAGATAGCCCCTTGCACTCGCCGCTCACCCGAGGAAGGCACTTCTGACGTAACGGGAACATTGAGTATGGATTCTCGCGCAGTCTTTCAAGGTTTTACGAATACAACAAGGCCCATTCAGATGGTTTCGTGATCCAGAAAATCAAAGCAACTAACGTGCAATCTGCAATTTATGGCAAGTCGTGAATTTTGAGTGGCCGCGAAGTCGGCGTTCTCGCGCATTACTCCGCGAAGCCTATCCTGCTCTGAGGCGGCTTCCGTCAGACCGCACGCCACATTTTCAAGCGAGCGGAACTC
>JBEKQO010000395.1:0-5678 GCA_049519635.1 Terriglobia bacterium | reverse complement strand
TTTTCCAGTCGCGCCGCCTTGCGCAAAGCGCAGCGGGAGGTGGATGAGTTTCACAAGTTTCGGGCGCTGAGCGAGACCCTGGTGGAGGTCAACGAAAAGATTTGCCAGTTGCGCCCCGTGGCAGAGGAAGAAACCGAGCTGAGCGAAGCGGAAAAAAAACGGCGGAAGCGATCCGGCAAGAAATCGCACGGGAAGTAGATCAGCTCTTACGGGTGGTTTTCCAGGATCGGCGCAAGAGCGGACGCCTCGACCTGGAAGCGACGGAGATGGCGGTGCGCTCGGCCCTGCACCGGGCGGCCGCCGCGGCCTTGACGCAACTGCTCCAGTTCCCCGCGCCCGGCGACGAGCCGCGCACCGTGCCTTGCCCTTGCGGCCAACCCGCCCCCTACCACCAACTCCGCACCAAGCCGGTGCTGACCGCCGTGGGGCTGGTGGAGGTCTCCCGTCCCTACTACTGGTGCCCGAGTTGTCACGCCGGCCAGTTCCCCGCCGATGTCGAACTGGACATCGAGAATACGGAATTTTCTCCCGGGGTGCGACGCATGCAGGCCATGGTGGGCCAGGCGGCCCCGTTCGATCAGGGCCGGGAACAGATGAAAGTTCTCGCCGACTTGGAGGTGACCGCCAAATCGGTCGAGCGTACGGCGGAGGTGATCGGCGCCGATATCGCTCAGCGCGAGCGAGAGGAGATCCAGAAAGCCCGGCCCTCGGACCTTCCCGCCGTCGCGGGGGAGTCGATTCCCATCCTGTACGTGCAAATGGATGGGACGGGCGTGCCGGTGGTGAAGAAAGAGACGGTGGGTCGGCAAGGAAAAATCGAGGGTCAACCGGCCCATACGCGGGAAGTCAAGTTGGGGTGCGTCTTCACCCAAACGAGGTGGGATCAGGAGGGCTACCCGATCCGCGCTCCCGATTCCACCACCTATACCGGCGCCGTCGAAACCGCCGAGGAGTTCGGCCCACGCCTTTACCAGGAAGCCTGGAAACGGGGCTGGAGCCGCGCGCTCATCCGGGTGGTGATGGGCGACGGGGCGGAATGGATTTGGAATCTGGCCGCCCTGCACTTTCCGGATGCGATTCACATTGTCGATCTTTACCACGCTCGTCAGCATCTGTGGGAGTTGGCGCGCCGACTGTACCCGAATGACGAAGGGAAGCAGAGGGCCTGGATGAAGGCCCATCAGAAGCGCCTGTTGGACAAGGGGAAAATCGGGAAGCTCGTGGGCGTGCTCCGCGCCATCAAATCGAGCAACCCCGAAGTCGCGGAGAAGATCCGCACGGAGGCAGACTACTTCGAGAGGAATGCGGAGCGCATGCGCTACCCCCAGTTCCGCCGCCAACATCTCTTTGTGGGCTCGGGCGTCATCGAAGCCGGATGCAAAACCGTGGTCGCTTCTCGCCTCAAACGTTCGGGAATGTTCTGGACCATCCGCGGAGCCAACTCTATCTTGGCCCTGCGCTGTGCTTATCTCAATGGCGGCTTTGAGGATTACTGGGAGAGCCGCCGGGCGGCGATCGCCGCCTAATTCCAACTTCTATGTCGCCCACCCTCTGGAAGGGCGGGACTTTACAGGCTGCGGAAAAACCCCTACAATGCCGTCATCCTGAGCCCGTTCGCTGTCATTCTGAGCGCAGCGAAGAATCTCGCTCTGCCGCTCACGGTAAACTACGCGAAGGATCTCGCTCTGAGCATTTTCAAGGCAATGCGAGATTCTTCGTCACCGCTGCTCCTCAGAATGACAGCGCTTTCGAGTTTTTCCACAGCCTGTTTAGCCCCGCCGTTGCAAGGCCGTCCTGATTATTTCCAAGTCCCGCACCCCGCGCAGCTTGCAGCCGCAAACTGCGCGGGGGTGCGGGACGAATAGAGGGCGGGAGCCGCGATTTCGGCGGGGCTAAAGCCCCGCCCTTCCAGCCGCGCCCAAACATGGTGAGAAGGCCGGGGTAACGTCAAGCACACAAACGCTGAACCTCCTGCAAGAATCTTGCCGAGAAAGCGGGGCTAAGATAATCCCCCAAGTTCTTTCTTGCCGCAGAGACGCGGATACGCCCAAGCTTAAGCGGCGCTTTCCCTCGGCAATCAACCCGCCAGGCTCATCGGCCGGCGGCGACTGCATAGAACTCTTACGCCGGGCATCTTGATTGCAGCGCTGATGTGCGCAGCAACCAAACCAAGTCCACCTACGGCATCATGGGCCGCCTGCCACGCCTCGCCTGCTCCTCAAAGCCGTTGACATTCTACAGCCACGATGTAGATTGCCTACTACCATGAAACCCAAAAAGGAACGCTATCAAAATCGCATCGAGTTGTTGCAGGGCACGCTCGATATGCTCATCCTGCAAACGTTGCAGTGGGGGCAGCAGCACGGATACGGAATCAGCCAATCCATTCGCGGACGCTCAGGCGAAGTCTTGCAAGTTGAGACTGGGTCGCTCTACCCCGCGCTCCATCGCTTGGCGAAGCAGGGGTGGGTAACGTCGCAGTGGAAGCAGACGGAGAGCAATCAGCGCGCCAAGTACTATCGCCTAACCTCTGCCGGCAAGAAGCAGTTACTCTCCGAGCAAGCCCGCTGGGAGCAGATCATCAACGCCATCGCGGGGATTATGAACCCCGCGCCCGCGGAGGGCGAGCGATGAGTCTGTGGGACTGGTTGTGGCGCCGACGGCAGCGAGAAGAGGATCTTGACGAGGAGATCCAGGCTCATCTCCGCATGGCCGCGCACGAACGCGTGGAGCAAGGCCAATCCACCGAACAAGCGCATGCTTCAGCCGTGCGCGAGTTCGGCAACGTGGTCTTGGTCAAGGAAGTGACGCGCGACATGTGGGGCCTTCGCTGGCTTGAAGTCCTCTTGCAAGACCTCTGCTACGGCGCGCGCCAGTTACACAAGAACCCCGGGTTCACGGCTGTAGCGGTGATGACGCTCGCGCTTGGCATCGGCGCGAACGCGGCCATTTTCGGTCTGATCGATGCGATGCTGTTGCGGCCGCTACCCGTCTCAAATCCGAGTGAACTGGTCGAGCTGTGGACAGTCGTTCCCAATTACGAACACTCACTGTTCTCCTTTCCGATGGCTAGTGAAATCGAAAGCGACTCAAGGTTATTCTCAAGCGTGGCCCTTTGGAGCTGCCCCCCCGTGCCTTTGGAGGTCAATGGTGAGTCCGAACTGGGCGCTCTCGGCCTAGTCACCCCAGACTACTTTCGAACCCTTGGCGTGCGACCGTTACTCGGTCGTCTTTTCGGCCCGGAAGACTTCACGGCCGGCGGAGGAACACCCGAAGATTTAGCGGTGATAGGTTATGGTTTCTGGCAAGCGCGTTTTGGTCGTAGCCCCGCTGTGCTGGGTAAGACGCTGAAGATCAACGGTTATCCGCACACAATCATCGGTGTCACTCCAGAAGGCTTCTTCGGTGTAATGGTCGGTGTAGCGACCGACGTTTGGACGCCATTGACTCTACCACGCACGAGCGAGGAGGAGCTGCAGAGCCGTCAGAACCAAGGATATTGGCTTATCGCCCGTCTCCGACCCGGGGTGAGCGTGGCAATGGCCCGGGCTGAACTGGAAACGCTTTGGCCACGGGTTCTGCAATCAACAATTCCTGGTCAGGCGAATGCTGAGCGAAGAGATCAGTTCCTGAGACAGGGTATCAGGATCGAGTCCGCGGCGGCGGGCTTCCCGGCAACCTCGCTTCTGCAGTTTGAGCGCCCCATATGGGTGTTAATGGGCAGTGCCGGACTGCTTCTTCTCATTGCTTGCATAAATCTGGCCAGTCTTCTGGTGGCCCGAGCAGCCAACCGGCGGCACGAAATGGGGATACGGGTTGCCCTAGGAGCCACGCGATGGCGGCTCGCACGGCAAGTCATGACCGAGGGCACTCTGTTGTCTATGGGTGGCGCCATCTTGGGTTTGCCCCTTGCCTATGGAACAAGCGGCGTGTTGGTCCGGCTTGTTTGGACCGGCCTCGTCCCGGTGGCCCTCGATCTCAGACCAGATCGACGAATCTTGCTGTTTACGGGTGTTGTGGCATGTCTCACCGGCGCACTGTTCAGCCTTTTGCCAGCTTGGCAATCACGGCGGCAGGACTCAGCCGCCCTAATGCGGCAACCGGCAGGATTGTCCAGTAAGGGTAGCGGGGCGTGGAGAGCTGGCAAGGTGCTGATAGGGGCTCAAGTGGGGCTCTCGCTAGTGCTCTTGGTGGGCGCAAACCTATTCACGCGGAATCTGGTCGGGCTGCGCTCACTCGATCTGGGGTTTAACCCTGATAAAGTTCTGGGTCTCTGGTCCCAGGCAAAGCCCGGGGGCCCCAAAAACTTCGATGGCGCCAAATACTACCGCACCTTAATTGACGAACTGACTCGTCTACCGGGTGTCCAATCCGTCGGCGTGTCCAAGTCTGGGCCGATCTCGCGGACAACCGTGAAATGGAGAGCGCCGGTCTCCCGCGGCTCCGGAGAGAATCCAACGGACAGCCGCGTTGACGCGGATGAGCATTCGGTCTCGCCGAACTTTTTTGTCACCATGGGCATCCGCCTGCTCCAGGGACGCGACTTTAGCTTTCATGATGACCAGCATGCGCCCGCAGCCGTGATTGTCAGCCGAAGTCTTGCTCAGCGATTCTTTCCCCCAGGGGATGCCGTCGGCCAATCGATCACAGTGACATCCGAAACCGGTGAGCAGAGCCTTCAAATCGTCGGCGTGGTTAATGATGCCAATCTCTTCTATGTTCGAAATCATAGACCGTTGGCGTTCTACTTCCCTTTCTTCCAGCAGTCAAATCCGATTAGTGGTTACATTGAAATCAAAACCTATGGAAATCCGAGTACGGTTCTCGATATGGCCCGTCGGCGGGTTGAAGCCTCCGGGCGGGAGGACGTCCTCTACTCTGAAAGCCTAACTCAAGCCGTGAACAACTCGCTTGTAGACGATCGCGTCCTAGCGTTGCTCTCAGATGTTTTCGGCGGTCTGGCGCTACTCTTGGTGGCCATCGGGCTCTACGGGCTGGTGTCGTATTCGGTGGCCGGGCGTACAGCCGAAATCGGTGTACGCAGGGCTCTGGGAGCGGAGCCGAGTGGCATTTTGAGTCTGATCCTCTCTGACTCACTGCGCTTGATCGCGGCCGGGGGGGCTGTTGGCCTGCCGGTCGCCCTCGGTATGTCTAGGCTGGTTTCTAAGATGCTGTTTGACCTTTCGCCCACCGATCCCGTCTCGCTCGCAGCCGCGTTAGTTATTGTGGTAGGGATCGCGCTGCTTGCAGCGTACCTCCCCGCCCGCCGCGCGACAAAGGTCGATCCCATGGTGGCATTGCGGTACGAATGAAGGATACTATGAGGTGCGCGGAAGATGGCGCCATTCTGAGGGGATCAGACAAGACCCCGGCGCCCAGAACTTCGGGGCGGGCACAGAATCGGGATGGTTTCCCGATTGTTCCGCCGATAGATGCGGAAGTCTTCCTCGTCCACCGTGACCACCGTGACCACCGTGTGGTGGGGGACTGTTCAATCAGGCGGATCAGGCCAGTGTCAGCAATGGCCCTCGTGTTGGCGCGAATCCTTTACGGGAGGAAAGATCCGGTGGGCCGCTGATTTTGCCCGCATGGCAAAGGAAAGGTTGGTTCCCCGCCTCGGATTTGGCCCGCTCGAGTTGGTGACGGATAATCCGGCTGACAGGCAAACCGGTCTGCCG
>JBEKQO010000394.1:0-5713 GCA_049519635.1 Terriglobia bacterium | reverse complement strand
CCGAAATTCCATCTGCAAGATTTCCGGTGTGAATGCTTCACGAAAGCGATTTGCCTGTTCGGTGGACCTCCAGTAGGTGAAGTCCGCCAAGGCGCTTGTAGCATTTTCGACGATGACATATTCCACCCGATCCTGAAGACGGCTTGCCCAGGCAAGGACGCTTTCAACGCTGGCCGGGTCTGGCGTGACCACACCGACTGCTGTAAAGCGAACGCCAGTTGCGGCGACATCTTCATACATTGACTCGAACCAATCGGCGGCCACCTGTCCGGCACCAGCACCCATATCGGCAAGAATGATGGATGTACCGCCGTCGAGATAATCGACGAAGGCATCGAGACCCGCAGGCGTGTGAATGTTGACCTTGGTCACAGTGCCATTGAAGAAGTGCTTCAACGAACCACGCGCTTTGTTCTCTGTGTCGAGGTCGAGCAACGTGACGGGAATCTCGTTTGATGCGAACCACTCGGCCAAGGAGACCATGACGCCAGTTTTGCCGACGCCGCCTTTGCCGCCCATGGTGAAGACAACACGCTTTGAATATGCCGTCATTGCTCACCCCCGTTGCTGGTCAGGGTCAGAGGTTCGTTTTCACGGAAGACGAAGCGGGTAGACTTTGAACTCCGTACCGTCGGCTTTGCCTTGAGGGCGGCAACGCGATCGAGCGCCGGTGCCACTGCGAGTTCCAGCGGCGGCAATTCAAATTGTGTTCGCTTGCGATGCTTGGCCCGAACCTTGACAAAGGAATGGAGAGTGCTCGGCGCAACGTACAGGCCGAGCCGTTCTTGAAACAGTTGGGCTATTTCGCGATAGGTTCGCCCGCCCCGCCGCAGTTCGCGGATCAGATCGCGATGCGGTTCCAACTTGGAGCGTGGTGGCTTGGGAGGCAAATTGGCAAAATCGGCGAGGAGCTGATTGCCTTTCAGATGGGTGGAGGGTTGTTGAAGAATCATGACTGATCCTCTGAGGCGACAGCAGCGGTCGCGCTCGGCTGACGGCAGAGCGGCACGTCGTTGGGTGCTCATTGGGGCCGTCCTCAGACGTGTCCCCAATCGGTTCCCAATGGCAATGGGGTCCGATTGGCAGATCGTTGGGCACTCGTCGGCAATCCGCCAAACAAGTCCCCATACGGTCCCCAATAAGCTGTTCCAGCCGTTCCCAGGGGTATCTCAGGGTTTCCACTCGTGCCCTGTTGTCCGATACTTACCGAAATCTCGGGTCGCTCATAACCCAAAGGTCGCTGGTTCAAATCCAGCCCCCGCAACCAATCTAATCAATCAGTTACAGAGCTTGAGAGTTCCGGAGTAGGGGTCCAATAAGAATCCCACCCCGTCTGATGCGAAGAAAAGGCTGCCGCGAGCAGCCTTTTCTTGTCTCTGGAATTAGTTCACGCCGCCTGGTGTTGCTTGCGCTCCAAATGAAGAGCCATGCTAACAACCTTGCTGTTCGCGTCGCGCTTGGACTGCATCAAAGCGTTCCCATAAATGTTCATCGTCGTACTGGCTTGCGCGTGGCGCATCAGCTTTTGTTGAACACCGACGGGTGCTCCCGTTGAATCCAGCCAGGTTCGATAGGTATGGCAGAATGCGCCCCAGCCCACACCTTCAAGTCCGAGCTTCTCAGCAGCAGGACGAATGTAGTCCTGCTGAATCGGACTCGCGTGAAAGCACCGATCGGTGATGTGGCTGGGAAAGACCCAGTCGCCAGCGGTTTGCCGGGGCTTGGCTTTCCAGTCCTCCAGCACGGCCGCGAAGTCCGGGTCCAGCGGAAGTTCATCTTCCGAGTACTCGGTCTTGACCCGACCGATCCGCCCGTCCACCGCTTTCACCTTGACCATCATGGTGAGGCGATCAAAATGGATCCGGCTCCATCTCAACGCCAGGATTTCGCTCACGCGAAGCCCGGTGCAGATGGCGACCAGAACCATGGTGCGATACGGATCCGGTAGAGAGCTGATCAGTGCAAGGCATTGATCGGGGTCGAGAATGACGGGCGTCCTCGACCTCTTGCTGATGCCTTTCACATAGACCAGATCCATCGGGTTCCGTGCGACGGGAAGCAATTCCCACAGGATTGCCTTTTCAAAAAGCCGGTGCATGAGCGCCTTGATGTGTCCCTTGGTTTTGGGAGCGCCCTTGAGACCACGCAACCACTCCTGCACCATCGCCGACCTGACATCCGATAGGGAAGACTCCCCCCATCGCGGCCGGACATGGACCTTCAATATGGAGAGATAGGAACTAGCCGTAGAAGCGTCCAATGCTTCCGCATCGAACTTTTCATCCTCTTCGAAGACCCCGATTGTCCGAGGTTGATCCTTCGCATCGCGGAGTCTCTCCTCGACAATGAGTCTTTCAATCAGCGCTCCGAAAGTAGGCTCGCTTGTTTCCCTACCCTCGCGGTTTGCCCTCAGCCTGTGTCCTTCGGCTGCCTTCAGTGCCTGGGCCTTGGTCGCATACTCCTCGGTTGTGCCGATGACCACGCTCTTGCGGGTGCTTTTCCCCTGAGGGCCGCCCTCGCGCCAGCGATAAACCCAGACTGCTGGACCATGGGACCGCGCCTTCAAAGCCACGGTCCCGTTTTGATAATGTGCTCGCCTCAATGACCACTATGACCACTATCCTTTCCGTCAGGCGAACACGGATAGCGGGCTGAGATTACTCTAGCGCGGAGCCAGGAGTCCAGTTCAGGACGGTAGAATCGCCAAGTCTTGCGTCGCACGCCGGAAACGGGGTGGGCCGGGATCTCGCCCAGCCTGGCCATCCGCTCGACGGACTTCGGATGAAACCCGATGTAGGCGGCTGCTTCTTCAGTGTAGAGGGGGAGTTCGTGGCCCAATTCCTGGGCGCGGCGCCGCTCGACGAGACGGCTGAGTTCCGCGTTTGTGGGTGAAACCCGCTTGGTGGTTTTGATTCGCACGGGCGGGGTGATAGTCGGCGGTTTCGGAGGCCGCATGACGGACGGAACCCTGGCAGCAGCAGAGCGGGAACCGTCCTTACATAGGTGCTGAAGTGCGCAAACTTTTCTGGTTACCACAAAGCATTTTCGGCCTCCTAGACGTTATGGAACGGGGCCGATTGGCGCTAAAGTGCTTGTATGCGCATGAACACCCCGATTAATTCCGGCGCTCAAAATACAAATGCGGAAGGCTTTATGCCATTTCCGCTGAAAGACAGTGAGGCGCCGGAAGATTGTCTGCTCGACGCCGAGGATGTCGCAACGTGGTTGAAGGTCAGCGTGGATTGGGTATGGGACCACTCCGCTCGGAGAGCTCCATACCTGCCGGCAATTTGGCTTTCCGATGGCGCATTGCGCTTTCGACGCCGCAAGATCGCTGAATTCATAGATGAAAGAGCGCGCCTGTCCTTCAAGCGTCGCAGACGCAGTTGAAATCGCGACAGCCCCAAAAGACAACTGAGTCAATCGTTAAGAGCAACCGTAACTTCGAATTCGATGGAGATCTGGCGAGGGACACGTTGCATTCTGAAGGATCGGAATGTAATTTCCAATTTCCAAATTGGAAATTACGTGTACAATTAGGCTATGCAAGGGCAGGACATCGCAATCCTCCTAAAACTCGCCATCCAGAACGTGCCGCAAACGCCGTCCAAAAACCTCGCTGAGAGCCTATCTGTTTCGCAGTCGGAAGTATCGAAAGCTCTGAGGCGGTGTGCGGACGCGGGCTTGATTCATCTATCGAACACTGAAAAGCGCGTGAACAAATCGGGACTCATGGAATTCCTGGCCCACGGATTGAAGTACACTTTTCCGCCCGAGCGGGGTTCGATGGCGCGTGGCGTGCCGACCGCAGCGGCAGCGGAGCCGCTTAAGTCGCATTTCCTGGAGGACAAGGAACCACCCACCGTCTGGCCGTATGCCGAGGGAAAAATTCGCGGCATTTCCCTCGCCCCCCTCTACAAGGGAGCACCCAAAGCCGCGCTGCGAGATCCCAAGTTCTACGCCGTCCTGGCCCTCTGCGATGCGATTCGTAGCGGAAGAACTCGCGAGTGCAAACTCGCAGTCGAACTCCTGGAAAAAGAGATTAATGCCTGACCCGAACCTCCGCCTGTTGGAAAATGCGGTCGGCAAACTTGCTGCATTTCTGGATGAGATCGTGTTCGTGGGCGGCGTGACCCTGGGTCTGCTCATTACGGACGAGGCCGCCGCTCCTATCCGCGGTACGACCGATGTCGATGTGATTGCCGAAATCGTCACCTACGCAGACTACATTGCGTTTTCAGAACGTCTTCGCCAGGCGCACTTCATCGAAGACACCGACCTCACTTGCCGCTGGCACAATGGTACTTTGAACTTGGATGGCCGTGTGATGGCGCGCGAGATCGGCAGCCTGCTGCTGGGCGCGAATGCCAGCTCCCGGACCGGCATCATGAAGGCGCATTGGACGAGCAACGATTTGAACGTACTGGCCGGCAACGAGATGTACTTCACGGCGGAGCAGGCTCGCCAGATGGACACGCGGCTGGTTCAGGAAGCCCGCACGCGGCAGGCGGAGACCCAGAACAAGGTTGCAGCGAATGATCGGTAATGAAGCGGCGTGGGGCGACGTGAGCCGGCAAGCGGCCGTACCGGAGCGCGGTGGAGGCGGCATGTTCGACGCGAACATGCCGCGTTTCCGCTGCCGCACTCGGTGCAGCAGTTGCGGAACGGCGAACGCGCTGAAGGGGAAAAGCTCTTATCTGACGCGCATGGTCCAGATGTTGCCGGTGGTCTCGGAGTACTCGTAGACGATCTGATCGCCGCGGGGCGACCAGGCGGGATAGCGCACGTAGCTGTTGTCGCGCGTGTAATGCGTCAATTGCTTCTCCTGCCGCGTGCTGCGCGAGATCCAAAAGAGGTTTATAGCGCCATTGCGATAGTTGGCAAAGACGATCTTGTCGCCGTCAGGGGCCCAGTCCCAGAGCATGTCTGGTTCCCGCTGGCCGACCTGGAGCACCGTCACGGGCCCGCCCGCTGCAGGAACGGTGGCGATCCCGTTCTCGATCTCAAAGGCAATCGTCTTTCCGTCCGGCGACCAGCATGGGTACGACATCAATCCCTTGCCGAAGGTCAACTGCTTTGCTGGACCGTCGCCCGCCTGTCCGAAGCCGATGGGCGCCACCCACACATTCACTGCGCCGCCCTCGCGCTTGCCAAACGCGATCTGCCTGCCGTCGGGCGAGACGCGAAAGGACGCACCATCCTCGGCGAGCTCTCGCAGCACCGATATGGTACCGGTGCCCAGGTCGATGGCATCGAGCACTTTATGCCCCTTCTGCTCGCCCTGGAAAGTAAGCCCGCCATGCCCGGGGAGCCATCCAATCAGATGGCGGTCGGTCGGCGTCGCTCCCACAGGATGGGCATTCTTGCCATCCGCATCGGCAACCCACACACCGATGCCGGTGTCCTCCCCGTTCTGGATGACCGTATAGGCGATCTGCGCGCCGTCAGGCGAGAAGAGCGGATCTAACTTACGCAGCATGGTGTCATGGGTGAATGGGACGGGGTCGCCGACGACTTCTCCGGTCGAAGGCGAAATGCGAATTGATTGCAGGTTGTCGTTGGCGGCAACTGCCGAGAAGACAATGAACCGCCCATTGGCTGAGAAGCGCGGGGCCCTGTACACCACTGAGCCGGAATTTTTCGCCAACTCCGGCTCTCCTGCGACGGCGCCCTCGGGCGACAGCGGCACCCGCATGAGCGCAAACGTCAGCGC
>JBEKQO010000393.1:0-8098 GCA_049519635.1 Terriglobia bacterium | reverse complement strand
TTTAGGTCCGCGGCACGTCCCCGATGGACAAGGAAAAGCCGCGGACCTAAAAAACAGGTCCGCGCTACCCTGCTTATAGATATTTAATATTATTTAACTTATCTAAAGCACCAAACTTGTCATTTCTTGCATCCAATAGAGCATGCTGGTCAAGAGCGAGCAGGTTTCCAAGGCCGGCGTTGGAAGGAGGGCATCAAACATGACACGATTTGTGAAGTATTCAGCGATTGCCCTTTTGGCGTTTCTAACCTTTGTGCCGGCAGCGTCTGCACGCGGAATGTATTTTGGTGGGGGCTACGGTGGGGGCTATGTAGGCGGTGGCTTCGGTCCGGGGTTTTACCCGGGGGGGTATTATGGGTACGGCCCCTGGTACGGACAGGGATATTCACAGGTGGGCGAAGTCCAGATTTTGACGAAGCAAAAAGGTAATCAGATTTTCGTTGATGGCGGATTCGCAGGCCGTACGGGAGAACTGAAAAAGTTTTCATTGCGAACCGGAACTCACACCATCGAATTGCGCAATGTCAAGGGGCAATCGTACTATAAAGAGCAGATCAACGTGATCTCCGGTAAGAAACTTAAGATCCAATCAGATTACATCAATTAACCTTCGCACACCCTAGCCACGGCCAGTGCGATTCTGGCCGTGGTCTCTTCTCATGCCCGATATCCCAGTGGCAGCCGCTCGGCGGTTTCCTTGAGTGACCCCCGTAGCCGCAGCGGATAAGGTTTAACTGTCCCGGAGGTAAGCCACTGGTTCGACCCGCGAGACGCCAAGAGGTTTGACCGTTGCCAGGTTCCCCGCAAGGGGAACACCGTGAGTAGCTGTAGGTGAAACCTACGGTAACTGTGTTTGGAAGAACCTCTCGGCCCCGGCGGGGTCGAACCATTCGACCCCTTCAAGGTCGGTAAAATGGGTAGCGATGCGATCCTTGGGCGGTGGGCACAAAAAGCGTTCCCTTGCCCACGGTTACTCAATGGGAACCCCTTCGGGCTTCCAATACCATTTCATTGCACTTCGATCGGCGCAACGTCGTACCAGCCGTCGGCACCGAGACCCTCGATGGCGAGCTTGACGGCGGGCTGCCCCGTTCGCGGGTCGAGCAGCGCCACGCGCAGGCGATAGCTTCCCGGCTTCAAGCCTTCGGGAATATAAATCGTGCCGTCAAACACCGCGTCGCCGGGCAGCCACTTGCGGACGTCCACCGGCAGCATGACTTCCGCGCTGCCGCTGGTGGCACGCAGCTCCAAGGCCAGTTCGTACTTACGGTAAACCGGAGCCACTCCCGCGTTGAGCCACCACATATGAACAGGTTCCATCCTCCCGGCCTGAACGGCTTGGGGATACTCCAGCCGCCGCAAGATGAATCGGTAGCCCATTTTTTTCTGAAATTCGTCGAAGGTTTCTTTCCACTCCGCCGGAATCGCCGTCGACTTGATGTTCACTGACGACACATGCCATCGCAGCGCCTGCGCGATGATGTAATTCACATCCCACCCCTGTTGCTTCCAGTAGCCCGGCACCCAACAGGCTTCCAGCGAAACCGGACTGCGCTGCCAGACGTTCTGTATTCCGGCGCGAACGATCTGTTGCGGGTAAATATCCAGCATCTCCGCCTGGAAGAAAGGATCGTCGGAAGAGGTTCGCATGTCACCCCAGCAATCCAGCCGCCAGCCCGCGCCTTGTTGGGTTCCATACGCCAAGGCCTTTTTTTCGTCGAAATTCATGAGTAACGGAGTGCGTTTGAACGCATCCAGCCAAATATCCACCAGCTTTTTCTGCGCCTCGAACCCCGGCATGTAAGGGCTCCAACCTTCACCCCAGTACCCCACGGAGGAAATGTCCACGCTGTCCAAATCCAGATGCCCGTCGTAGCGCCTCCCTGCCTCCGCCACCAACGCTCCCCAATCCTTCAGATACAACGGGTCGGCAAAGTCCGGCTGCCAGGTTTCCCCGTCTTTGTCCGCGGGTTGGTTCGCGCGCCGCGCCCCTGACTTCTGGTACCATTCCGGCAGCGGGTGCTTCTCATCGTAGGGCATCAGCCGAATTGCCAGCGCTTGATGGTGCGCGTGCGCCTCCCGCAAGGCCGCGTCCAGAATCTCCCAGCGCACTTTCCCTTGCTCCGGCTCCAGCGTTTCCCAGAACCAGCGGCAATAGGAAATTGAGGACGTGGGGAAATTCACCGCTCCCGCTGCCGGCGCCAGCTTTCCGATAGGGCCTTCCTCCGACCAGTCGAGGGCGGGGTTGATCGCATTTCCGTTGAAGCGCTGGAAAGTCTCGATCCCCATGCCCGGATTCACCAATACCTCATCGATCTCCTTAGGACGAACGACTGTGGTATTCGTCTGCGCACACACGGTGGCTACACATACCAGGGCGGCGCGCTGTTCAAAGGAATTCTTTCAACTCTTCAACGGACACCCGTGCTTGGCGGAGAATTGATTTGAGGACGAAACGGTTCAGGTCACCCGAGTGCATTGGCACTGTGACCAACAGGTTCCCCCGCTTAAGCTGCAAATGGCTTCCCGTTTGGCGGACCTCGTAGAAGCCTCTCCTCTTCAGAGCAGAAACCAGTCGCTTCGGACGAATGACGGGCAGTTCAGGCAAGGGTGTGAACCTTGAAATTCACCCGCAAGGGGAAGATCTCGATGAGATTCTCGGCAGCATGATGCCGCGGGTCTTCGGTTGGTGGAACGGGCCGCAGATAGGGCATACCATTCTCAAAACACGTTTCCAAATACAAGGTAACGGCTTCGGCGAGCATCTTCTTCGCTTCACGGGCAGTCTTGCCTTGGGAAGCGACGTCAAGGTCGAGACAAAGGGAGCTGTAAACTTTCCCATCCCTTAAGACGGCGCCGGTGAATTCAAACTGGTTTTGAGCTTCTGACATTTCCCACCTGGCCGCAGCCGCCTCATTTTCAGCAACCTGCTAAAGCAGCCTAGCATCTGAATCTCTGCGGGTCAAACGGATGAGGGCACCAGCCGCCCACGTTCGGGCCCCAAGGCGGTTCAACCGCGGAATCCCAGACTTTAGGTATTTCTTAACGAACCCCTGCCTGGTGAATCAGGTCCGCGTTAAGCTTGCTCCGAAGACTGAGAACTGATTGCTGAAAGCTGAATGCTGAAACCCGCCTCTACTCCTGCTTCTTCCAAATATTGATGGTCCCGTCGGCGTAGCCGGCGGCGAGATAATTGCCGTCAGAGCTGAACGCCACACCCCACACACTCGAGTGGGCGCCCAGGGTTTCAAGGTTCTGGCCAGTGGTCGCGTCCCAAAAGCGTACGGTTTTGTCCGCGCCGCCTGAAACCACAAATTCTCCGTCCGGACTAAAGACTGCGGCCATCACCGCGCCCACGTGGCCCGAGAGTGTGCAGAGGGACCGCCCCGCCACTACATTCCAAATGCGCGCGGAGCCGTCGGCGCTGGCGGAAGCCAGTCGCTGGCCATCCGGGCTGAAAGCGACGCTCAAAATGCTACCGCTGTGCCCGGTGAGGCGGCGGAGATCCTTGCCTCTCTCGCGATCCCAGAGCGACACGGTGAAATCCGAACCGCCGGAAGCAATGACCTTCGAGTCCGGGCTGATGGCCACGCAACGGGGCTTGGACGCACTCTCGAATTCGCGCACTTGATTTCCCGACGGGAATTCCATCAGGCGCACCTTGCGGTCCCAATTGCTGGAGGCCAACCACCGGCCATCCCGGCTGATGGCAACGCTCTCCACTTCCCAATGATGTGTCGCGAGCGCTCGAACCTCCCGGCCTGCCACCGCGTCCAGTAACTCGATTCTTCCCGTGTAAACTTTTGCCCTGGTAAAACCCTCGCCCATAACAATCCATTTGCCGCCAGGGCTGAAGGCCATACAGGAAACCCACTTGGGGTGGTCGGCGAGCGCGATGGTCTTGAGGGGGTCGCCGGTAGCGGCGTTCCACACTCGTACGTTGCCGTCATCTCCCCACGCGGCCAGGGTGGGAGGCTCGCCGCCAAACGCCAATCCGCGAACGGGCTGCACGGGGATTTTCAAAGTCCGGTCCAAAACGATACGCACAATTGCCGCCCTCGCGGGTCCAGTGGAAGCAGGCGGCGGCTCGGGCCTTTGCTGGGGCGAGGCTAAAGGAACCACATGGAGGTAAAGGAATGACAGAATCGTAATCCGAATCGAGCAGCGCAATATTCCCCCCATGCCCCCCTGCTTTTTTCGAGATCGGCCTTGCTCGAAACCTGTCCAGCATTCTACAACCGGTAGGCGGAAAGCAGTAGGATGTGTGATATTTCTTTCCAATTTCCTACCGGTGGGCTTTGGAACCACGGAATTCCTGCGCCACCTTAGGCCCGTCAGGGCCGGCAGAATGTGGCCCACGGCGGCAGCCGTGGGGAAGCCGCAGTTTCTAACGCTGCTGGCCGCGTCAGCGGACGACAGAATCCCATACAGTGGTTGATTATTTCTGTGGCCCCTGCCGGGGCTCCATTTTCTTCTCGCGCATTTATCCCATGGCTCTCGCCATGGGCCACATTGTGCCGCCGCTGCGCGGCTGCGATGTTGAGCGGGTACCGCGGAAAGGGGTGGGGAATCCGGGTTCGGGGCTAGGGCTAGCTGTCGGCTGGGAGCTGTTAACGCGTCGCGCCCCCTCCCGATGGACGCCGTGCGGCTGCCGGTGGCGTATGGGGCAAGGAAAAGGCCTATGCTCAGGACTGCCCTGACCGCGCCCCGCTTGCCCTTGACTCGCCGTACATACACATGTATGCTCTACGGATGCAGATCGTCTGGGACCGCACCAAGGCGAGGCAAAACGTCGCGAAGCACGGGGTGCGTTTTGCGGACGCGGTTTTAGTGCTTGACGATCCGTATGCGATCAGAATAGCCGATAACGAGTCCAATCCCACCGAGGCGCGGTGGGTAACACTCGGCGCGGACGCACAGGGCCGTGCGCTGGTGGTTGTTTACACGTATCGCGGCGAGGACATACGGCTTATTTCCGCGCCGACGGCCGAACCCCGTGAACTTGAGGAGTATTAGGCACAAGAATGAAAACCTACGACTTCCGTAAAGGAAAGCGCGGACCGGTACTGTCCCTGCCACCCGGCAAGGAACGCATCACCATCCGCCTGGACTCCGACATTCTGGAATATTTCCGGGACGCCGTGGAGCGTGCCGGGGGCGGCAACTATCAAACCTTAATCAACAACGCGCTGCGCGCTTATATCGAGGGCGGGCAGAAGCCTACCATCGAGGAAACGCTGCGGCGCGTGATCCGCGAGGAGTTGCGAACGGCGCCGTGAAGGGGCGGGAAATTTTCGATTGACGATTTTGGATTGATGATTGTCGATTAGCGACTTGCGACTCACGATTATCGAACTTCGGCTTGAGATTATTGCATGCTCCCCTGCCAAATTTTGAATCTGCCATTTTGAATTTGAAATCACCCCTGGCCCTGTCCTATTTTGAATCTGCCATTTTGAATTTGGAGTCAGCCTCCCGCACTCCCCTATCTTGAATCTCCAATTTTGAATTTGCGATCGCCCTCCTGCCCCATCCCGATTGACGACGTGCGGTTGCCGATGGGGTATCGGGCATGAGTGGGCATGAGAGAAGCCCACAATCGGGACTGCGCTGGCCGCGGCTTGTATTTACCCGTTACGGAAGGAGGTCATAGAGCTGCTGCATGAATTTCGCCGCGTCTTTCAGGATTTCAAGTTGGATAGAGGTCATGGGATCAGGATCAAAATGCATTACATCATTTCGAATCGACGGACCTCCTCCAGGTGTGTGGTGAGCGATGCTTGATCAATGTTCAAGGAAAGTTTTGCCCAAATCTCGGACCTCTGGGGCAATCTAACATATCCTCCAAAGCTGAGGTCGGAAATCGACTTGGGCTTCGGGGCGGAATCGCCCGAAGATGGAAGAGATTCAAGATCATCAGCGGTGACTTTATTCTGAAACAATTGCCGAATGTGAAGTTCTATTTCTCTGAGGAGCAAGAATGGCTCAGCCAACTGTTGAAACTGGAGACTAAGGTCGCTGGCGGTAACTATCCCTGTTATTTTGTTCGCCTTCTGGTCGCGCACAAGGACGTAGCCGTGCTTCACAATGGTAGGAATTGCGTCAAAAAGCGTTCCATTAGCGTCGATGACTTGTGCGTCTTCGCGGCAGTGCTGAACCTTATGGCACTCGCCTCCAATCGCATACCGCGATGCGATAGATTTCCAGGAGATCATTCCTTTTACTGTACGCTCCCCGTGCATGATTGGGAGTTGCGAGTAATCGCGTAACAACATCTTAGTGATGGCTTTCTTTAGGTCATCGTCTTGCTCTACCGTGGTTAATTCCTTATTTGCGGCGGGCAGGCTTCCGATTCGAAATGTGGGGTCAGATGCTTCACTCAGGGCTGTCTCAACCACACCTTCGGATGCCACAACAATAGGCGGTAGGGCCTTTTCATCCATATCCAATTGTGGCGAGTCAAGAACCTCAAGCTCGGCTTGCAGGCCGGCTTGACCCTCCTCCAAGTCATTTCCTTCCCCAGTCTCAGTCGGCTCGGCAGTCGTGGTAGGAGGGACACTCGGGTTCTTCATTTGAATTCGAACAGGCGAATCGATCCAAGCTGACTCGAAGTCTGGCTCGGTTTCCAGGCCCAAACTGTCTAGTGCTGTCCGTATGTCATGGACCTTGTATGGACCTCGACGCTCAGCTTTGAACATTTGCAGAAGTTTGCGTACGGTAACATTGATGCCACGTACGCGGCCCCCTTCTTTCAAGCGCGTCGCAATATGATCAATTTCTTTGGGTATCCACATAAACCCCTCCATGATCCCTGTCACACGGTGCGCATATGATAAATGAAACTAGCCATAATGGGTGCTTTATTGAGCGTGGGGTTGCCTCTTGGGGAAATGCCTACGGTCGTTCACAGTAGGATTGACCGTGCCTACCCGCTCGATACCAAAAACTCCGTCAAATCGGGACCATCGATAGCTCCGAGCAGACGCAAGACAAGCTTCCCGTTCTTGCTCTGCACCACGACGTGCCAATAGTGGCGATCGTCCCCTGTTGATTCACTCATTTGGGCCAATAACGGCTTTAATACTGAGGGAGGTACCAGGAGGGTTTGCTCTGCGGAACCACAACCGAGCACAGCCAAGCCGAAGGGGCGGCATCCAAGAACTCTAACTGTTTAAGATGTACCGCGAACCAGAAGTATGGCGTTCCACCGCTCTCGTTGTGCTCGGCTGAAACTGCGCAGACAAGACGCGTTCCCTGATCGCCAGCCTCATAACGTGTTTGCGACAGCTTGGAAAGCACAATGCCAAGTCGTTTCTGGGCGGTGCGTATGCACTCCCCATGGAAATTTGCGGGTTCCGGCCGCTGCTGCGCGGCTGCAGGTTCTTCCTCGGGGATGGTAGCCGGCCTTGGCCAAAGCTGCTGGGCGATTTGGAAGAGCGATTCCGCCCGCTGTTGTATCTCAGGGGCGCCCCAAGTTTCAATGCTTTCGAAGAATGTGTTGAGCTCGAAATGGCTCCGGGCAAAGATCGTTCGCTTCTCCGAGTACTCCTTGTTGCCAAGTTCGGGATTGTATCCCGTCAACGTCAGATTGCCGATCGTGTGTAGCCATTCAGACTGGACGGCGCCCGCGTTCTCACCGAGTGCCTGTTCCCATCCGGGGCTCAGGGTTTGGGGCAGAACGTGTTCGACACTTGCGTCACCAGAGACGATACTCTCATGATGCCCGAAGTGCCCTTCAATGCACTCTAGGATCACCTGACAAACGCGGCGGTTACTATAGAGTGGAGCCCTCAGCCAACGCTCAAGGAACTCGGAGTCTGCGGGCCAACGGCGGTTTTTACTTTCACGTCCGAGGGCCGCAGATAACCATGTAGAGGGGGATTCTGTAACCGGTTTGGCCTTGCACAGTGAGATGAAAGTCCCTAAGAGGGAGTTCGACGGAACGCCGACCACCATCCTCCGCAGGATATAAGAATCTATATACAGCGTCTTAAGTAATACAGCATAATCTCCGTAACACGGGGTTTGGTTTCTTCCACACCTGCATCTGCTGGCTCACGGCTGCCGTCAGGTTTTCGAGCTTGGGAAAGTACTGGTT
>JBEKQO010000392.1:0-5722 GCA_049519635.1 Terriglobia bacterium | reverse complement strand
AAAGGGAGGCCGCCGCTGGAGGGCACCCTGACAGCGTTCATCCCAAGATTGCCCCGCTGGTCGGCTCTCGGGTCCCCGACGGTCCGCCCAGGTGGAAGGCCGATCCAGGACGCGAGCGCGTTTACCAGTACCGATCTTTCAGGGATCCGGACTTCACGAGGGTGATCTCCCAGATAGTCGTTTGGAGCCAGTTTGCGGCCACCTAGCAGTTCCGCGAGTCGGCGACTACGGGCCAGATAAACCGATGGCACGGACCGCATTTGCGCGCGAAACGCGCAGAGATGATGCTGTCGCAGATCCTCGTTCCGGGGTCACGAGCAACTCGTCGGCCAAAAGGCGTCAAGTGGAAGCTCGTGCATGCGACGGATTCCGGTAGTGTACGCTTCCGTCGCGAACGATCCAGGCGTCGGGTACACAACCTTCACATCGCGGAGAAACGCCTTGGTGATTCCAACAGCAATCGTCTGCATCTTGCTCCCTGTTGGGGAAATAACTATCTTCTCAAGGCGTTGGCCTGCAGAGTACAACTGCAGAAGGAGATGAAGCGTTTCTCGGTAGTCGTAAGTACTCGTGACGTACTCCGCCACGTTGCGTTGCGTGCGCCGGTAATTGAGGCCACGAACAGCTTCGAGTCTCCACTTACCGTGCTCGGGCAGAGGCATTCCAAATATCAAAGAGATACGTGCTGGCTCCACGTCTTTGCGGACCGCTGCCAACTGCTGGCCGTCGTAGCTCGGAAAGGCTATGAGGTGCGTCGGTTGTTCTGGAAGTGCCACCGACGATAGCTCCGGAACGACAGTGATCTCAGACACCCCCCAAGAAAGAAACTCAACCCGTGAGCGACTTGCCTTCCCCTGGGCCCCAGCAAGTTGCTCTTGAATCGGGTAGTAATGTTCCGGCTCGGTGTACAACACGGTGACCTTCGAGGAAGTGGGCTGGGACATGCATGAACCTAGCAGCTGCACAATCAGCAACCGAGACATGCCCGATACATCAATAAACACGCGCCCGCTGATGCCGTGCAGTAGTGACCAAATCTCGCTCCCCGCTCCCGCCGGATTCTCTCTGTCATACACGTACCGTAAGGGGGTAACATCAATTCTTCTGCACTCGGAGAGGCATTCCTCAAGCCGATTCCCAAGGAGCACGGGGCGGTACTCCACGAGAATAACCCTTGGCCTCGCGACAGAATGAAGCGATTGCAGTACTCCAAGACTGCGCTCTTCAAAGCCAGCACACACGACGACGGCGTCATCGGGAGCGATGAGGACGTTCTCTATGGCATTGACTTTCGGGGCGTCTAACGAGGCCAAGACCTCGTCAACTCTGAGAACGCGCATAGTCTTAGGCCTCAGGCTCTTCCAGCAGCGGCAGTTGGTCATCCGGACCATTGAACGCTGTCATCCTCATTCTACGATAAAACTTGTCTGGCGCCAGCAGTAATAGCTCAATTTCGGAGTTCTCAAGGCTGATGGAGTCCCTGTTGCTAAAGGTCAAATTAAAATGAGGGATCAACAACCTGCGGAGATAGAGCCTTTGTACAACATGCCCCCTAATACTCTTGCCGCGGACGTCCTCGATGAAGACCGAATACCTTAAGAGTTCTTTGTAAATACGTTCCGCATCATTAGACAAGTCCAGGCGAACGTATGGTTCGATTCGACTTGCCTGATGTGGAGGGTTACCGGCCTCGTTCGCTGAGTTTTTATACCGGAGATACGAGTGGGCCACATTCGCAAACGCTGTGATGATCTCGATCATATGGGCGCCGTTCGGGACATCGCTAAGGCTGCGCAAAAAATCGCCGCAGTATTCTCGAATCGCTTGAGACTGGACGGATGGCCGTATTCGGGGCGACGACTCGTGACGTAGGGAAGCTGGTCCGCCGTTTAATGCCACCATGCGCCCGACTAAGTCTATGACGTAGTGTAAGTCACCGCTGCATAGCTCGTGGAGCACCTGCCTTCCATACAAGGCGGGGTATTCCTTCTTCCGGATGCCCCTCGCAACTTCGTTGTGAGACGATGCCGCACTATCACCCACCAACGATTGGATACTCTTGACCGGATAGTCGAAAACAAGCTGGAGCCGCCTGTCAAACACGTCGTCGATGAACCCCTGGCGCTGTTGAATAGCTGTGTGGATGAAAACGGAAAACAGGTTCACCAAGCGGTATTCCCGACCTTCCACAAAATTCTTGCCGTCCGAGTCTCCACGCTCAAACGACACGGGGCTTTCGGTTGAGATCTTGAAGAAGCAAGCAGCGGATCTCTGCATTAGTAGCCGATTCAAATTGCGCTGCAGGTCGACGCTGACTTTTGGCGAAGAATAGTCATCAATAAAGAAATATACGGGTCGCGCTTGCAGAGTTGGAAAAGACGATGAAATGATCGAACAGCAGTTGACAAGTACCTCGGGTCCGAGGTACTCGCCCATTGAGGAATGCGTCCTCATATACTTCTGCTTCTCGGCGGCACGTGTTCTCTCCTTTCGGAGCTTGTCTGAAAGCGCCTTGAAGCTGTGAACACCAGGAATCTGCGGAAGCTGAAAGCCCAGTGCAGCCCAGAGAACCTTTGAGGTGTGGGCCTCGAGCTGCTCAAATTCTTCTTCGAAGCGTCTCTTGCCCCACATCTCCACGGACTCTAGGAGCAATGCCAAAAGAGTGACGGTGAGGAAATGGAGAGGAACGTTCAGACCCTCTTCGCGGCTCGGAAGGCAGTATCTCGGGAACGCGAAGTATAGGTCCTCGCAGCGGTAATAAATGCCGATGTAGCGAACGGCGTCTGGCACGTCGTCACCAGTCAAGCACCGGTGGCGAAGGCTCAGACTGCGATAAACTGTGCTCTTGCCGCAACCGCGCGGTCCCGTTAGTACGAGGTTATTCTTCTCCTCGATATTCGGCAGTCCCAGAAAACGGTCAGAGTAGAGGCTCTTAAGCAGGTCGTCGGTACGCACCAACTCACAGCTGAGGTAATCAAACGGTGACGTCAACTGCTCGCGCGCTGACGCCTGAAGTGAGGTCCACTCGGTATCTAGTAGGAGGAGCTTATTGAAGAGAGCGGCCGCATTCCGCGCTAACGGCTCACGAGTGCGGTCACAGTCAAGAAAGTATCTTCCAAGAAATAGGTCGTTAAGCTGGTCGAAGACGAACCGGTCGCGGGCGGAACTGCTCTGATAGTCTATATTTTCGAGTAGCTCACGGAGGATCAACGCAAGCTGTGAGTAATCATCCTTCGTCATTGCGCCGCTAGACAGTTGGGAGCAAGTAAAATCCGTCAGCCTAAACGCATAGGGATCGCTGCCTAGAATGTCTGACCGATCCTCCACTAAAACGTTTCCTGTGTGCAAGTCTCCGTGTGAGTACCGCAGCTTCCTCAGTTCGTCGAGGATCGGAAAGATGAACTTGAGGAATCTTTCGGCGAAGACAACTTGGAGGCCACGCCTGTGAGCTGAGAGATACTCTTTGAGGCTGTGGCCCGGAACATATTCAGAGCAGATCAAGAAGCAGTCTATTCCGAGCGAATCATCTCGCCACGGGGCGGCTTCGATGCAATGCACAATCCCGGGGGAGCGCAGCCGGTTTGGTTTCTTCAGTTCGTCGCGCCAGTTGTCGCCAGAGATATTCTCCGTCGGGATGACCTTGCACGCGAGGTCAGTCTCGTTGTCAGCCGAATGGGCTCGAAAGACGTGAGCATTCGCACCTGAAGCGCGCTTCTCAATTATCCGAAAGGTGGGGAAGAGCGGGATCGACAAGCCGAGAAACTTCTCTGCCTGGGGGAGATACTCTTTCATGGCTTCCGCCGAAAGACAACGACGCACTCGCGTTTGACTCCACGGTAGTCACGTCTAGCACGCCGGACGTCCGGGATGGAGTCTTCAGTCACCGAAAGAAGGTCGAGGGAAGGGGCCCGGGACGCGAATGCGTCGATTGCGATCTGTGCCGGATGAACGACAGCCCCTCTACTAACTACGTCACCAATTACCAAGACGCAGTGGCCTCGGGGGCGCAGAGCGGCCTGAGTTTTTGAGGCAAGTACGGTCATCAGGTGGGCGAACTGCTCGATGGTTGACGGCGTGTGCGAGTCGATCCGATCGGCTGCCGTAGGATCGAGGAACCAAAGGCGCAAGCGGTTGTCTCGCCCGTAGTCCAAGGCGTTCATGTATGGAGGGCTCGTAATAACGCTGTCGATGCATGTCGGGAACGATAGGCTTTCTATTGGTGCCGTCACGACCTGGGCGGCTCCCCGTATGCCTTCCGGGATTCTCTTGTAGGCACGCCTGATCTTGGCCAGAATTCGGGGGCGGAGGGGCCTATACGCGTACATCTCCGGAAACTGGGATCGGGGAAAGTTCTTGTCTCTGAGGTATGGCACGAGATGACTGCTGGGATACGAGAGAAAACCGGGCCGCTGGTGGTGAAGGATGCCGAGTAAACACGCCAGGTTAAAGCTGGACTCCTGCCGACGGCAGATCAGAGCGAAGGCGAGGGCTTCTTTAAGCGTACGTGGGTGGAAATATGACCGAACCCAACTCGGCACTGAACGCAAGTCGGGTGTTGGATGGAGTGCACAGGCCGCGAGCAGCCGTTCACCCTGCGCTAGGGCGCCGTCCAACGTTTTAGGCGCGAACGCTTTTGCGGAAGTCAGGAGTTCTGCGTAAGGGCTTACGTCCGCGGCGAAGACTCTCCGGCTCGCAAGCAGAGCCTCCAATGGTACCGTGCCCGCGCCAGAGAATGGATCAGCAATCAGGTCGTCAATCTTGCTATATGCCAGTATGAGTTCTCGAGCGATGGAACTCTTCAGTTTCCCTATATACGGCGCGAGTTGGTGCAGGGAGCACTCACTGTTCGCGACGGAATGGCGCCAGTAATCGGGCGATATTAGACCGCCGGTTTCAAAGCCTATGCGTTCTGTCTTCGACGAAGGGCGGTATTCGGTTACAGCAAGTCCAGATTCCGGCATCGCAAATCAAAAACTATTCATTTTCAGTAGTTTACAATAACTTTAACGAACATGCAAATGCGCGAGTGAACTCTAGCGAGGTCTGAGCGGGTACTGCCTTCGGATACCCATCTGCGATGGGCGCGCCGCACTATCATGCGAAGCCCCACTTGGCGTCCTAAGGCTCGTTCTGTGGAAGCGGTCGTCCGAGCGCAAGTACTTAATTACCGGCTAATCTGGTCCGCAGCTTTCAGCGTAAGCAACTTAGAATCAAACAGATTGGCCGGCATTTAACGACTTCACCGGCCCAACCTGTGCACGCGCCTTCAAGGCTCAAATTCTGTTTAGGTTAGGTGCGCGCGGGCATCACGATTGGCCAGTGAAGTCCCGTTGGGGGAAGCTTGGAGTCTGCGTGTCCTGGTAACGCCCCTCACGCCGCCTGCGAAAGTAGCAGGCTCTTGCCAAGAGGTGCCAATTTTGGCACAATAATGATTGATCGACCGCTCCAAGAAGCTCCCAGCGTTCTTCTACGAATCCGCCCTCGGCAACCGGCCCGTACGGGAGTGGGTCCTGGGGCTAACCTTGGAAGATCGCAAACTGGTGGGCCGGGACATTCAGAAAGTCGAATTCGGCTGGCCGCTCGGCATGCCCTATTGTCGCAATCTCGGCAACGGCCTGTGGGAAGTGCGGAGCGACCTGACTGATGGAAAGGTCGGGCGGGTGATATTCTGCGTGGCGCGGGAACGCATGGTGCTGCTGCACGGCTTTGTCAAGAAAACGCA
>JBEKQO010000391.1:0-7692 GCA_049519635.1 Terriglobia bacterium | reverse complement strand
TTGGTGGAAACGGTGATGGCGCCCACTCGCCCGGCTTGCGCCACCACCAGCGCTTCGCGCTCGTGCTGTTTGGCATTCAGCACGTTGTGCCGGACTTCCTTCATGCCCAGCACCTCAACCAGTCGCGCCGGGGTGGCGCGGATTTCAATCAGGTAATCCAGAACCGTCAGGTGTTTGGCGTCGGTGTTGTTGACAAGATCAAGGAGGTTAGGAAGTATCGCTTCATCCACAAGGGGGGTGTCGCTGTAGGGATAACCTCGCGGCGCACGTTTCAGCGCTGCTTCCAGAAAAGCCGCGCGCGTTCCATTGGGGCCGGTGGCAACGGCCTGAAAGCGGCTCTGGCTCAACATTTCCTTGATTGCCGAGGCGCTGACTCCTACCCGGGTCAGCCATGCCAGGCCGCGGTTGCCGCTCTGAGCCAGGCGTTCCGCCCACATCTTCAGCTTCGGCCCCTCCAGGCCCGCCGCCTTGGCGAGTTCCAGCAACTGGACCGGCATCGCCCCGGCCTTCTTCAAGGCCAAGCTCAGGCGTTCGGATTTCTCAATGGCGATGCTGCCCACCAGGACGGGCTCGCCGGACAGGTGTAACTTCTTGATTTCCTCGATGACGGCGTTGAACTTCTCGCGCTCGGTGCGATAGACGACGTCCGCAAACTCGTGCCGGATCAGTGCCCGATTGGTGGGGACAATGACGATTTCATGACGATTTCCAGGTTGTAAATCTTCTCGAATTCCGCCGCTTCCGTTTCTGCCGTGCCGGTCATGCCCGCCAGTTTCTTGTACATGCGGAAATAATTCTGGAAGGTGACGGTGGCCAGGGTCTGATTTTCACTTTCGATCTTAACGCCTTCCTTGGCCTCGACGGCTTGGTGCAGGCCGTCACTCCAGCGCCGGCCGGGCATCAGGCGGCCGGTGAATTCGTCCACGATAATGACCTCGCCGTCTTTTACCACGTAATCGCGGTCCAGCTTGAAGAGCGTGTGAGCTTTCAGCGCCTGTTGGAAGTGGTGGTTGTACTCGATGTTGGCCGGGTCATAAAGGTTTTCGAGTCCCAACAGCTTCTCGGCCTTGGCGATTCCGGAATCCGTGGGCGTGGCCTGGCGATGTTTTTCGTCAACTTCGTAGTCTTCTTTCTCCACGAGATGCGGGATGACTTTGTCTACGCGAAAATACTTGTCCGTGGCTTCGTCGGATGAGCCCGAAATAATCAACGGGGTGCGCGCCTCGTCAATCAGGATGGAGTCCACCTCGTCCACAATTGCGTAGTGATGAGGCCTCTGGACGTAGTCCTTGAGGTCGAACTTCATATTGTCGCGCAGGTAGTCGAATCCGAACTCGTTGTTGGTTCCGTAGGTGAGATCGCAGCCATAAGCGGAGCGCCGTTCATCGTCGCTCAAGTCGTGGACGATTACACCCACACTCAGGCCCAGCAGGCGGTAGATGGGGCCCATCCAGGCGGCGTCGCGCTTGGCCAGGTAATCGTTCACAGTCACTAGGTGCACGCCCTTTCCTTCCAGGGCATTGAGGAAGCAAGGCAGTGTGGCGACCAGCGTCTTGCCTTCGCCGGTCTTCATTTCCGCGATCTTGCCTTCGTGCAGCACCATGCCGCCGATCAGTTGCACATCAAAGTGCCGCATGTTCAGCGTGCGGCGCCCCGCTTCGCGGCAGAGGGCAAAGGCTTCCGGAAGAATCTCGTTGAGCGTGGCCCCATGGGCAAGGCGTTCCTTGAGCTGGATGGTGCGCAAGGGAAACTCGGCGTCTGCGAGTTTCTGCATCTCGGGCTCGAGGGCATTGATTTCAATTACTCGGTCGCTCAGACGCTTCAATTCCCGCTCGTTCTTCGTTCCAAAAACCTTGCCTAATGCGAACTGTAGATAATTTCCCATAATTTATAGCAGGTTGATGGCGTGATGTAGCGCTGACCTTTGGCTCAGCACATGCCGACCTGACGGTCGGCGCTACATCTGCATTTGCCGACCCTTCACCCCGCTCAGGGTGGACTCCAAAGGTCGGCGCTATCAAGTCCCAACCTCAAAGATTACTTTCGCGCTGACACTCAAACCTTTCTATTGTAAAGCCCCCGTACCCAAGTTGACAAGGAAAGCAGGGTGATCGGGTGTGCGTCATATAAGTGAAAGCCGGTCCCTCGGACGTAGGGCGGGCGTCTCGCTCCATGTAACGCGGGCATCCTGCCCATGCATTGCTGTCATCTGACCCCGGTTTCGTATGGTCCCCCTCCTGGCTGCGAGATTTCTTGGAAGGTGGTCATGCGCCCATGTCCTGCGCCTCCTGCAATCGGTTGCGTGCTAAAATAGGATTATTCACCACTATCTTCGGAAGATCCGAAGGGAGTAAAATGCGCGCTGGCCTTTAAGCGTCTATGCGCAGAGGCACGAGGCGCGGGGGGCCACGCACGGGGGGGATGAATATGCTCAAACCTGGACGAAGGGATTTTCTTAAAACCGGGGTGCTCTCCGCCGCGAGCCTGGGCGCGCTGGAGAACATGAAGGGACCCGGTCTTCTCGCCAAGAGTGGTAGTGTTCCGCCGATAGACGCCGCGCCTTCGCCGCCGCCTTTCAAACTGGGGCTGGTTACTTACAACCTGGCGCATGACTGGGACATCGACACCATCATCAAGAACTGCGAGGAAACCGGGTTCGAAGGCGTCGAGTTACGTACCACGCATAAACACGGCGTGGAACTTTCCCTCGATGAGGCCGCGCGCGCGGAAGTAAAACAACGCTTTGCCGCTTCTCATGTGCGCTTGATGAGCCTGGGTACCACATGTGAATTTGAGTCACCTGACCCCGCCGTGGTGGAAAAGAACATCGAGGAGACGCGGCGGTGGTGCGAACTGGCGCAGGACCTCGGCTGCGTGGGCGTGAAGGTGCGCCCCAATGGATTCCCCAAGGACATTCCCGAGGACAAAACTCTCGACCAGATCGGCCACGCCCTCGCCCGGTGTGGAGATATTGCCCGCGACCACGGGGTGGAAATCTGGCTGGAGGTCCATGGCCCGGGCACCCAGCTTCCTCCCAATATTCATCATATTCTCAGCGTGGCGAATCATCCCAACGTGGGGGCATGCTGGAATTCCAACGACACGGACGTGGTGGACGGCTCCGTGAAGTCGTCATTCGAACTGCTGAAACCCTGGATCCGAAGTTGCCACATCAACGAGTTGTCCCGGACGCTATCGCCCTGGGGCAGCGAGCTCATGATCTCAGAGACGGACAAACCTGGCTTCCCGCACTGGGAGAAGCCATATCCCTGGCGTGAATTATTCACCCTGTTGCGCAGCATCAGGTTTGACCGTTACACCTATGCGGAGGTTCCGGAAAGCTGCGAGCCCATCCGCTTCATGCACTATTATCGTGCCCTATGGCAATACCATGCGACGTGATTCTCGGCGCACGTATGGAAAATTCCTGAAAGGAAACGACGATGCGGGATTTTCTAGTGGAATGGGAGTGCGGAAGTTGCGGGCAGAGGCACTCCTTTCGGCACAGCGTCAATGAAGACGACGGCTGGCCGAACAAGTTCGAGTTGACCTGCGAGAATGCCGACTGCGGGCATGACCAGGACGTGCCTTTTCGCGCCTGCACGGCCACGCCGATCGACGCGGAGTAGCGCCGGCAGAGCTGACGACCTAAGATTTCCGCTACGTATACCGCAGCCAACGGAGCAGTTCCACCAGCGAGGGCCGTTTCCCATACATCAAAATCCCCACGCGATAGATTTTCGCGGACACCTGAATTACTCCTATCGTGGTCGCTACGCAAATGGCAAGGGAGAGGGCGATTTGCCAGAAGGGCGGCGTTTGCACGGTGATCCGGAAAACCATCAGGATGGGGCTGAAAAAGGGAATCATGGTCAAGGTCACCGCCAGTGGCGAGTTGGGTGCGCGTTGAATGACGGGAAAGAGGATAAAACAAGCAACGAGGCACAGGGTGACAGGCATCTGCACCTGCTGCAACTCTTCCTCGCTCGATACCATGGAACCTATGGCGGCATAAAGCGAGGCATAGAGGAGATAGCCCACGAGAAAGTAGATGAGCGGGTAGACCAGGTACGCGGCGGGCAGATGGAAGTTTGGCGCTGCCGCTCCGGGCCGGAACGACGAGCCCACGGCGGCGCCGTAGGCGGAGATGAGCGCGGCGGTGCATATCCAGATGAGATACTGGGTCAATCCCACGCCGCCAACGCCCAGGATTTTTCCCGTCAAGAGATGGGATGGTTTGACCGAGGAAACCAGAATCTCAACGATCCGGGTGGTTTTCTCTTCCAGCACTGAGCGCATCGTCATGACCCCATAGACCAGGAGCGTAATGTAAAGAACGGCGACAATGGAAAGCTGCACCAAGACGCCTTGGCCGTTCTCCTCCGACTCACCCGTCTTGGTGACCTTCACCAGAGTGAGTTCCGCCCCGCGAATGACTTCGCTCAGGTTGTCGAGGTGAATGCCGCGATCGTTGAGCCGGCGCCCGATGACCGCGTTGTTGACGGCGCGGCCGATGGCGAGAGTGGTTTGATAGTCGTTGGTGTTGCGGGTGTGTAAAGTCGCTTCTTTGCCGTTCAGGATGTCCTTCGGCACCTCCAGAAAGCCATCCAGTTGGCCGTCGCGAACCTGCTTGGTTAATTCCTCGTGAGCCGCCGTTTCGGATGCTGGCCGATCCCATGCGCGGACCAGTTGGAAGCGAGGCTGGCCGTCCGGCAGTTTTTCCTTAAGCTCCAGGAGGATCTGCGGCGCAAAGCCGCCGAGATTATCCAGGATGGAAATCTTGAGCGGGTGATCGGCCTTGCGGTTCGCCACGGCCAAGGTAAAGGCAAAGATCCCCACGCTAAAGAGCGGGAGTCCCACCGTGCTAAGAACGAATCCTTTGGTGCGGACCCGTGTCAAGTATTCGCGTTTGACCACCAGCCAGATTTTACGCATGCGCCTCCGACACTTTCTCGATGAAGATATCGTGCAGGGGCGGCTCAACCAGCTCAAAGCGCGTTAATCGGACTCCGCGTGCCACGGCGGCCTTGAGAATCTCCTGGGGGTCCGCGCCTGGCCGCAGCTTGGCCTCCACCACCGCGCCGAAGTGATTAAGCTTCTCTATCAAATCCGGCAGGTCAAGAAAATTATCGTCGCCTGTATACTCGATCCGCACCGTGTTCCTGCCATACGACTTCTTGATGGCGCGCAAATCGCCCGCCAGCACGCTGCGCCCGTGGTTGATCAGGCAAATCCCATCGCACATCATTTCCACCTGTTCCATGCGGTGAGTGGAAAGGATGATGGTGGAGCCCTTCTCGCGGATGTCCAGCATAATGTCTTTGATCAGGGTGGCATTAACAGGGTCGAGGCCGGTAAAAGGTTCGTCGAGAATCAAAAGCAAGGGTTGGTGGACTACCGCCGCGATGAACTGCACTTTTTGCTGCATCCCCTTGGAAAGATCGTTGATCCTTTTTTCCGACCAGGCGGCGAGATCCAGGCGCTCCAGCCATTCGTGGACTCGCACGGACGCTTCCGCCTCGCTCAATCCTTTCAACGCTGCGAGAAAAACCAGAACCTCGCGCACCTTCATCCGGGCGTATAACCCGCGCTCCTCGGGAAGATAGCCGATCAGGTCCTGCGTGCGGTCGCTGGCAGCGTGCCCAAGCACACGGATGGCGCCCTCATCAGGGGCCAGGATGTACATGATCATCCGTAGAGAAGTGGTTTTCCCTGCACCATTGGGGCCGAGCAGTCCAAAAACCGCCCCCTGCTCGACGTGCAAACTGAGGTCGGAAACCGCCACAACCGCGTCAAAGCGTTTGGTCACATGTTCAACGGCAATAGCTTCCATCGGTCAATCTTTCCCCCACGTCGGCGTAGCTGGGATATCGGGCAGGAAGCAAAAGGTCATTTGTAGCATCAAATGAAGGGAGAACGCAATTCGCTGCGGGAAGTGGTTGCGTCCGGAAAAGTCCAGAAGAGTCTGTACGGAACAAAAGGTATCGAGTAAGATAGGCGTCCCTTTCAAAATTACCTTTGGAGATGCAAGCCAACATGCGCAACGTAGTGATCATTGGTTCGGGGTGCGCGGGTCTGACCGCCGCCATCTATGCGGCGCGCGCCAATTTGAAGCCGCTACTCATCCGCGGGGTGGAGGCCGGCGGGCAGTTGACCCTGACGACGCTGGTCGAGAACTTTCCGGGATTTCCCAAGGGCGTCCAAGGGCCGGAACTAGTCGAGCTGATGAAAAAGCAGGCCACCGAGTTCGGGACCGAGTTCATGGAAGGTACTGGATGTGGGCCAGGAGCGGCTGGAAGCAAAGACGCTCATTATCGCCTCAGGAGCATCGGCGAAATTCTTGGGGCTTGAATCCGAGCGCAAGCTGCTGGGCCACGGAGTCTCCACCTGCGCCACTTGTGACGGTTACTTCTTCCGGGGAAAGGACGTGGCGGTGGTGGGCGGCGGCGACACGGCAGCGGAAGACGCGCTCTTCCTGACGCGTTACGCCAACGAGGTTAGCATTATCCACCGCCGCGAGCAATTGCGTGCTTCCAAAATCATGCAGGACCGCCTGCACCGGCACGAGAAAATCAAATTCATTTGGAACTCCGTGGTGGAGGATATTCTGGATCCCGAAAAGCATGAGGTTTCGGGAATAAAGCTCCGCAACACCAACACGAAGGAAGAAACCATCAAGCCAGTGCACGGGGTTTTTATCGGGATCGGGCACGAGCCCAACACCAGTCTGTTCCGTGGGCAATTGGAGGTTGACGACCTCGGGTATCTCATTACCCGTGAAGGATCGAAAACCAACATCCCGGGCGTCTTTGCCGCTGGTGACGTCAAAGACCGCGTTTACCGGCAAGCCATAACCGCGTCGGGATCGGGTTGCATGGCCGCGATGGACGCCGAAAGGTTTTTGGAAGAGGAGCCCTGAATTGATTTTGGATTTTCGATTTTGGATTTTGGATCAGAGCGCGTGGGCGGACGACCTTGTTCCAAGATCGGAAATCCAAATCCCCAAATCCGCCTATGCTTCGTACCCTCCTACTCTACCTTTCCGAGCGCGAAAGCCCGAAGAAACTCCTTATGGGCAACCCCTTTGGGCGGCGCTTGGCCTCGCGATTTATCGCGGGTGAGGAACTTGCAGACGCCCTACGCGTGGTCAGCCGGCTTAATAGCGAGGGCATGAAGGTGACGCTCGATTACCTGGGTGAGAGCGTCCACGAAGCCGCTGCCGCCGAAGCTGCTTGCCAAACCTACCTTCAGCTTCTCGATCGGCTCGCAGCGGAGAAGTTGGACTCGCACGTCTCGGTAAAGCTCACGCAATTGGGCTTGGCCATTGACGAAGGGCTGGCGCGGCGGAGTTTGGCGCGCCTCGCTGAAAGGGCTGCGCGCCACCACAACTTTGTGCGGGTCGATATGGAAGGCTCGGCATTCACGGACGCCACCTTGCGAGTGTTTTGCTCCGTGGACGCGCCGCGCGATGTGTTGGGAATCGCCCTTCAGGCATACCTTCACCGCACCGAGGCAGACGTGGAGGAACTGCTAAAACGCGGCGTGCGCATCCGGCTGGTAAAAGGTGCTTATCAGTACTGTCCGGTTAAAACTCGAATAGATTCAACTGCTTAGCAAGTTCCATGTTTTCAGTTTCATCGGCAACGTTGAAAAACCCCTGTGAAATCGGGATTTTTTCGAAAATCGTGACAC
>JBEKQO010000390.1:0-5756 GCA_049519635.1 Terriglobia bacterium | reverse complement strand
CGAGGCAAGCTCTGGTCCCCTTCCACAAATCTCTTCCACTCGCCTTGGGAGTGGGCCGCGACGGCACACCCTCCGGGCAAGCATGTACCGCATCCAGCGGACAAACTTCAAAAAAGGAGCAACAAACCATGTTCAACAGAGTCATCCTCATCGGCCGTCTCGGAAAGAATGCAGAAGTCAAAACCGCGCAGAACAAGAAGGACTACGCCGTCCTCAACCTTGCCACCAGCGAGAGCTGGAAAAACGACAAGGGCGAATACGAAACCCGCACCGAATGGCACCGCGTCTACGCCTGGGGCAATCTCTCCAACTTCGCCAAGACGCTTATGAAGGGGCAGCTAGTCAGCCTGGAGGGGAAGATCAAGTACCGGACGGTCGAGGAAGATGTCGAGGGCAAGCCGTTCAAGCACACCATCGCCGAGATCCACGCTTCCAGCATGAGGCGCCTCTCGAAAGTCGAAGCCGCCGACGATCCGACCGACGGCGCGGACGAGGAATAGTCCTCGTCCATAAACGCAGGGGCGAATCATTCGCCCCTGCGCTTCTGACTGCGCCTGACCGGTGTTGGCCGGCGAGATGAGCCAAATGGGCAAAAACCCAAGCGAAATGCCAAACACCTTGCTCGTCCTTGTTCCTCGATAGACTGTAGTGGTTGCGAGCTTGAAGCGGATTCAAGAATAATAGCTCTGTGCTGGAGGGAAGAAAAGCCATGGGACTCTTTGGTCCACCCGACGTGAAAAAGCTGCAAGCCAAGCAAGATGTCAGGGGCCTTATTAGGGCGCTGGGGTACAAGAAGGACGCGGCGGTGCGCGAAAACGCGGTGTTTTCACTCGGGAAGACTGGCGATGCCCGCGCCGTTAGGCCGCTCATGGCCGCGCTGAAAGACAGCGACTGGGGCGTGCGCGAGGCGGCTGCGCGCACTCTAAGGGTAATTGGCTGGCGGCCAGGAACGGATGAGGCCGGTGCGCTCTATTGGCTTTACATCGAGGAATGGGGCAAGTCCATTGAGATTGGAGCGTTTGCTATCCCAACGCTCATCGCTTCTCTCAAGGACGGCAGGGGGGATGTGCGCAAGAAGGCGGCGTATGCGCTGGGAAGGATCGGCGATGCCCGCGCTGTTCAACCTCTCATCGTCGGGCTCGGCGATACAGAACCGGATTTACGGAGTGACGCGGCGTACGCATTGGGGCTAATTGGCGATGCCCTTGCTGCCGAGCCGCTTATCGCAGCACTCAAGGACAGCCAGAGTAGTGTGCGCAAGCAGGCAGCACACGCTCTCGGGAAGATAGGCGACGCTCGCGCTGCTGAAGCGCTCATTGCCGCAACCAACGATGGAGACCCGGACGTACGATCGGCGGCGACATATGCTCTAACGAAGATTAGCGATGTCCGTGCTGCAGGTCCCCTCATTACCGCGTTAAAGAGCGGGGACAGCGATCTTCGCAAGCGGGCAGCGAAGACGCTGGAGTCAATTGGTTGGCAACCGAGCCCGGATGAACTTGGAGCTACTTATTGGATGGTCCAGGAGAGGTGGGACAAATGCGTTGAGATTGGTGCGCCCGCTGTCACACCCCTCATTGCTTCGCTCAAAGATAACAAGCGTGATTTCCGCCAGGCGGCCATTGGCGCGCTCGTTCGAATTGGGGCTCCTGCCGTCTCGCCGCTTATTGCCTTGTTCAAGAATAGCAACGGCCAGGTGCGCGATTCTGCAGCAGATGCCTTAGGCCAGATTGGCGATGCTCGTGCGGTGACGACGCTGGTCGCTGCGCTCGATGACGGCACTTGGGGCACCCGCTCGGCTGCGGGAGATGCTCTAGCCAGAATTGGACGGGCTGCTATCGCGCCGCTTACCGCCGTGCTGAAAGATCGAAACTGGGTAGTGCGCCATCGGGCAGCGGATGCGTTGGACGCCATTGGCTGGAGGCCTGGGCACGATGAGATTGGCACCATCTATTGGACGGTCAAAGGGAATTGGGATGAATGCGTGCAAATTGGAGCACCGGCTGTGGCGCCGCTCATAGCAATGCTCAAGGACATACTAGCGGGTCCTCGAGCGGGGGCCGCGGAGACCCTGGGGCGAATTGGTGACCGCCGTGCCGTCGAGTCTCTCATTGCATCTCTCAAGGACGAAGAAATAGAGGTGATCCAGGCAGCGGCAGGTGCGCTTGGGAAGATTGGCGACGCCCGTGCGGTTGAGCCGCTTGTCTACGTGAACCCGCAAAACTCTATGGGCCTCCACCGTGATACAGAGCTAAGCAAACTGAACATGGTTGTGACTGATGCGCTGTTCAAGATCGGTGCAAAGAAAACAGAACCGCTGATTGTTGCGCTCAAAGAGCGCGACAGACTGACGCGGTATAGGGCGGCGAGTGTCCTGGACCACTTTGGGTGGCAACCGAGCAATGACATGAATGGCGCAGCCTTTTGCGTATTCAAGGGACAGTGGAACAAATGCGTTGAAATAGGCGCACCTGCCATTGAACCACTTTGCGACGTACTTCGCGATGAAAGCGGCGATGTCCGCACTGGAGCAGCACGTGCATTGGGACAGATTGGCGACGCCCGCGCCGTCATATCGCTCGCTGTCGCACTCGAAGATAAGGAGGAAAATGTACGCTCTGAAGCTGCAAATGCGCTAGCCAAAATCGGCACACCCGCTGTCGACACGCTCGTCACTGCGCTCGAATCCAAATATTGGTGGGAGCCGGCATTAGCACTAGCAAAGATCGGCAATGTTAACGGTGTCTTACGGCTCATCCGCGGTTTCGGCGACCAATATCGGGGAGAATCGGCGGTCCGCGCGGTAGCTGGGATTGGTGCGGCCGCTGTTCCTCCGCTTGTTGCCGTCCTGAAGCGTGAGAGGGCAGCTTGGGTTCAATTTGTTCCCTCCCGTGAACTAGACGAGGGGTTGGTGGAGGCCTTGGTTACGATTGGCGCTCCGGCTGTCACTGCTCTCATCGCTTCGCTCAAGGAACGTGGAGGCCCTGATTTGGCAGCGATTGCCCTGGGGCGAATTGGCGACCGTCGAGCTGTCGATCCTCTCGTTGCGGCGCTCAGCGATCACGTCAGCAGGGTAAGCGGGTGTGCGGCGCATGCACTTGACAAGTTGAGCTGGCGGCCAAGCCGGGATAGAGAGGGTGCCGCCTACTGGGTCGCTAAGCAAAACGGGGAAAAATGTATTGAAATGGGGGCACTCTCTGTTGAGCCGCTCATCTCTAGGGTCAGACAGGGTGAGGTGTGGGCCGCACCTGCACTGGGGAAGATTGGCGACGCCCGTGCGGTTGAGCCGCTCATCAATTTGCTCGGAGCTGAATGGCCAATGCGCAAGGCTGCCGCCGAATCTCTAGTTCACCTGTACCAGTTCGCAAGCTTGGACGAGGCTCGTAAACAACTCATCCTGGCTCAACGAGGCACAATCACTCAGCCCCACAAACAATGGACCGAGCGGGTGAGTGACCAGTACAGCGATTCGCCTTATACCGAGGTTGACCGCCATTCCGGGATCGGCGTTGCCTTTCCGGTCTGAGGCTGAGCGCCGCGTGACCTTGGCACTGCCAACGGATGCTTAATCCTCGTGTCAGACTACCTTTCAGATTTCGTTCCATTCCGTGAATACAGATCGCCAGTGCATGAGATTCGCCCTGCAACTTCTCTGCTGTGATACCTGCCACCTTGGAGCAGCAAGCTGTCTCGGGTTTTAACCGCTTCGGACGGATCGACATAAGACAGTCACAAGTGTTTTCCCAACCAGTACCCCAGGAAGAGCAGACCAAAGCCACAGAGAAGCCCACCGGCAAAGAAGCTCAACAGCAGGTAACTCCAGGCGCCGAGCAGCTTGACCCGGAAATCCCGCGTCACAGCCGTCAGCGCGTCTTGGGCGTTGCGAATTGCACCGTCCAGCGCGCCTTTCAGCCACCCATCCATCTGCTTTTGTGACGTTGCCAGAGCTTGCGCCAGGCTCGATTCGATGATGGTACGGATTACGCCGGCGAACTGCTCGCGCGTCTCCTCTGTATAGCACTTGAGAATGGCCTCCCCGGCGATGGAATCATGGAGGCTGGCCTGGACATCTTCGAGGAGTTGCCGCGCCGTGATTGTCGCCCCCTCAATGGTCCCCCTCATCTGCATGGCAGCGAAGTCAGCGATCTCGCGGGTCACGCCGCGGAGTCTGGCCTGTTCCGCTGCCGCATCGTTCAGTCCCCGCGCCACATTTTCAAGGGCGCGGCACTCCACCACGCTCAGTTTGTAGCGCAACCATTCGGGATCTTCCGGGTCCATTTTAGCGAACTGCTTGACCAAATCGAAGAGAACCCGTTCTCTCGCCTCCCCCTCCGGGAAGGCGAGATACACGAGGTCACGAATCCAAGCGGATTTGTCGTTTGCGGTCAAAGGGGCTGTACTCATGGGAGGAGGACCTTTCTCGCTACCGTGAATTGGCTGAAGGCGCGGAAGCGGTATGTTCTTGCCCGGAGGGTCATGTCCGGCGCTCTCAGCTCCGGCACGCTGGTTTTGCGTTCTCCCACATCGCCGAGGGTGGCGTTCATCGTCCGCATCATCCGTTGCAAGTCCGGCCGTCTGGCGTCCATCCGAATTTCGACGGGCGAGAATGCCTCCCGAAAGGCCGTCACATCCGGCTCCAGCTTCGGATTCTCCCAGGACGAGGCGACACCATCCTGAAAATGGTTGCGAACAATGACGTAATCTACGGTGTTCTGTAGTTCAACACCCCATTCGATCACTGACCGGGCCGAGGCAATGTCCGCATCGACAACCCCGATCGCCGTCCACCTGAGATTGAGACCGGACTCCTGCATCACCTTATAGAAGTCCCGAAACCACGGAATCATCCGATGACCCTGCGCCGCGCCGAGGTCAGCCAGAATCACGTCGGCGCTTGACTCCAGGGAGATTCCCAAGAGCCGGTCGTAGGTCCAGCTCTCAAGAGCCGGCAGTTTGTGCGCCTTGGAGAACAGTGCCTTGAAGCACCCCTCCGCTTTGTTATCCGGGTCCATATCGAAAAGTTCAGCGGTGCAAGCGTTGCTTGCGTACCATTCCGCCAGTGTTGCCATGACGGTTGTCTTTCCCACGCCGCCCTTGCCGGCAATTGGAAAAACAACGCGCTTGGGTTTCATTTCCAGGGCCGCGCTCAATCCTCGCTCCGGCCCACAAAGACGCTCGGCGTGAATACCTTCTTCGGTTGCAACCGTGCCTCCCGCTGGCGATTCAACTCCGCTTCCCGATCCAATCTCGCCATAGTTTCCTCTCTCCGTACTTGCCATTCCGGTTTCTCCTTTCCCTCAGTGACTTCACTGCTCAGGCCGCTTTCACGGACCTGTGGTTGACGAACCTCTTTCTCCACCACAAGGGGCGGGAGGTTCTTGCGCTTTTCGGGTTTCAATGCTCTGCCAATTGAACGATTCGCGGCTTTGCAGAACCCTGAATAGCTGCCCGTATACCTTTCGGACAGGAGGGCTTGCCAAATCATTCGCCAAGTTAGTCCACTTTCCAGTGCGGCTTTCAGCTCCGTGCGAACGCAACGAAGCAATCGCCATTGAAGCGTGTCGAATGCAGGTCTTCGCCGATCCAACGATTCAAGAATCGCTCGAAGTTCAGGCGAATCGTTTTCATGTGGTGTGTACATTCCACTAGCAGTATGCCAGACGCTTCTACGATCCGCAAGAGAGTAGCCGCAGAATTCCGTCGATAATCCGCAACTACTGGAGAATCTTGGAGACTTTTGTAGAACTTCGGCAATT
>JBEKQO010000389.1:0-5897 GCA_049519635.1 Terriglobia bacterium | reverse complement strand
GCGCGCCACCCCTCCTCATCTGAGGAGGGGAGTTCTTGAATAGCTCCCCTCCTGATTCAGGAGGGGTGGCGCGCCGAGCGCCGGGGTGGTTTATGCGCGGTGGGGCGTTTTCCCCCAACCTGTTTAGCCCCGCCCTTCCAAACCCGCGTTGAGAATTCGGACCTAGGGTCAATGCAATTTTCTCGAGCTGACCGTTCCCATTTCGACCCCCTGGGGGCAAATGGATGAATAAATTCCTTCAACCTCCTATGTGAACAGTATGACTTAGGATGCCTCTGGCGGTTCGGCGCCGGCGCAGCGATGACTAATGCGATCCCATCATCTCCAAAAGTCCGTTCACAATTCCGGGTTCCGCGCAGCCCGGCTTAAGATGCGAGGTCGTGACTTCGTAGCTGATCGGTTCGAACTCGTCGTCGCTCGGGATATAACCGCTGGAACCGTTGGCATGGGTCACCATGATGGTGTCATTGAAAGGTGACTCGCGTTTCAGGTGTTGGTAGATGTGGGTAAAGACTTCTCCCGATACTCCCGTCAGAGCCAGATGATTGAGCATCACCAGGCTGAGGCGGATGTTCACGGGCTCGGCGTCCTCAAAAGTGTACTCGGCGCGCGGCCTGGGTCCCGGTCCTACCCTGCGTCCCGGACAGGTGATGACTCGCTGGGAGCTCCAAATCCTGGCTTGCGGCGACATCACCGTGATGTTGTTGGCCACGCGCACGGACTCTTCGCCCAGAATCTTCCCCAGGCTGTCCACCATCGTGAAGTCTTCTCCCATGTCCATGGATACGGGGTTTTGATCGCCCGCCGCGCCACTCGTCCAGAGGGCCACCACTTTGTCGCCGTCTACTTTCTCCTCCGGCCGCAGGCCTAAATCCCATCCTCCATCGCCGCGCGTGGCGATCTTGCCCTGGTAATACTGCTCGACGTAGCGAGACGTCGCGCCCGCCAGATCACCCGTAATTGCGAGGTTATCCGGACCCATCACCACGGCATGCACCGGATAGTTGATGAACAGGGCAATGGGCTTGCCGGAGAGGTCGGTAAACTTGAGAACCGCCACCGTCTTGTCGGAGGGCCCCTCCGGGTTGTAGCCCAGCCACCACCATCCCTCCTTGGGAAAGGACTCCCGGCGATTCATGTTCACGTAGGCCTTGCCGGTCCCGAATCCGGCCTGTGCCGGGCGAAGGTTCGCCTGGGCTTGGCGTACGGCCTCAAAAGCGTCATTCTCCACTTTGGCCGTGTAGGCAATGGTCGCGGGTGAAGGCGGTGTTGCGGGAGGTGTGGCGGCGGGGGCGCCTGGGGTGGGGCTTCTTCCGAACATCCCCGCAAGCGAGGGCGCGCCGTGGTCATGAACCGCTGCGAGAATCATATTATCCGCCGGGATGCCAAGCTCTTTGGCAATCCGTTGCGATAGCTCTTCCCAAACGTGGGTGGGGATACCGACCAGCTCCCACTCCAAGAGGGCGGCCTGGCTGGCGCCGTCGCTGAGCACGATGGCGCGAACATAGATGTGGTCGTGAATCCGCTGGAACCCCTGCGTGCGGCCCCCATATCCCGCCATGGGGAGCGCGGCGTCGGGGGCGGGAGTGATGTCGACACGTGCCGCGCCAACTTGGAGAGGTCCGCTGGGGGCGCCGAAAGAGGCTAAGACAGATGCCCCAAGCAAAAGAACGAGAGACCCCAAAATGCGAACCCGAGGTGATTTCCGCATGTAATTCTCCTCCGATCGATATTCCTGCCGGTGCCGGTCTCAACTTGCCCGGTCGTCTCGGTGAGAGGCGTCAGGCCGCCGCGGCGCGTTTTGCCAGGGCCGAAACCACTCCCAGTCTTTTCATGTACGGCCTGCGTATCTCCCTACCCCTATCATGCCGCCTTCAGACGGCGATAGGGTGCTGTTGCCGTTCGCCCTCAAACACATTTACAGCGAAGGTAAATGAGCAAGGAGGATTCGAGCCGGATGAATCGTTTGCAGCGCAAGGAGCAGGTTGGTGGTTGGCATCCTGAATCTTGCGGGGCAGGGTGCCAGCCAAGGTAATGGGCTGTGCCCTCCAGAATTAACCCGCACACTGGCCCTTAAGCACTGTCTATAGCCGCCTGCGTGCGAATCCACGGGAAGTATCTTCCCAAATCAAGGTCGGAAATACAACTTCAAAACGAGTTGCATGTCTCTCGGTGGATCTGCGGTTTTTCCACCCGTGCGGGTTCTTGCCGCGCCGGAAACTCGACAATCCGAATTCTGTTGGGCCGCGCCGCTAAAGGTACGGCGCGCGGGAAGAGCCGCAAGGCTGGAGAACGAGCCCGGCGCTACAATTTCCCACCAAAAATGCTAATGCACCGCTACTGTCCTGAGTCAGAAGCCCGTTGCAGAATTCGCTATAGTGGAAGCTCAGTTTCCGAAGCCCCGTCAGGGGCGACATTATTCCAAGGCTGTCCAAATTAGCGAACGTCCTGAATAGTTCACGCGGCTCTGCCGCTCCGCTGTGCGGAAAGGCTCCGCCTTTCCGGGCCAAGTCCCATGATTATTTCTCATCCGCGCCGCCTGGAAGCCACAGCCTTCCAGGCGGCGCGGATGAGGTTGGTTGGTGTTCTCGTACGACGGAAAGGCTCAGCCTTTCCGCACAGCAAGCGGCGAAGCCGCAGGCCATGCCCACCGAACGCTGCGCATTTTGGACAAGCTTGACATTATTCCGCCCGCCCCGCCGGCTGAATTCTTAAGCGAACTCCTGACTCAGGACACTGGCATGAGGTTTTGCCTGAATCCCTCAATGTCAAAATGTAGCCTCTTTTCCAGTTGACGGGCGGCCGGGCCGTGTTATACTAGCTTATAACTCTAGCGGATCGTGCTGCGGCGAAAGGCGGGGACCTGGACACGGGTCCACGCAACCCGTGCTGGAACCGGGGGCGGAAAGTAGATGAAAGCCCCAATTAAAACGATTATGTTCATGAAAGCACAAGGAGTTAGCAGAGAACTGGGAGGAACCCGATGAGGGAAGAAAAAAGTCAAGCTTTTGAAAATAAGGAAGTTAGAGAGATGCAGGTCAGGGGAGGGGCGCAAATACAAAAAGATGTTAAAAATGAAGGATGGCCCGACTATAGGCATGAAAACACAGGACCGAGGGGAAAATGTACACTGAATGCGCCGGCCTTCTTAACGAAAAAGCCATGGGTTTGCGCAATAATTGGGGTGAAAACAGAAGGTCATTGCCAGGGAAGAGGACCCACCTTGAAGGTAGTGGTGTCATTTGGAAGTGGCACGGGCGTCCCGCCCGTGAAGGGTCACGGCCAAGACGGCAGGGCCACAGCATATGACACCACTACGGGCTTTGACTGAGGGTTTGACTAAATGCTGAGTTCTGAATTATGAATAATGCCAGGGGGACTTGCAATGAAAATTCGAGAAATCCGCTCAGCGGGCTTGCGGGGGGAAACTCCCCTGGGTGGGTGGGCCAACGAGCCGAAGCCGGAAGACTGCATTCATACGATCCTTGCCGTGCTGACGGACGAAGGCTTGGTGGGGTGGGGAAGCGCCTTCACCAACGATGAGCTGGTGCGCGGCGCGCTTACCGTCCTCCGTCCATTTTACACCGGTGAGAACGCTCTGGAGCCGGAGCGAGTCAGCGAGATCCTGCACCAGAACACCTTCTGGATGGGACGCGGCGGCTCCATTACCCACACCATCAGTGGAATTGACATTGCCTTGTGGGACCTGCTCGGGCAAGCCACCGGCCAGCCCGTGGGCCGGCTGCTGGGAGGCCGTTACCGGGAACGCGTCGTGCCCTATGCCTCGCTGCTCATGGAGGAGCCCGCGAAGATGGCGGAGCGGCTTCTTCCGCTTAAAGCGCAAGGCTTCCGGGCGTTCAAAATTGGCTGGGGACCGTTCGGGCGCCGCAATAAAGCCACCGACGAGGCCATTGTCCGCGCCGCGCGCGAGGCCATAGGGCCGGATTGCCGCCTGATGGTCGATGCCGGGGCCAGTGACGCTTTCTGGCCGCAAGGGTTCAAGTGGGCGTTGAACACCGCGCACATGCTGGCCAACTATGACGTCGCCTGGTTTGAAGAACCTTTGTTGCCGGACAGTCTGCAGGATTATGTGGCCTTGCGGCGGCAGTCGCCGGTACCGATTGCGGGCGGCGAAGTGCTGACGCGGCGCCAATCGTTCCTGCCTTGGCTGCAAGCGGGCGCCTTCGACATTGTCCAGCCGGACGCCACCAAAGTGGGTGGGCTCAGCGAGTCGCGCCGCATCGGCTGGATGGCTCGTGAAAACGGCGTGCGCATGATTCCGCACGGATGGAATACCGCCTTGGGACTCGCCGCCGACCTGCAACTTGCCTCGGCGTTCCCGGAGATTGACCTGGTCGAATACCTAACCGGGTCGCCCTTTATCGATAACATCGCTATCGGCGGATGGAAATTGAATGCCGACGGCACACTGCCCATTCCGGATCGGCCGGGATTGGGTGTGACAGTGGACTTGGACGCCGTGGCGCGTTACACCGGCGTCAAGAACTTTTTCGCCTGAACTGGACGGCATAACTTGCAGCGGCGGTCTCTGACCGGGGCTGTCCAAATTAGCGAACTCCCTGACTGGTTCGCGCGGCTCTGCCGCTCCGCTGGGCGGAAAGGCTCCGCCTTTCCGGGCCAAGTCCTATGATTATTTCTCCTCCTCGCCGCCTGGAAGGCTATGCCTTCCAGGCGGCGAGGAGGAGGCTGGTGGGTGTTCTCGCACGACGGAAAGGCGCAGCCTTTCCGCACAGCAAGCGGCGAAGCCGCAGGCCATGCCTCACTGAACGCTGCGCAATTTGGACAAGCTTGGTCTCTGACCGCCGTTGTCGATCGAAGATCGACGCAACAATCTACCGCCAGAATTAGGCGTATTAACCTCAAGGAGGATGGAAGGATGTCTACGAAGAAGAGCTATTACTACCAGCATTACACTTGGCTTGAGATGAAGGAAGTGGTCAAGCGGCAGCCCGTGGTGGTTCTACCCGTCGGGTCAGTCGAAGACCATGGCAAACATCTACCCCTGGATGTCGACAACTTCATTATTACCTCGATTTGTGAAGAGGCGGCACGGCGCGCGGACGGCGAAATACTCCTGCTGCCCCCGGTCTCCTACGGGTTTGAGGAACACCACATGGACATGCCGGGGACGATCGACATTGCCATGGAACACATGCTGCATTTTGTGCTTGATATTACCCGCAGCGTGGCCCACCACGGCTTCAAACGTATTCTTCTTGCCGACGGGCACGGGTCGAATATGCCGATTCTGGATCTGGTGGCACGCCGTACCATCCTCGAGACCGAGGCGCTTTGCGGGGCTTTCATTTGGCCAAATCTGGCGAGCGAGGCCATCGCTGGCATCCGGGAATCCGGGTTGGGGGGCATGGCTCACGCCTGCGAGCTTGAGACCTCCGTCTATCTCCACCTGGATGCCTCGCGGGTTCAGATGAACCTGGCGCAGAAAGAGATTGCATTGCCCCAGACAAAGTTTACCTGGATGGATCTCATGAAGGGTTCTCCCGTTCTGCTGATGGACCACTGGACACGCTTCAGCAAAACCGGCGTTTCCGGTGATCCGACGCTGGCGACCAAGGAGAAGGGCGAGAAGGTTTTTGAAGCGGTGGTGACTGCCTTCATCGAACTGGTGAAAGTGTTCAAGAACTACGATCGTGGGGAACGCGTGGATAATCATCTGTAAGAGCAGTGACGAGCGAAGAGTGACAAGTGACGAGCAACACCTCCTCGATCTCGGATTTCTCCCCGCGGGCTCGGAAAGGCGGAGTGCGGAAGAATGGCTCCCGCGGACAACCACCCCGGCGCACGGCGCGCCACCCCTCCTCATCTGAGGAGGGGAGCATTTTCAACAACTCCCCTCCTGATTCAGGAGGGGTGGC
>JBEKQO010000388.1:0-5929 GCA_049519635.1 Terriglobia bacterium | reverse complement strand
GCAGTCCTATGGTCGCCATAAAGAGCTAAAAAATTGAAATCGAAAAATTCCATTTGGGTACTTTACTTTCGCACACTCATGCAGTTACAACGAATCACCCGGACTTTTACCGGACAGTACTGGGTGCTTATAAGGAACCTCCGGATATCGCCTTTGTCCACAAGCGCGATGTCGACGAGAATTATCGAAAGCTTACGGAAAAGCTCCTTGCCAGCGGGACTTATCATGCCATCGCCACGCATGACGAACGCATGCTCGCAGCTACGGAGCGCTTCGCGCGCGGTCACGGCATTGCCCCTGAGAATTTCGAATTCCAAATGCTCTACGGCATCCGTCGGCGGCTTCAGCGGGGGCTGATCCAGCAAGGGTGGAGGATGCGATTGTACGTTCCCTACGGGCGGGAGTGGTATGCTTACTTTATGCGCCGGCTCGCTGAGCGGCCCGCCAATCTGCTTTTCCTGGTGCGTAACCTTATCAGGACTTGATGGCTGCGGGCGGCCTGCACGGATCAATCATGGAACATCCAGACGCTGTACGCGAATTCGCAGATTACGTGGTCCGCCCCGCGGAACAGATCCGCCTGGACGAGGCGGCCCTGCTGCTGGCGCGCACGGAGTATCCGGCGCTAGACATATCGGCGCACCTGGCGCGCTTGGACGCATTAGCGGCACGCGCGGAGTGCGATCCCCGCCAGTCACCCCATGCGAATATCGCCAACCTGAACCGGCTCCTCTTCGAGGAGGAGAAATTCGGTGGCAATGAGCAAGAATATGATGACCCGCGCAACAGTTATTTGAATGATGTTTTGGATCGCAAATTAGGCATTCCCATCACCCTTTCGCTCGTTTACCAGGAAGTCGCGCGCCGGTGCGGCTTGCCCGTGGTCGGCGTGGGATTTCCCGGGCACTTTCTTGTCAAGTACCTTGCCGCATCGGGAGAAATTCTGTTGGACCCCTACCGCCGTGGCGCTATTCTGAGCCTTCAGGACTGCGAGGAGAAGTTGAAAGCGCAATTCGGGGAAGAGGCGGAGTTCCGACCGTCGTTTCTTGAGGTCTCATCGACCAAGCAGACCCTTACCCGCATGTTGAACAACTTGAAGGGTTCTTTTTTCCACCGCAAGGATTTTGCCAAAGTTCTAATGATGATTGAAATGGCCATAGCCGTTGACCCTGCATCGCGCCAGGAGATCCATGATCGCGGCATGATCTACTTTCTCCTGCGGCGCTATGGAAAGGCCATGACCGATCTTCGCGCCTACCTCAACCATTCCCCTCCTGACGACCCGCAAATCGAGGGGGTGCGGACGATGATTCACCGGATTCGGGCGATGCACAACTGAGAAGAACCGCTCACCTACCATGGAGTGTTGGGGATAAATTCCTTCCGATGACTGGCAAAATCATTTCCCATTACCGGGTCTTGGAGAAGCTCGGCGGCGGTGGCATGGGTGTCGTGTACGCTGCCGAGGACACCAAGCTGGGCCGCCGCGTGGCGGTTAAATTCCTGCCGGAAGATATGACGCAGGACTCGGTGGCGCTCGAACGCTTCAAGCGCGAAGCGCAAGCAGCTTCGGCTTTGAATCATCCTCACATTTGCACGATCCATGACATTGATGAATACGAGGGGAAGCCTTTCATCGTAATGGAATTGTTGGAGGGGGAGACCCTGCGCCAACTGCTGGCGCGGCAGAGCGGCAACCGTGAAGGACGCGAGGCAAAATTCGCCGGCGCCGGCACGGGTCTCGGCTCTCGAACACCGATTGGGAAGGCGCAGGGTCCGGTGGGCCTTCCGGTGGATACCTTGTTGGATTTGGCCATCCAGATTGCCGATGCGCTGGACGCCGCTCATTTCAAGGGCATACTCCACCGCGACATCAAGCCCGCAAATATTTTCATTACCGAGCGCGGCCAGGCCAAGATCATGGATTTCGGCCTTGCCAAAATCACGGGGCGCGGCACGCGGGGCTCAGGGGCCGAGCAGATGAGTTCGAGCGGAGCCAGCCCTTACCCTTCAGGGAAAGGGGGCGGCATGGCGACGCAGGGTGAAGCCGTAGCCTCCGATCTGCATCCTACGCTTTCTCTCGATCCCGACCACCTGACCAGCCCCGGCTCGGCGATGGGGACCATTGCCTACATGTCGCCTGAGCAAGCGCGCGGAGAGGAGTTGGACGCCCGCACGGACCTGTTCTCCTTCGGTGTTGTGGTTTACGAAATGGCCACGGGCCGCCAGGCTTTCTCCGGGAGCACCTCCGCGCTGGTCTTTGATGCCATTTTGCATGGCGCCCCTGTTTCGCCCGTGCAACTGAATCCACACTTGCCGGCCCGGCTTGCAGAAATCATCAACAAACTGTTGGAGAAGGATCGGGATCTGCGCTATCGCAGCGCCATGGACCTGCGCGCCGACCTGAGGCGCCTGAAGCGCGACACGGACCCCGGCCGAGCCGTGGCCGCAAGCAACGCGAGCGTGCCTGCCGCCACTGGCCCTCCCGCGGCCGCTTCCCCGCCGCCGGCGGAGGTGCAATCTCGGCGCAAGCTGGAGATGAGAGAATACCTGGCCCTGGCGGGGGTCGTGGCGCTCATGGGGACCGCTTTTGTCGTCTATCGAGTCTGGGGCCGCTCCAAACCCGCACCGCCCTTCAAGCTTACCCAGGTCAGCCATTGGAATAAGTCGATGAATGAAGCGCGGCTCTCGCCCGACGGCCACGCTGTGGCGTTTGATTCGCCGGTGGATGGGATTGAGCAGGTTTTCTTGATGCTCGCGTCGGGCGGAGACCCTTTGCAACTGACGCAGGACGAAGGCGACAAGTACGTCGACGGCTTCGCCCCGGACGGCACAGAAATCTATTACGGACGGACCCTGGGCCAGGATGAGGAGTGGGCGGTGGCGACGCTTGGCGGATCCCCCCGCCGAGTTGCTTCCGGCCGCTGGCTGGTTCCGTCTCCCGATGGCAGTTCGTTTTTCTTTCTCAAGTCCGACAGCCGCGCCGTGTATCGCAGCGGGAAGTCGGGGCTGAGCGAAGAGGAGGTTTACGATTTCGAGAATCCTCCCCTGCTGCCCTGGTCCATTCTGCCCTTTCCTGACGGCAATGATTTGTTGGTGACGGCGCTAGACCGGCCCGGCGATGACCAAATCCACCTCTCTAAGGTGAATGTGCCCAGTCGCAAGGCTGTTGATTGGGGCGTGCTTTCCGGGGCTCCCACCGGCGGCGTCTGGGCGGAGCCGGAGAAGAGCCTGCTGTTCAGCCGCACCGTGAATGGGCTCACGAATCTTTGGAAGTACAGCCTGGATAACCGCGCCTGGACGCAAGTTACCTCCGGTCCCGGACCGGATTCCTCCCCCATGCCTGACCCTGCGGGAAAAGGGATTTACTATGTGAACGGTAAGGCCTCCGGCAATCTGACGGTTTATCATGTCAAGAGCAAGCAGTCGGTGGATATTGCTTCTGAGAATATATCGCAACCTGACATTTCCCCGGATGGAAAGCGGGTGGCGTACGTCAAATACCCCGGACCCCGCCAAAGCGAACTTTGGGTGTCGGACCTCGACGGTTCCAATTCAAGCAAGCTGGCCTCCTCCGGACATCTGTTTACCGGTGATTGGTCCCGCGATAGCGCGCAGCTTGTCTTTATGGATTCCACGGGTGGAACGAGCAAAGGTTTCATCGTGGGGGCCGATGGCCGCGGCCTTCGCCAAATCGCGGCAGTGGGGGAGACGCTCTTGACGGCCGTGTGGTCGGAGGATGAAAAATCCCTCTACTTGAGCAGTTTCAAGGGAGGATTACAGACGAGCCTTTGGAAGGCCAATGCCGACGGCTCGCAAGCGCAAAAACTCATGGAGGGCTGCGGCTCGGCGGTGGACGTTGCCCCGGGGGGGAAATATCTGCTCAGTGTGGTATTGGCCGGCGCCGGCGTGGGCATTTACGAAATCTCTCTCGCCGACAACCGGTGCACTCCGTTGCTGCGCGGCGTCGCGACCTACTTCGCGCGTTTTGCCGCGGATGGGAAATCCTTTCTCTATCCGCTTGCCAGTCACTGCACGGTCACGTTTTACCGCCAAGGGTGGTCGGAGGGCAAACTTGTGGGTGAGCCCGCCATTGCGCTCGAACTCCCCTTTGTCTTCCGAATGTCCTACCAAGGCAACGCTTACGACTTCGCGCGCGATCTTTCCTCCATCGTCTACGCCCGCCCCAGCAGCCAAGCCGACCTCTACTTCATGACCCCAGCGCCGTAAACATCTGCGGCAAACCCACCGGGTTGCGTCCGAGAGTGCCACTCGCCACCAAGACACTAAAACGCCAAGCTTTAGGGCGCCTGCAAATACTCTTCATCCTTTCAACCTCCGAGAGCTCTCCGGGAGGATTTTCGGATTTTTTGCGGCGCGATTCCAAAGGAGCACCCCTCGCCTCTTCGTCTCCCAAGAGGTCCGGATTTGGCGCAGGGACCCATTCCTGTGACCACATCATACTTGCTGAAGCAACGCACCGGCGTCGCCACTGCGGTTCTTATCTGCGGATTTGGGTGTTCGCCGATAAGGAGAAGGGCGCTGACTGTAGCATCGACCCAATGGATCCGCTCTGTCTGAATAACCTGCGGATTGTTCTACCGGCGCAGTCGCAGTTCGATCTCTCGAATCAGCTTCTCCCCTATTTCACATTTTGGGCTGGGAACATGATCACCAACAGAAACCCAACCTGTGTCTGTGGTTCACGCCGGATTATGGAAATGCGGCGAACCCGGTCAAGCCGCTCTGCAACTTCAGGCCGACCCCGATTACGCTGTTAGAAACCTGCTGGCGCTGGCCGTGCTCGATCTGAAGGGGGATTAAACCGGACACCTATAGATTGAGAGTCACTTTGAAGGATGAACCCCAGCATGACCAGGCGTCAGAGAGTGGGCCTCTTGATCTCCGGTAATGCGGCCCCTCCGCAGTCCGAAGTTGCGGCGAGATTCAAATCGGGTGATTGATGGAGTTCGCGTACCTCGAATTCAGTGCCCTGTTTGCGACGCGCCAATCAACTGAGGAAAATGAGTGCCGACAAGAATTGGTTCAGCGTTGGGTCGCCTTAGCGGAGGTGGTGGACGCTGCCGCTTTTGATGCCGCCTTTCCCTCGGGCGGAATGAAGACGGGGACCACTAACGCGGACAGAATCATCAAAACAGCCAAGCCAACCAGAACATCAACAACCGTTACACGCCATTTCCGCTTTGGGTTTTTCATTTAAGTTTTCCTTCCCTCCCGCACCTGTTTAGAGCAATTCAGTTTCCATATTGCAGCGGACCGCTGCTCTGCTAGGAATGCAACAACCCCAAAAGAATCAGGCTGTTGGGGACAACCCAGGGGCACTCCGTCTCCGGATACGCATTCAGTCAGAAAACTGACAGAATTCGGCAGCCCTTCAGTGACACTCTACGTCTATGTGATCGAGGTAGCGCGCCCCTGGCCGGGATTTCTCAACAAGGCGAGCAGTTCTCATCGAGAGTTCGGAGGGGCGGGGCTTCAAAGGTTGCGGAAAGACTCGAAAATGCTGTTATTCTCAACGCCGCCCCTTTATCCCCTTGTTAGCACCACCTCGGCGCTCGGCGCGCCGCCCCCCTCATCTGAGGAGGGGAGTTCTTTAATATCTCCCCTCCTGATTCAGTAGGGGTGGCGCACTGGGCGCCGGGGTGGTTATCCGCGGGGGCGTTTTTCTGCAGCCTGTTCAGCCCCGCCCTTCCACCCCCGAGGTGAAAGATCCGCGCTAGCTTCGGGCGTTTCGCGTTGCTCGGGAAGGTGCAACAACAGTCTCACCAGTCGCCGCTCCGACATGGGTGTTCTTAGCTTGTCAAGTTGTCCGGTTTTCATAGCAAGTGATCTGTCCGGTTTTGGTTTTTCTTCTCCTGCACAAATTTGAGGGCCACCGCCGCCGTCGTCGCTGTGGGAATGTGGGAAT
>JBEKQO010000387.1:0-9392 GCA_049519635.1 Terriglobia bacterium | reverse complement strand
GCGGCAAAGGATTCCCGAATCCGTTCCACTACCGTGATTTGCGTGCGGCGCAACGGCGAGGTGGTGATGGCCGCCGACGGCCAGGTCACTCTGGGCGACCACGTCCTGAAGCACTCGGCCAAAAAGATACGCCGCCTCTACCAGGAGAAGATTCTGGCTGGCTTTGCCGGATCGACTGCGGACGCCTTCAGCCTCTTTGCGCGCTTCGAGACCAAGCTGGAGCAGTACGCCGGCAATCTGAACCGCGCGGCTGTCGAACTGGCAAAGGACTGGCGCACCGACAAGATGCTGCGCAACCTGGAGGCCTTGCTGCTGGTGGCCGACAAGGGGCAGACGTTTCTCATCTCCGGCTCGGGCGATGTGATCGATCCCGACGAGCCGCTGGCGGCCATCGGCTCCGGCGGAAGCTACGCCACGGCGGCCGCCCGCGCGCTGATGGAAAACACCAGCCTGAGCGCCCGCGAGATCGCCGAGAAAGCCATGAAAATCGCCGGGGAGATTTGCATCTATACCAACGACCGCATCACGATTGAGGAGTTGAAGGGCTAGCGTACGTTTTCGGCGCTGGAAGTTGTAATGGCTCATGGGGAACGTGAAGTGTCAGGGCACGACTTCAGTCGTGCCGCAAGGGGCGCAAAAGAAGCGCGGGCTTTAGCCTTTGAGGGAATCAAGAGCTTACCATTTGCATCTCAGCTGCTTAAATGCGGAAGGAGCACAATGAGCACTACAGACATTGGAAGGGGAAACATAGGAAGAATCGCCGAGAGGATCGTAGCGAATGAGCTAGAGTTTCGAGGATTCCTAGTTCGCGATCTCAATTTAGAGGGATTCGCGGCAAATGTCGATTTGCTGGCTGTCAAAGACCGAAAGGTATGGCAGATCCAGGTGAAAGGCTGCCGGTACCTCAAAGGATGGTGGTTCCAATACGGATACTGCAAGGACCGGCATATCCGAGACAATGCAGATATGTTTAATGTGGCTGGTAACTCCTTTAAGGCTGATGTCGTGGTGCTTATCTGTGTCAGATCGCCAAATGATTATCAGAGTATTGTTTTGCCGGTCGCAAAGGCGGAGGAGGCAGCACAGATCAATCTGAACTATGAATACCGCACGAAGAAAAGAGATGGTTCAGACAAAAAGGCGAACATTGTATGTATGTCCTTCTGTCTCCCCAAGAAATCGTCTGAGACAAGAAAAAGAGAGATGAAGCGGGAACAGGATCTGCTCGCACAGTACAAAGATCGGGATGACAAGTGGGATATTGACAAGAACTCGACACCTTCAAGTAATCTGACTGTAATTAAGGACTGAATCAGGAACTGAATGGCCATTTATCTTCCCGCATCCGCCGAAGAACAGGAGCTCTCGCTGGACGAGCTGACTCCGCGCGAGATTGTCACCGAGTTGGACAAGCACGTGGTGGGCCAGAAGGCCGCCAAGCGCGCCGTGGCCATCGCGCTGCGCAATCGCCAGCGCCGCCAGAAGCTGCCGCCCGACCTGGCCGACGACATCATGCCCAAGAACATCATCATGATCGGCCCCACGGGTGTAGGCAAGACGGAGATCGCGCGGCGGCTAGCAAAGCTCACGGGGTCGCCGTTCCTCAAGGTCGAGGCCTCCAAGTTTACCGAGGTGGGTTATGTGGGCCGCGATGTGGAATCTATGATTCGCGACTTGGTGGAGATCGCCATCGACATGGTGCGCGAAGAGCGCCTGGAAGAGGTGGAAGACCGGGCGGAGATGAACGCCGAGGAACGGCTGCTGGACGTGCTGCTGCCGCCTCCGCCGCCCGCGCAGCCGGCTATCGAGGGCCAACTGACGCTGCCCGGAAGCGACAGCCACCAGCGCTCGCGCGAGAAGCTGCGCCAGCAGTTCCGCGAGGGCAAGCTGGACGAGCGCATGGTCGAGCTGGACGTGCGCGAGCGCAACACGCCGCAGTTCGGCATCATCAGCAACCAGAGCCTTGAAGACATGGAGATGAACCTCAAGGATATGCTGCCGAACATCTTTGGCGGCGGCTCGAAGAAGCGCAAGTTGAAGGTGGGCGACGCCTTCGACTATCTGGTTCAGGAGGAAGAGGGCCGGCTGATCGATATGGATTCAGTGAATCGCGCGGCCACCGAGAGGGTGGAATCGAGCGGCATCATCTTTCTGGACGAGATCGACAAGATAGCCGGACGCGAGAGCGGGCACGGGCCCGATGTTTCGCGCGAGGGCGTGCAGCGCGACATACTGCCCATCGTGGAAGGAACGACGGTGAACACTCGCTACGGCATGGTGCGCACCGACCATATTCTCTTCATCGCCGCCGGCGCGTTTCATGTCTCCAAGCCCAGCGATCTTATCCCTGAGCTACAGGGGCGCTTTCCCATCCGGGTCGAGTTGCAGTCGCTCACCGTGGATGACTTTCTGCGCATTCTCACCGAGCCCAAAGCATCGCTGACCAAGCAATACTCGGCATTGCTCGAGACCGAGGGAGTCAGACTGGAGTTTGCCCCCGAGGCGCTGCGCGAGATGGCCGAGTTCGCCTTCAAGGTGAACGAGCAGACCGAGAACATCGGGGCGCGGCGTCTGCACACGATCATGGAGCGGGTGCTTGAAGATGTGAGCTTCCTGGCGCCGGATGTGGCCCGACGCGCGCCGGACGAGTCGGCTGCCGCGGCGCTCTCTGAGACGATCAGGCGCGAGTCGACCGCGCCTCTGCCCTACGAGGAGCGGATGACCGCCTCCGGCCCGGAGAAGGTCTTCCTCATCGGCGCCGAGTATGTGAAGCAGATGGTTGCTTCCACCGTGCGCGATCAGGATTTGAGCCGGTACATCCTGTAGCTCGTGCTTGTTTCTTGATTGCGCAGGGCGCGGGCTTTTGGTATCTTTGTCTCGTACCTCGCGAGTCCGCGCGCTGCATTCAACCTGCGGGCTCTACCTGCACTCTCCCGCTTCTGAGGGATTGCGGATGGGGGCGCTTCAGAAGCACGCCTGGAAAGGGTGTGCCCGCGCCTTGAATCCGCGCCGCCCTTTCCGCGACTCCACTTACATCCAAGCAAAAGGAGAGAAACCATGAGCAATTCCGAACTGCACCACAAGATCACCTACATCGAGTTCGCATCCACCGACATCGCACGGACGAAGAAGTTCTACGGGACCGTTTTCGGCTGGAGCTTTCAGGACTGGGGTCCGGATTACATCAGCTTTGCGGGCGCGGGCGTTGAGGGCGGCGGCTTCTACAAGACCGATCCGCATGAGGCGCAAGCCAAGACTGCGCCGCTGGTCGTGCTTTACTCCGCCGACCTGGAGGCGACCGAGGCAGCCGTCTTGGCCGCGGGCGGCAGCATCGTTGTGCCCATCTTTGCGTTTCCCGGCGGACGGCGCTTCCACTTCTGCGACGGAGTGGGCAATGTGCTGGGCGTCTGGTCGGAGTGAAAAACTGTGCGGAGCGAAGAGTAAGAAGAAGCCCCGGGGTTTTCGCCAAGGCTGCGGAGACCGGGGGCCTCTCATGCCTGGGCGGATCGACGAATGAACGACGCCAGACCTGCAGAATCCAATTGCAAACTCAAAAGGATGTGTGCCAGAATGCAGTAGTTCTTCCCCTGTTCCACCCGTAACTTCTCGAAGATTTTGGGTCCGCTCCTAAAGCTGCCGGTCACCGACTGTTTCGAGGCGTGTCTTCAATGGCACGGTCTACAGCCTTGCAATTCAGGTGCGCTGCCAGCCATGGCCGGGGGAAACATGGAATCTGAATTGAATGGAGGTCCGTTATGAAAGCAGGACGAAACCAGATCCTTGCCACCCTGGTTGCTTGCGCCATGGCCTTAGCCGCAACCACTCCGGCGAGCGCCCAGTCGAGCACCCCCATCGGCGGTGTTACCAAATCCGACGCGGCCTGGATTGTTGTTGCCATCGCCGCCATAGGCGCGGGAATCGGAATCGGCATCTACTACTCGGTTCACCATAGCCAAAGACTTACCGGGTGCACGGTCCTCGGGGCAAACGGCCTTGGACTGGAAAACAGGGATGATCGGCAGATGTACACTCTTGTGGGAGCGACAGCCGCGATCAAGCCAGGGGAACGCGTTCGCGTCTCCGGAAAGCGGGTAAAAGGGTCCGCCGGTCCCGCTCCGCAGTTTCTGGTCGACCATCTGTCCAAGGACTACGGCGCCTGTCCGCCAAGCCCTGCCACACCCTAGTTGATGGCCGGAGGCAGCATGAGGGGCTTGCGCGGCGCAAGCTCTTCGCGCACCAGCGTCAGTCCGAGAATGCAGCGCTCGAAGCGGTCGGAGAGGCGCGCAAACAGCGGGGCTTCGCGCTCATACTCGCAGAGGTTGAACTGACTTACGATGAAGTAACTCTCCTTGCCGGCATGGATAAGTTCGCCCATGGTTGGACGATGGCGATGGCGGTTCGAGTCCATCGCTTCGGGATACATGCCGGCGACGAAGAGGGCATAGTCGCCGATATGCTTGCGCACGGCGCGCTCGGCATCGAACGATGGCGCGCTGCCGTGGACTGGGTCCGAAGCCCGCATCATCTCCGATAACTCCTCGACGGGGCGGCCCGCCGTGTCGCGCACCTTGTAGAGTTTGTCGGCCTCGGTGAACTCGCACAACAGATGCGCCACGTAGCCGGTCACCTCCGGGTCGTGCAGTCCCAGCTTGCCTTCATAACTGTTGCGGACCGCCTGCTGGAAGAAGGGTTCGAGTGGATGAGTCTGAGACTGCATGCAAACCTCCCGTGGCCGCGAACTGCCGGTCTGCTGAGGGGTATTGGCCGGTTGCTTGTTTGCCTGCATTGATCGCCAGCCATTGCCCGTTCATGCCGCTGTAACAGATACCTTATCGGAATCGATATGAATTTCAAGTAAGGATTGACGATTCTGTTGGCAGTGTGATGGGCCGATTGCGGATTTATCTGGTGCCTGAAGCGAAAAGGGCGACCGCATTGGCCGCCCCCTTGCGCTCATCGATGCGCCGCGATTACGCGGTTGCCGGTGCGCGCGATTCCAGTTCGGCCAAGCGCTTGGCGAGCAGCGTTTCCAGCTTGACCAGCGCGGCCGAGAAGCCCTCAATGCCTTCCTTCAGCTTGTCAGTGGCCATGCGGTCGGCGGCGTGCATGGCATCGAACGCCGCCTTGTCCACGGCGATCCTTTCGATGGGCAGCGCCCGGGCGGCCTCGGGCGAGAGCTTGCGCGCCAGGTCGCCCACGGCAGCTTCCAGTTCGGCCAGCAGCGCCGGTGAGATGGTGAGCAGGTCGCAGCCGGCCAGCTCCTCGATCTCGCCGATGTTGCGGAAGCTGGCGCCCATCACCTGCGTCTTGTAGCCGAACTTTTTGTAGTAGTTGTAGACCTTGGTCACGGAGAGGACGCCGGGGTCTTCGGCGCCGTGGAAGTCTTTGCCGGTGTCCTTTTTGTACCAGTCGAGGATGCGGCCGACGAAGGGCGAGACGAGGGTGACGCCGGCCTCGGCGGCGGCGATGGCCTGGTGCAACCCGAAAAGCAGCGTCAGGTTGCAATGGATGCCTTCGCGCTCCAGCACTTCGGCGGCGCGGATGCCCTCCCAGGTGGAGGCGATCTTGACCAGGATGCGGTTGCGGCCGATGCCCGCTTGGTCGTATTGGGCAATGATGGCGCGGGCCTGGGCGATGGTGGCCGCGGTGTCGTAGCTGAGGCGGGCATCCACTTCGGTCGATACGCGGCCGGGGACGATGGCCAGAATCTTCTTGCCGAAGGCGATGGCCAGGGCTGGTAGTGCGGCATCTGTGCGGCGGCGGTAATCAGCGATGGGTTGGTGGTGGCGTCCTGGGGGCGGAACTCCGCCATCGCCTCCATGTCGCCGGTGTCGGCCACAACCACGGTGTACTGGCGCAACTGGTCAAGCAAGTTCTGCGGCATGATTCCTCCTGGGGAAGAGCGCTCCGGTTGCGGAGCGCGTCAGGATTCAGTTTACCGCCAAACGGATCGGGCTGGGTGTTAAGGTTGGGCACGGAGCATCGATGGGGCCAATCTTGTTCGGCAAGAATCGGCAGGATCCCAAGTCCGGGAATCCTGACCGGGGCACCCTCGTGGGTGGGAAGTCATGGGTAGGGCACCCGACACCGGGCCGAAATAATCTGCAAGGTTTTGAAAATAAATATAGGGGGTGGGGGGATTAATTATTTAGTAAACTTTTTTGCCTTCCGGGCGGCCTGGTCTCCCGCGGCTGGCAGTGGAGAGTGGCGAGGGCGACTTGCGCGGCGTAGAGGAGGCGCGTGCCGTCCTTGTGCTGGATGGCGCCGATTAGCATGCCGTGCGCGGTGCAGGCGATGAAATCGCGGATGCTTTCATAATCAAGAAGAGGGGGCATGGCGTCACAGTAGGACGCGTCCGCGTGGACTGCGGCGACGACGTTGTTTTCGCGTTTCGATTTTTCGGCCTTGTAGCGGCTCTCCCAGGCTTCGCGGCATCTGGCGATGGCAGGGTTCGTGATCGCCGCAGCGGAGGCGGAGCCGGATTCGAGCAGACCTAAAGCGGACAGAGACATACTGAGTTTTCCTTTCGTCGCACGAGGCGGGTCCAACGGCGATGGGGAACTGCCCATGCTGCGTCTATCTCCGCCATCTTTTATCATGCGCCGGAAGGGGGTAAATCTCTGCAAAACGGATGAGGCGGGGAGTGGCAGGGCGGCGAAGCGGGGATGGTCCATGGTCTCCCACCCTTCGACAGAAAAAAGGCGAAGGATGGGGCACCCGGCGAAAAGCGGTTGGAATCGGCCGGGTCTGGTAGACCGGGGATTTATCCCCGGTTTCAAATCGGCGAAATCGCAAGGCCTTTAGGCCCTGCGGTATGCGCTTCCCTATCCCCTGCAATATGTCTGTCAGAACGAAAAGCATGCCTCAGGGGTTAAAACCCCGCTCCCGAAAGGCTGCTGTGTTGCCGGGGATGAATCCCCGGCCTACCGCTCCCGCTCTGCTATCCTCCATGAATCCAAGGTTTCAAAGGCGAGACCTTGAATGACGTCGTGGCGAACGATAGCTTGATGGGTTTTTGTCGGGCGGTAGGCCGGGGTTTTAACCCCGGCACAAGCCGTCGTCGCCGACGGGGATTTATCCCCTGAGGTATGCTCTTATGAACCGATATGGAAACCTATGCGCTGACGACCACGTCATACCAAAGACGTGCGCTGTTTGTTGTGACAAGACATGCCGAGCTGCTGGTCGAGACGCTCTTCCACTATCGGGATCAAGGACGATTCCAGCTGCACGGATTCGCCGTGATGCCGGAACATTTGCACGTGTTGCTGACGCCCGCGCCGAACCAGACAATTGAGCGCTGCGCACAGTGCATCAAGGGCGGGTTCTCGCATGAAATGCGCGCACAATTTGCAGGAGAAATCTGGCAGGTGGGATTCCATGAGCATCGGATTCGCGACGGAGATGATTTTCAAAGACAGCTAGGCTATATTGCGGCGAATCCGGGGAAGCGGGGGCTGGTCGATTGGGGCTTCGTGCATACGCGATTTTTGGACAGGCTGGACTCTATGCCCAGTCGGTTCGAGCGGTAGGCTGGGCAGGGCCTCATTTCGGGCGGTAGGTCAGGGTTTTAACCCTAGTGTGCGAGGTGGTCGGCATCGGCCGGGCTGGTAGGTCGGGGATTTATCCCCGACAAGAATGCGCGAGATCAACCAGGCCTTTAGGCCCTGAGGCATAGCCGTCTGAGCGAAAAGCAAACCTCAGGGGTTAAAACCCCGTTCCCGAAAGGCTGCCGTGTTGCCGGGGATGAATCCCCGGCCTACCGGTCCTGCTCGGCTATCCTCCATGTATCCCAGGTCTCAAAGACTAAACTTGGGACAACCAGCTGGATTGAGGAATGACGGTTTCAATCAGGGATATGACCACATGTTGAAAGCATTTATTGACGACAGCGGAAGCGGTGGCGATTCGCCGTGGTACGTACTCGCTGGATACGTTGGCACCATGGAGGCTTGGGATGCTTTCGAGGGGTCGTGGAGAGAGGTTCTGGATGGCTCGCCGAAGCTTGAGTATTTCAAAGCCAGCGAAGCAGAAAGCCTTCGCTCTGATGGCCAATGGGCTGGAGTTTCGAAAGATGCGCGCAATCGCCGCATTGATCGGTTCATAAACGTGATCGGCAAATTTGCAAACCGTGCGTTTCACGTACGTGTGATGCAAACGGACTACAACGAGGTAATAAAACCCTATATCCCAGAGAAGTGGGACAACGCCTACTTTTTCTTGTTTATTGGCTTTATGGCTGCTGCCACTAGCGTTGAAAAATACGCTGGAATCGGCCAGCCCATCGAATTCGTATTTGACTTGTCTTGCGAAAAACGGATTCAAAAACCATCTCTCCGCCTCTATGGCCAATGCGCAGACCTTCCGCAGTTCGGAGGGAGGGTGCACAACATATATTACGAAGATGAAAAGAAATTTCTTCCTATCCAGGCGGCCGATCTGCTGGCTTGGCAGATTAGGCGCAGATTTTCTGTGGAAGGTGATATTCGTGCGCAATTTGAGATGGCTCTAAATGCTCCAGCCGAACGAGCTTTCGAACACATAGTTACCCGAAAAGATCTGGAGCGTTATGGGGAATTGATGGACATCAATGCTAAGGCCAAGCGGGCCGCTATGGGTCTGCAAGAAGAATTGCGACCGTGGAGACGACCGGAGAAATAGAACACACACAGGAATTCGAAATCTTTGATCAAATGATGGAGACAATCTTCCGCACCGATCCGCAAGGCGGGCGTCTACATCTCGATTATCCCTCACAAGATCGGGTGGCCTTCGGCCTTGTCGGGGCACCCCCCCAGCACACGTGAAAATGAAAGCCTCATTGAGGGGATTGGGACTCTTTAGCGCCCAGCTTGCAAAGATTCGGGTACTTGCTGCAATCGTGCACGTCCTTCTGTTCCGCTCTCAAGGCGTCCAATAGCTGCCCTTCCGTCTTTGTACCGGGTGCCTTGTCACGTAGATACCCCATCGACCATTCCAGCACGATGGGCTGGTTTACTGGGTCTGAGTAGAAATCGTCCAAGTCTTTAGTTGTGATCTTTTCAAAACCATCGAAAGAACTGGCGAGCATACAAACAAGCAACGCCGAGTCCATCTCCTTGTCAAACGCCTTTTGGTCGCTGGTAGGGACCAACCCATCCTTGACAGCCTTGCAGAGACGCTCGTTTAACGAGAGGCTCTGCCTCATCGCAAACTGATAGCCGTCCAGGAATGCTGCCTTATCGCCTTCATTCATGAAACTCCACCATCCGCCAACATTCCCAAAGACTCTTGCCAAGGTGCGCTCGTTGTAGGGCTTGGTCTTAGGGTTAAAATCACCCTTAGCTGGAACCTGAGTTTGGGCTAGGGCGTGACCAAGAAGGAATACCGTGAGGATGCACAAGCACTGGACG
>JBEKQO010000386.1:0-6743 GCA_049519635.1 Terriglobia bacterium | reverse complement strand
CCGGCTGCGGCTCGTCGAGCCCAAGTTGGCGCGCCATCTGGTCGATGCGCCCCGGCTGCGTGAGCTCGGCTTCGCTCAGGTGAAGCTGGCGGTTCTCCTCGCGCAACTGGTCGAGGGTTTGCTTCTCGCTCTCCACGCGATAGCTGCTCTCGATGGCGGAGAAGTGCTGCAAGCCGTAAATCATAATGAGCGAGAACAGCACGGTGACGGCGGCCGAAAACACGCGCATCTCACGCACCCGCACCGGGTCAGGGGCCTTCACCAGGCGCGAGTTGTCAAAGTGCCTCGCGAAGTAGAACTCCGGCGTGCGCACGCGGCGGCGGAGCAGCGCCTGCTGCGCCATCAGCTCGGCGTTGCGCTCGGCAATCCGCGCTCCCCAGCCGCGGCCCGACTCTAAATATGTTGTTGCACATGCCGCCATCTTCGTTCCTCTCCCCGCCAAACCTTTTATTGCCGTTCCGCGGCGCGAAGCTTGGCGCTGCGCGAACGCGGGTTGCGATTCATTTCTTCTTCACCGGCAGTCACGGGCTTTCTGGTTAGAATCTTCCAGATTCCCTGCTGCGCGCCTTCCCGAATACTGTCTTTCGCAATGCGATCTTCAAGAGAATGAAAGCCGATCACGACGAGCCGTGCGGAGGGCTTAAGCAATTTCTGTGCGGCCTCAAACAAAGCCCGGATTTCGTCCAATTCCTGGTTTACGAAGATACGCAGCGCCTGAAAGGTCCGCGTTGCGGCCGCCCCCGCACAATGGCTCTGGCGACTGTCCGCGACCTCCTTTCCTCACCGTATTCGTAAATGAGATTTGCGAGCTCGCGCTCTTCCATCTCATTCACCACTTGTTCGGCGGTCGGCCCGCTGCGCGTATCCATACGCATGTCCAGCGGCCCGTCCGCCTGAAAACTAAATCCTCTGCGCGCTTCGTCGAAGTGCATACTGCTTGCGCCGAAGTCGGCCAGCAAACCATCCAGCGATGCCGGTTCCACGTGCTCCCGTATCCGGCTGAAGGCCTCGCCAACCAACGTGAGCTGCGGCGCCTGACTGCCCATCTCCGCCGCAACCTTTACGAGCCGCGCCATTGCCAACTCCAGCGCCTCGGGGTCGCGATCGAAACCAATCAGCCGTCCGCCAGGCCCCAGGCGCCGCATAATTCCTTCGGCATGTCCCGCCAGGCCCAGCGTGCAGTCCACGTAAGTCCCAACGGGCCTCACGCAGAGGAAATCCAATGCATCCTGAAAAAGAACCGGCACATGGCGTGCTTTTTGCTGCGTCATGCGGCCCCCCTGAGGGGCTTAAACCCTGAGGGCTTAAACATCGCCCTCCGCGGAGAGAATTGCATCCACCGCGTTCAAATCGTCTTCCGTCGGAATCCTGGCCGGCATCGTCTGTTCAAACGCCGCCTTGCTCACCACCTCGAGATGCGTGATCCTGCCCATCACCGCCAACTCGCCCTCGAGCTTCGTCCGGCTCCGCAGAATCTGTCCCAGCACAAACCGTCCCTGGGCATCCATCTTCACTTCCTGCCCGTGATAGCCCGTCATATCGAGGTAATTCTTCACAGCCTTGTTCCCGACGCTATGTTTCTTCAGTCGCAACTCGTTCTTCTTCCATTCATCGAGCGGCCAAATCTGCGCCCGCTCCCCGTCCGCGGTAGTCACATAGAGGTCAGTAATGTTTGCAGCGTCCAGCAACTGCTTGAAGGGAACCGGGACCTTGAGCCGCCCGCTCTCCTCGACCTTCGCTGGATGGTTGCCCCTGAACATCTGCCTGCCTCACCGCCTGCCGCTTTTTCGTACCGCCGGTCCGAACCTGGTAGCGCCGGTCTAATTTGTAGCGCCGGTCTCCAGACCGGCTGTCGTGTGGGTCTCCAGACCCGCACCATCTCTTGTTTGAACCTCAGCCCGTCGCCCCTCCGGGTTAGCCAAACTGGTTCCCCAGCCGCTTTTGCCTCCGGAATCCCATGTCCAGAGCCCCAAAGGGAGTACACTCTCTGTGGAAATGCAACTGCCTTTGAAAACCCGTTGCCTGGCTCCGATTAGAATCTTGGTTCGGATTTCCCCAAAAAGTGCCAAATAGTTCCAAAAATTTCCAACTCCTGACGATAGTACCCCGGTTCTCTGCCGATGCAAAGAGAAAAATCGGGGTAAACTGTCTAAAATCCGGGCATTACTCAAGAAAGCCGACTAATAGGCCGATAAAATTCCAACACCACAAGATATAGGGTTTACTGCTTTGGTTCCCCCACTGGACAGACAATCCGGACTGTGGTAGGAGAATAAAAAGCGAAGATCGGCGATTTTGTGCCGCCGGATTCCCCAGGCCGCCGAAAAACTCCCTTGGCAGCGAGTTTTGTATCAAAAGTTTTTTGTGTCAGGAAGTTTTGTATCAGTCCCCCACCGGCATTGCCGACCCACGGGAGAATGAAACTGTGCCCCATCCATCGAGCGTTTTTTGCTCGATGGGTGGGATCGCATACACTTCGCGATTGTTCTTTTTATGTTCAACTTGCATTCTGTATCTTTCTAAGAAGCTCCCGTATTGGGGAGTTTTGTATCAGTCGTCCACCGTCTTCGCCGGCCCGCGAGGGATGAGACAAGCGCACAGGGGCCCGGCCCTGGAGGGGCCATGCGCCTGTCATCCCGAGCCACAAAAGTCGGCTGTCATCAACATCGGCAATTGAATTGCCCAGCGATTGGAGCGCGATGATCGGTCGAGCTATCGTTGGGAGAGCCTGGCAACTGCAGCGTCGACAGAATTCTTGAATAAGCCCGGCTGATTCGGCATTTGCTCTTGCAGCAGGCGATACTTCGCCAGCGCTTCCTCGCGATTGCCGGCAAGCTCCAGCATATTTGCAGAGACGAAGTCATGGACCCAGCCTTGGCCCTGCGCATCTTGCGGCAGATTGTCGAGCCACAAGTAAGTCTGCCAGATTTCATCAGGAGGAGCCGCGGAGAGCGATTCTGCGAGCTCCCCATAATCGATCTGGACGGGATCGAAGCAGAAGCCCAGAATGCGCTCCTTTAGCTCTTCGCCGAGCGGCTCTTCTGACTTGCGCATGTCGTTTACCACTTTGACTAACTCGGCTCTTGCACCTTTTTGGTCAAGATAGAGAAGGCCGCCGAGTTGCAGCGTTCTTACGTATGGCCTGGCTTTGCCGCTTGCGACCGCGGCGCTGAAATGCTGTATTGCCTCGGGGAAGCTACCGTTGTTCTGGAGCATCCAGTTGCCCAGCATGGCGTTGGCGTAAACGTTCGATGGATCGGTCGCGAGCGCAGCGCGAAGGTTGTTTTCGGCAGCGGGACCAAATTCTCGCTCTGCTATATGCTGGTTCAGCCAATGAGCCCAGCCAAGATGGGCTTGCACGTCCGCTTCCTGCGAGCCTTTGGTTCGGGTCATTCCGCCATCGAGTATGGCGATGATCTGGTCGAGAGCGGGCGCGGCCAGGCTGGCTGGGTTCTGATCCTCTTGGGCAACAACATGAAAATCCTCAACCCACTGCATGGCTGTCTTCAACTGCTGGTCGAGCGCCGGGCGGTAAAGGGCATTTGTTTTGAGTATTTCGTCATCGCTTTGCAATGATTCCTGATACTGTCCCTGCTGTTCCTGCTCCTGCGCCAAAGCCATCTTGGCTGCAAATTCGGCCGTCTGCTCGTGATGTTTTATAAACCACGCAATGCCTCCGGCAGCACTGGCGAATAAACCAATGAGCGCCGTGATGCCTCCGACCCAGCTCATCACCACGGGCCAATCCTTCTTGGCGACCTGCTCAACTTTGCCTAATTCATTTTCCATGGACCCTGCTCAGCCTTTGAGGTTCTTGGATCTGCCAGGTGCCCGCGATGCTCGAGGTGCTCGATTGAGCGTGCAGCCCGGCGGTCGCGGCCTTAAAAAATAAGATGAAGACAAATGGGATGAAGACCAATGCGGCGAAGCTGGGAAGAGCTCGTTTCATGGGACCTCAAGCGCTAAAACAATATGCTACCGCCAGCCGGACGCACCGGAGGAAAATTCAACGCAGCTACTTTCCATTTCCATCCGGCACGGCAAGCTGAGGACCGATCGGGTGGCCGTGAATTGCCTTGATCGCTGGAGTAATGTCATAGGCCAGGATCAGTCCGGAGTTCGACTCGACAACTTGCCTGGGTTGCTGCTTGGATTTTTGTCCCGGCAGCGGGGGCGGCGGAGGGATCGGACTTACGTAGGCTTGCCCTGGCTCGGGTGCGGGCAGCACTTCCAGCGGTTCCGCGTGGAAGCTCGAGATTACTGCGAAGGCATCCAGCGAACCCCCATTTCCTGTCACCACCGGGCCGCCGGAGAAACCCAGGTTATTGATACCGTCGAGGACGAAGACGGTGATACCGTTCTGGACCATGGAGGCGGAAAGTGTGCAGCGTTTTACGAAAGGCGACCACGCCCAGTCAATGGTTTTCGTGGTTTCCGATAATTTGAATTTGCCGTCATCACCGGGCGGTTTCGAGCCTTTGTTTAGGGTGTAGACGGGTATGCTCGCCCTCCAGCCGCTGCCGTAAGGGTAGCCTAAAAAGTCGCAATCTCCCCCAATGGGCACGAGCGCGTGTTCATCCGCAGGGTCGGCGTCGCTGGCTAATTTCATGCTTTCCGCAGGCAGAAACTTGGTCAGGGAATGGTCAGGTACGAGTACCAGGATATCGATGTCTTTGCCGGGATCGATGGTCGTGAATGTGACCGTTTCCCACTTCTTGTCTTGATCGTTATCACCTTTACTGAAGGGCAGCAGGATATTGGCCTGAACAGTCTTTGTCGTGAAAACGCCGGGCGGTGCGTTCTCGATGCCGGAGAAGATGTGCTTCGCAGTGATCCAGTATTCGCGGTTGTCCACATTCACCACAAAAGCGGTGCCGACACTTTTCGTCGTTTGAATCAGCCGTGTTTGCAGCAGGGCTATTCTGTTGATAACGATTTGTTGACCAAAGCAGGCCGCGCCTGACAAAAGCGTAAGGCAAACGATAACCAAAACCGATCTGCGACCCATTGATCCTCCAGGAATGCTCCAAGCCCTGTATTGTATGTCGGATCGTATCGTTGACCCTGGCAAAAGAGCAACGACGAACAGGAATCACTAACGGATAATCGGTTCGCGACCGCAATTCTGAATCTTGATAGTTCTGGACGAATCGCCGGCTAACCGGGCAGAATTCGAAAATTGGGTAATGTCCGGATAGACAACCATCCGCCCGGAATGCGTAAGAAGATCGCGACAACTTCAAAAGTTATTGCCCATTGCGGGTGACATCGGGCGCAGGCGAGTAGAATGGCTCACAAATCCATTGCGAGGTTCCTTGTAACAAGGGCAAGACTTCAGCTGTTCCGATAGGGCCAATCAATAAAGTCTGGTTTCGGCCTCTGCAAGTCCTGCTGCCTGCGGTATCGCATGACATGCGTAATTCCATCCATCCACGGCCGAAGTTAGTTGCCTCAAGCTGTGGTTCGAACGTTCGATGCAATCGTCGCGTCTATCTTTTCGATCCAGAAAGTGCAGGAACACGCGCCGAGGTTGTGCTATCTGCGCCGCTCCCAGTTGACCAAATCAATTCCTGCTTTTCCGTTAACCCAGAAAGGTGTGTGAGCCGAATGCACATGTTTACCCGTTCCAACCGGCCGACTTACATCGGCGCCCTGTGCGCCGTCACCTGCCTGCTTGCGGCTGGTGCCTCCTCCAATTGTCAGCAGCCCTCAAATACCCCAATGACTCAGGGGGCCGCGCCAGCGCCCATGGCCTTTGACGAGGTCATGTTCTATCCCGATACCGCCTTCGATAATGGCGACGGTTTCCTGTGGTGGGGCATCCCCAACTATTGGACGTTTTCTAACGTGTCGTCATTGAACCTGGTCGCCAACTCATACGGCCTTGGTATGCACCAGGTAATCGGCTTTCCAGGGTGGGCCGAGACCGACCGGTACATCCTGTCGGCCGAGATGGATCCAGAAAAGTTGGAGGTGTTCAAGACGCTTCCCATGGACGAGCAGTTGAGACAACAGCGGTTGATGATGCAAGCGGTTCTTGCCGACCGGTATCAGCTCAAAGCGCACCACGAAACCCGCGAAATGCCTGTCTACGAACTGGTCGTCGCTCATGGAGGACCGAAGTTGACGGAGAAGGTGCTCGAAGGCCGCCCAGGGGCATCTTTCTTTATGCCTCGAAATTGGACCATCTACGGCACGATGGACGACCTCGCCAGCAAGCTCGCCGGACCCACGGGCGGTGTCGTTATCGACAAGACGGGACTGGGGACGAAGACTTTCATGTTCGATCTCAAATGGACTTCGGACAGCCGGAGCGGCGTGGCAGGCGGCGCCCCTTCGATTTCCACGGCTCTCGAAGAACAGCTCGGACTGAAGTTGGTCCCCGCCACAGAGCCGGTGGAGGTTCTCGTCATCGATCACATCGAGAAACCGACCCCGGCAATGCACCTCAAGGCCGCTTCGGGACCGTCGCTCTAAAAAGCAGTCGCGGAAGGGGGCTCGCGTCCCTTTGGGGCTTTGCTAGGCAATGCGGGACTGCACGTTTTCCGTCATTGCTCCCGAATAACCGCCTATGGTTGGTCTCCACCAGAGCCCGTCTCCGCTTTACCAACCGAGGACCAATCTGCCGGAGATCGAACAAAATGAACAGCACTTTACAGCAAACGGCGAACTGTCAAATCACAATCTGTCTCACCCGAGGGGTGCACCCCAACGCCCGCAAGCCCACACGGCTCCATATTTTC
>JBEKQO010000385.1:0-6024 GCA_049519635.1 Terriglobia bacterium | reverse complement strand
CGTGAGATGAGCCGGAAGATTCAGCAGTATCGCGATGCCGGTATTGAGTTGATCCGGGTGGTTGACGCGGAGAAGTGCGAGGTCGACATTTACAGCTCACTCCCCCTGAAGACCCTTCGGCAGGGCGACACCCTTAGACACGAAAAGATCCTCCCGGGCTTTTCACTTCCCCTATCTTTGGTCTTTGAGCCCGTACGCTGAGCGCTACGTGTGACTATGACGTTGCCGCCCCCGACGGGCAGTCCAATAGACTGAGCCTTGACGCGGGCCTGATCTCCATATACCCCATTTTCGATGACCATACAGGGTGCAACCGATGAGTTCTGAAAACCCCGGCAACGAACTGGCGAAGGCCGCGAGCGCCTACCTGCGCTCCGCCGCGCATCAGCCCGTGCTTTGGCATGAGTGGAACGGGGCCGCCTTCGCGCAAGCGCAGGCGGAGGATAAACCCATCCTGCTCGACATTGGCGCCGTGTGGTGCCACTGGTGCCACGTGATGGACCGCGAGAGTTACGAAAACGCGGAGGTGGCGCGCGTCATCAACGAGTCTTTCATTCCCGTAAAGGTCGATCGCGACGAGCGGCCCGATATCGATGCCCGCTATCAGGCGGCGGTAAGCGCCTTGACGGGCCAGGGCGGCTGGCCGCTCACGGCCTTTCTTACCCCGGACGGTAAGCCGTTCTTTGGGGGTACTTACTTCCCCCCCGACGACCGCTCCGGCCGCCCGGGCATGAAGCGCTTGCTGGAAGCTATCGCGCACAATTACCGTACGAATCGCGACCAGATCCACGAAAGCGCCGCGAAGATTGCCGAGGCTCTCCGCGAGGTGGAACAGGTTAAGGAAGGGGAGACGGCGGCCGACGAACAAGTGGTGAGGGCGATCGTGGAAGGCATCGGTGGCATGTTCGATGCGCAAAACGGGGGCTTCGGCAGCGCCCCCAAATTTCCCCACCCCACCGCCATCGATCTGCTTATCGAGGCTTACCTTGAGACGCGCCAGGAGTGGCCGCTGAACATCGTTAACACCACCCTCGAACATATGGGGCGGGGCGGCGTCTACGACCAGATCGGCGGAGGCTTTCACCGCTACTCGGTGGACGAGCGTTGGATTGTGCCCCACTTCGAGAAGATGTCTTACGACAATGCCGGACTTCTGGGAAATTACCTGCGCGCCTACCAGATTACCGGCAACCCATTCTTTCGCGAAATTTCCCTGGGAATTCTCGCGTTCCTTGAAAACGTACTGTCGCATCCGGAGGCCGGCTTCTATGCCAGCCAGGACGCGGACATCAATCTGGACGACGACGGCGATTACTTTACCTGGACACTGGAAGAAGTGAATGCGGCACTCGACGGGCCGGAGGCGCGCGTTGCCGCCCTTTATTACCATATTGATCCGCAAGGCGAGATGCATCACAACCTGGCGAAAAACGTCCTTTTCATTGACCAACCTCTCGACGCCATTGCCGCGCGCCTAAAACTTGACGAAATCAAAGTCGCGGAACTCCTGGCAAGCGCCCGGCGAAAGATGGCCGACGCCCGCGCCCGGCGTGTGGCGCCGTTCATCGATAAGTCGATCTATGCGAGCTGGAACGGAATGCTGGTTTCCGCCCTGTTGGAGGCGTATCGAGTTCTGGGATTAGAGGGTGAGCGCGACCGTGCCCTTGCCACTCTTGACCTGCTGGTGACCAAAGGTTACGACAAGGATAAGGGTATGTACCACACCTTGGTGGATGGCGCGCCGCGCATCGAGGGCTTGCTGGAAGACCAGGTGTTCATCATTGCCGCGCTTCTCGACGCTTATGAGATCACCGGAAAAAAGTTTTACTTTGAGCGCGCGCTCGAGCTGATGGAAACCACCGTCCGCCGTTTCTGGGACGAAAAGGAGGCTGGGTTCTTCGACACCGCGCAGGACCTGGCCGACCGCCACGGCAGCCTTACGACAACACGCAAGCCCTTCCAGGATTCACCCACGCCGGCGGCCAATGCGGTGGCCGCACAAGTGCTCGATCGCCTGGACGTGCTTGCGGACCGCGAAGATTTTGGCGAAAAGGCGGAAGCCACGATGGCGCTCTTTGCGCCCAAGGCAGGGCAGTACGGGCTGTTTGCGGCAACTTACGGCTTGGCGCTCATTCATCACCTGCGTGCGCCGGTGGACGTGGTGGTGGTGGGCAGCGCCACGGATGACCGCACCCTAAGCCTTCTGCGCGCCGCGTATGAAACGCCCCGCGCCGGCAAGCGCGTCTTCGCTTTCGAACCGGGCATCGTGCAGGCCCGCGATCTGGCCGCCGGCCTTGCCGCCACGCTGCCGGAATTGCCTTTCGATGGCGTTCCCGTGGCGCTGGTTTGCGAAGGCTCCGCCTGCCACGCGCCTGTGCAAACCCCCGCGGCCCTGCGCCAGTTGCTCGTTCCCCGCCCCTCCTGACGCGGGGGAAACCCGTCCAAGCTGTCATCCTGAGTCCGTTCCCTGTCATTCTGCGCATCGACAGCCTTGCGGCTGCCCATGATAGGCAGAAACTTGATTAGAAGAGCCCATCACCCAACCTGTCATCCTGAGCAGCAGCGAAGGACCCCGGCAGTCTCCTGGGTTTCATGAACCGGGCAAACTACGGGGGTTCTTCGCCCCAAAGGCGGGCTCAGAATGACAGTTTATTCGACAGTGGATCGAAAAGACTTACTCGTCGAGTTTCTGTAGAGCGCAGCGAAGAATCTCGCTCTATGCATAGTCATGGCAATGCGAGATTCATCCTTCGCTTTGCTCAGGACCGCCTGCCGGTCTTCCGAATGACAGTCCTGGGGGGTTTTCCGCAGACTGTAAAGCCCCGCCGTTCCCAGCCCGCAGAGAGAAGAACTGGCTGATAAAATCGGAATTTCCACCATCCGCGATCGTGGATGCGGGCGGCAACTTCTGCGCCGGAACGAGGGTGGAGATCTACCCTTCGGAGGCAATAACCCTCCTTCGCAATATTTCTCTTGACAAAAAGGCCAAAGCCTACTACATATAGGGGTAATGGAGTGTGCGACCACAAATTGTGGTCCTACACACAGACTTCGTGAATTCAGCAAAGGAGGGGAAAAATATGGCAGTGAAGAAGGCAAAGAAAAAGAAGAGATAAGCAATAAACCGTTTTAGATTTCCTCCTTTCCCCAGGCCCGCTCCCCCAAGCGGGCCTTTTTGTTTCCAGCCCCCAGCGTTCCGCCGCTGCCGTCCTCGGAAGCCACAATTCATCACGCCGAGATCAACTCGGAATTCTCACCACGCTTGGATACGGCTGCTGGAAGGGCGGGGCTAAACAGGCTGCGGAAAAACCCGTTGGCACTGTCATTCTGAGGAGCCCCCGGCGACGAAGAATCTCGCATTGCCTTGAAAACACTCAGAGCGAGATCCTTCGCGTAGTTTACCCTGAGCGGCAGAGCGAGATGCTTCACTGCGCTCAGAATGACAGCGAACGTACTCAGGATGGCAGCATTGGCGGGTTTCTCCGCAGCCTGTAAAGCCCCGCCCTTCCAGGCTCGTGGGGAACAACCCGGGGCAGCAGTGAAGCCCGTGCGCGTGCGGCTGGCGCCGGTGGGGTCTTGGCAATGGCTGGATTGGCGTGGACAACAACTCTTAGGTGAAGCTGACTTTCACATCCTCGCGATCGGCCTCCAGGGCTTGGAAAAGCGCGTGAGGTTGCAGTCCCATGAATCCTGCCACAAAGTTGGCGGGGATTTGGGCAATGCGGATATTGAATACATTGGCATCTTCATTGAAGCGGCCGCGCTGGGCGGCGATCTTCTCTTCAAGTTCCGTAATGCGGCCTTGCAGTTGCATGAAATTCGTATTGGCCTTCAGGTCCGGATAGTTTTCCGCCACCGCAAACAAAGTCTTGAGCGCACCTGAGACCATGCCATCGGCTTGCGTTTTCTCGGCGGGAGTGGTGGCGCGCATATAGGAAGTGCGGGCGTCCGTTACTGCCTGCAAGGTCTTCTGCTCATACTGCATATAACCTTTGCAGGTATCGATGAGTTTTGGCAGTTCGTCGTGCCGCTGTTTAAGTATCACGTCGATGTTGGCGAAGGAGCGGTCAATGTCATTCTTCAGCGCCACCAGGTTATTGTGAATGCCGACGAAATACACGACCAGGCCGATGACGACAATGGCCCCCACCACGAATATGGCAATGAGCACAACTGCGAGTACCATGTCCAGCTCCCTTCTTTATGGGTGAATGGCGATTGGCGATTGCTAAAATAAGCCGGGTGGGGCATGGCCCCGTCACGGGTCAACGGTGGGTAGCCGCAGGTTTTACCTACGGCTACTCACGGTTTCCCGCTTCGCGGGAATCGGATGCGTCGAATCAACAGCGCGCATATATGAGCAAATGGGCAATCACCCTTCACAAATCGCGAATCACCAATCGACAATCGTCAATCCCTACGTCAACTTCACATCGACGTCCTGGCGATCTTCCGCCGTCACTTTGAACAGGTCGCGATGTTGCAGGTGCATCAAGCCGGCAATGAAAACGTCGGGCAACTGTTGAATTCGAATATTGTAAGTGTTGACGTCATCGTTAAAGAACTCGCGCCGGTCGGCAATCTTTTCTTCCAGTTCCGAGATGCGTTTCTGGAGTTGCATGAAGTTGTTGTTGGCCTTCAGCTCCGGATAGTTCTCCGACACCGCGAACAAACTCTTAAGCGCGCCGGAAATCATGTTATCGGCCTGAGCTTTTTCCCCTATGGAACCGGCCTTCATGAATGCCGTCCGCGCCTCGGTGATGAGCTGAAAGGTTTTCTGTTCATACTGCATGTAGCCTTTGCAGGTCTCGATCAATTTGGGCAGTTCGTCGTGCCGTTGCTTGAGGAGGACGTCGATATTCGCCCAAGCCTTATCGATATCGTTTTTCAAACGCACCAGGCTGTTGTAGATGGTAATGAGGTAAGCGAAGATCCCCACGACGAGGAGGATGATGACCAGTCCCACCAAAATTGCTATGCCCATCGAATAGTTTCTCCTTTGGCTTCAGAACGCTCCGTGTTTTGCCAGTAAGATGCCCAGGCAGGCCACGGCCAGAATTGCACCGCCGAAAATGCGCTTTGTCGCGCGATTGCGCAGCGTCCGCCGGATTTCCTTCTCACTTCGCCAGGTAATAAGAAAAGTTGGCTCGTTCGTCCCCTTAACAATCATATTGCGGTCGTGTTCGTCCTGAGGCTCGGGATTCTCCACGCAGGTCCCCGTGAGGTCGTACCAGTGCTCGGGGATCACCAGATGCTCGGTCAGCCGGTAGCGCTCCTCCCTGCCACTAATTCCCCCCAAAAAGCTGCCACCCCTCCGGCGCGAGACTGCCGAGGAAGCATAGGACCAGAGGTCGGTTTGAATTCCGGCGGTCCCCGCAGTCCCAGTGGAATCGCCGATGCCCGAGAGGAGGCGTCCAAAGCCCAATCCGAGGCTTCGCCCTGTTTCAACCCGTGCGGTTTGGATTAAATCGTATTCCGCCTGGTGCGCGTCCACCAGTACTTTGCCGGTGGCATCCGCAAGGTAAAATCTCTTTCCGTCGATGTCGGTGGTAATGTGCTTCCATCCCGCATTCTTCCCGTCCTCCCAACGCTCGATATCCACCTTGTAGAAATAGCAGGGTGTTTGGGTAACCGGGCTGGGTATGGGCGGGGTGCCCGTGGCCTTACCGTGAATCTCCACCAGGCCCATGGCGACGCTGCGAATCGGGATTTCGGGAGTGTCCATAAGTACGCGGTATTCGCGAAAAGTCCGAAAGCCTTGGTAAAAATAGTACAGTCCTGCGCCAAAACCCACCGTCAGCAACAAATCTATCTTGGCCGAAGCGTTCGATGACATAGGACAACCTGGAGGTCTCGCCATCGTACTTGACGCATCAGGAAAAGGCAAGTGCGGCATCCTGCGCGGGCGCACGTCAGCAGAGTGGCGTTTTCGAAAAGAGGGCGTGATTTTCTGTTTCTCCTACTGTATTATATACGGCAGGAGGATCAACATGGATAACGTCAGCCCGGCAGTTCCTGCTCGCA
>JBEKQO010000384.1:0-6034 GCA_049519635.1 Terriglobia bacterium | reverse complement strand
AACGCCGCTCGGAACGACCCCTATAGAGATTGCCACCAGCCCCGTTACAACCCCCTTCATAAGGTACCGGACGCGGCAATCAAGGCAACCGGCATCCGGCGATTTGCGGACGCGCCCACGAGGTTCGACTGGCTCGAAAAGAAGGAGGACGTTGCCGTTCGCACCCTCGCGGAGAAATATTCCGAGGCAGCCTCGGAGCCTGAGGCGCAACCTCATTGACGAATTTAGGCATCGGCGCGATTCCGGTGCTGTCGCGCCGCACTTAAATCGGTTCTGGCGCACTCTCGGTGCAGCTTTGGGGCGAATGCCCAAGCTAAAACAAATAAAGGCCATCAGTTAGAGCATTTTCACCCCCGGCTATGGGCTGCTCTTTACCATAAGATACCCGAAAGTAGCCAAAGCCCATATCATCTGACGGTTGCGATGTTCTGCTCGGTCTCGTTTGCACCGAGAGTGCGCCAGAACCGATTTAAGTGCAGGAAAACGGCCTGCATCCCAAAAGTTCACGATTTGAGTGCAGCGCGGCAACAACGCCGCGATGGCCTGGGACAGGGGGGTCTCCTGCTGACAAACGAGGGCGACTTCCAGAGCGACAATCGTGTTGGCGAGAGATGCATATTTCCAATCGTTATGTCACGAAATTAAACGCCGCAAGGAATCTGCCATGGAGCGATTGGCAATCCGCCGAAGGAAGCAGGGCGTAAGATGGAGACGGCTGCCGTTATTGCCGTTCGGTCGATTCGCGCTGCACCCAGATGGGCGAACTCCAGCAAATCTGCCCGTCGGATTGTTCGGTGCGCACGTAATACCAAGCCTGTCCTTCCGGAGGATGGGCATCTATCCAGGTGAAGCGCATTTCTGAACTGGTTGCCCGGGTGCTATAGACAATCAGGTTATTCCGAATCACCTCGACGCGGGCGAGCGGGCCGGTGCCCGAAATGTATACGTTCAGGGGCGGGACACTGGCCGCTTGGAAGCTGTCGCCCATGAAATGCCCGCCCATACGCAAGTCGACAAAGATGTTGTCGGTGGCGGCATAAGAATGCCGGCGTTTCATGGCGGCGACAATGGCCTCTCGGCTTACCTGATTTACATAAAAGCAGGCATAGGAAATATGCGTCGAAACGTGATCGGAGCTGGCCTCCACACCCATCTTGATTCCCTTGGCCCACGCATCGATGACGAAGCCGGCGGCAAAGCGGCCTGCTTGCTTTTCGGTTGGCGCGCGCGGCCCGCCGGGCATTTCTTGATTCCCCCCGAAGTCCTGGCCGTAGCCCTGGTAGATTTCGACGATGGGTTGAAGCTCCGGGTCGCTATCGCGCCAGTCGGTGCCGGCGCCGGTTGCCGAGGTGTGGGGCGCCGCTACCCCCCCGAAGCGGCGCAGATAGGCGAAGAGGGCGGATGCACCCACTTCCCCGCGCTCCTCCGCCGGCGGGATGTCGAGAACCGGACGCCCCCTCAGCGCAAAGAACACGTTGCGGTGTCCGTTGGGCCATTCAACGCTACGCTCATAGCTGTAGAGCGGCGTAAATCGGCCTTGAAGGGTATACAAATCGACCGCCTTCTGGATCCGCCACCAGCTATAGCCTGCCGGATCTTCCGGGTCGCCCTTGTGATCGCAAACCCCTAAATAGTCGAATCCGGCCGCATCCAAAGCGTAACGGTAAGCGTCATCCAGCGAGCCATCCCGGTTGCCGTCCCAGGATTCATCCGTGTGGCGGTGGATATCTCCGCGGACAATCCGCCACTTCTGGCCGTCGACATCGGCGCGATACGCACGTACGCGCTCGATATCCTGGGCCTCGTGCGGGTGGGAGGGTGGAAAATCGCCGCTCGGCGGCTGGTAGGCTACCAACTGGGGCAGGGTTCCGGCCGGCGCAGTGGGAATCGTCGCGAAGCGCAGGCCTGGCTGCTGGGGCCGGCCCAGGGGCCACTCGCGCCCATCGTTGACCCAGGCCACCGCCAGGCTGCCGTCCTGCCGCAGGGCGACCGAAGCGGGCATGTCGATGCGGCCATAGCCACGCGTTAGCTCGATCATCGGCGCCCAGCGCCCATTGCGGTAGGTGGTTGCCTCGAGCCGCCAGAGCGCCCGGAACTGCACCTGGGTAGGCGCTTGCGGAAGGTTCACTCGGGTGCGGAAGAACACCCAAGGATTGCCTGACGCATCCAGCCTGATCGTGGGATGATGAAAGACCTGGCGCAGGTCCTCGGGCACGGATTCGGCGATGGGACTGGCGGTTTCCGCCAGCCGGCCATCCGCGAACACGGCCACTCGCGTCTGGCGTCGCACCAATAGCCCTCTCCCGCTTTCCGGTATGGCCAAGCCATAGTCTTTGCCCCAGTTCCAGTCGCCTTCATCCCAAGCTATCCACAGCCGCCCTTGGCGGTCGTATTGGGCCGAAACTCGAGCCTCCGACGCCCCGCTTTCGGCAACGGGAAAGACCGGGCCGAGCTTGCCTTGGTGCCAGGTACGGGCAACAACATCATAGTTGCCGCGTGCGTATGTATCCCACAGAATCGTTACGGTTCCGTCAGGCGCGGCTGCTAACGCCGGCTCCCAATCATCGGCGGGATCGGAGGAAACTTGTATTTCCGGTGACCACCTTCGGCCGTCGAAGATCCGCATGTAGATATCGAAATTCCCTGCGCGGGCGCTCTGATACGCCAGGTACAAGTTTCCCTGGGCATCACGAATCATCGTTTGGAAGATATCGGCATTGGGGGCGGACGTCAGCCGTTCGACGCTTGACCAGCGCTTGCCATCGAACGATCTAGCATAAAGATCGAAATTGGAGTCAACTTGCGCCGCCCACACTACCCACACACGGCCCGCGCCGTCCTGAGCGATGGCGGTGCGAAAATAATCGCCCGAGGAGTCGGTGACGGCTTCGGGGCGAGACCAAGTGCCGCTTATAAACCGCCGAACGAATATCCGGTCGGCTCCATCCGCCCAGGATTGATACGCCATCCACAGCGTGCCGTCCTGAGCTTCGGTGAGCGCCGGATAATCGTCCACTGCCGTGGGTTCGCTCGCGAGCGCTTCCGTTGCCGGCACGGCGCTGACGGAGGCGCGGCCGTCCAGGAACAATCTCGGCACATCGCCGATAACGAGATTCGCAGGAAAGGTGAAGGCACCCTGACGGGTTTCCACTCGAAAATCTTCCGAACTCGCTTGGGGCAACTCCAGCAAGATGCCTTTGCGCGTGATCTTCCATCGGGTGGAGGTGTGTTTCATCCGCCTTTCATAAGGCGTGTCCCAATACAACTCGCGGCGCGTGGTACATTTCCAGGAGTTGCCCGCCACCGCGTCGCGGGAATCAAATTGCCAGCCCTCGATTCGGCAGGAAGGGCAGTAAACGCTACCATTCCAGTCCACATCCTCTTTGTCATCGACGCCAAAGGTGATAAGGAGAGCTGTTTGCGTCCGATTCCCCTCCAGCGGTGCTGACTCAACTCTCGGGTTCTGTCGCCAGGCCACCCAAGCGGCCACGACAATCAGGAAAATAAGAAGTGCGATCTTTCGTTTCACAATTGTAAGCCTTTCAAGATCTCGCTGGCTGCCGGCCCTCGCGCCGGACCCACGGGTTGGCGCATCGAGTCGTACGGCTCAACGGCCACATAAGGCCTCGGCCGGAGAGACTTGGCCAAGTCGGGCAGATCGTAATGTACCAGCGCCCGGGGAACGAAACTGGAGGTCGGCTCAGCATACAACGGGTGATCCAAAATCTCCTGCCAGGAAACCAAGCTTCGATAAGTTGCAACCCCCGCCACCGAGGGGTCGAGCACACCGGCATGAAGCGCCACTAATCCCGCGGCATCGAGCCCCACAAGGTAGATCCGCCTGTATTCCGCCGCCATCACCCGCACGGTAGCGAGCAGGTCGTGGACGCGCATTCCGAATAGAGGCCGCGCCAATTGAAAACTCTTGAAGGTAAAGAATCCGTCCCAAGGGTAGGGGTGGGGAAGTTCCGGGTCCGGAGGGGGCTGCGGCGGAGTAGTTTGGCCCCACCCGCGAAGATCAACGCCCAGCACATCGTGCCCGGCAGAGTTAAATGCGCGCGCCAATTCATTAACGTCGGGGGATTGGCGGCCGCTCTCGGCGGCAACGATGAGGAGCGTAGGATTAGCCCCACGGGCTTTCCATAAGGTGGAGGGCACGATGATCCCCGGCTCAGATTCGATGGAGCCGGCGCTCTGCCTGACCGGCGCCATTACCGGCAAATTGAGCAAGGCCCTTAGCTCTCCCGCCGCCGGGCTGGTTCTGCGGCTCCGGGCAAGCTCCCGGCTTAAGTTCCGGCTCATATCAAACACGCTCTGTGCTCCCGGCGCGTCCATCACGCAACCGCTGGCCATGCAGCGCAGATTTTCTTCCGTTTCGATCTCCATCTCGGGTTCACCGGCGTTTCCGGTTTCTTCGGCCAAGTGCTTCAACATCCAGGTATAGCACGCCTCCCGGAGCTTGCGGTCCAGCCGATGAATGTCGTCCGATTCCACCATTGCCAAGTGATCAGGAACACCGGCCAGTTCAAACAGAGGTTTTGTCTCGGCGAAAGTCCGGCGGGTACCCACGATTGGCACAAAATCCCGCAGCACCGCGCCGATGAGAAAAGCCCGGGGCGCAACGGTCGCAATGAGCTCAGGATGGTCAACGGCATTCGGGTAAATGCCGGGCACGATCTGCTCCGCGTCGGCGTCCAGTAGATTGAGAAATTTGTGATAAAAGCTCGTGACGGCGCAGCAGGACATGGCGGCGCGCACGCGCGGCTCAAGCGGCGCCGTCAGCAGGGTCATCATCCCCCCGCCGGAGTGCCCTAAGAGGCCCATTCTGGTGCGATCGACTTCCGGGCGGGACTCCAGGTAATCAAACGCCCGCATAATATCCCACATGCGGTAATTGGTCAGCGTGACCCCCACCAAAAATGCTGGCCTTCCCGCCACATTGTGCTCCGCCGAACCTTCCATCGGCTGCCCGCGGTCATCCCGATACATCCAACGCTCTCCCTGTCCCACGGGATCAAAGATAAGAGCCACGATGCCCTTTTTGGCCAGACCGATGCAGGCGCGCTGATAGTCAGGGGCCGCCTTGCCACTTTGATAGTGCCCGCAGTCCTGCACCACCGCCGGTCTTCGCCCCGAGCCCACAATCGGCCGATATAAGCTCGCTGTAACGAAGAATCCGGGGCGGCTTTCGAAAATAAGTTTTTCGATGACATAGTCTGGCCGCGAGAGGGTACCGACAATCTTGGGGTTTAGTGGCGTTCGCTCCGGAAACTTTCCGATGCCTTCCATCAGCGTGCGCTGGACATGGATTTGCAGGTCTTGCAATTGGCTCGGGCTTCGCACCTGGGTCAATCTCTCGCGCCGTTGTTGGTCGTACCTGCCCAGTTCGCGCGAGAAATGGTTCCAGAGCATGGCATCGGTGCGTTGCGCGAAGGCGCCCGCGCACCATAAGCCGGCCGGGAGCGCGAGGAAATGTCTGCGAGTCATCATCACCAATTTGCCGCCTTGAAAAAGATCGGGCCTGCAACTGCGGGCTGGCATCTCTGCTAATCACCTCCGTGCTGAACGGCTCCTTGCGGCTCGCCAGCGGCGGGACGGGGGTGAATTCTAGCGGGCGCCGCGCCGACGTAAGAAACATACGTGAGGAGAAATGACGATGCCTGGAACGTAAGGGCCATATCTATAGGAGTCCAAAATAGGGGAACGACTTACTTCATTCACCCACCTGTCCAACCGCACAGACGCGCATGAGCCTTTGCTTGTCATGAATGATGAAAATAACTCCCCTCCTGATTCAGGAGGGGTGGCGCGCCGAGCGCCGGAGTGGTTATCTCCTGAAGCCAAAAAATCAAGTCGCAATCAGCACCACCCCCTACCCCCTCCTCAACTGAGAAGGGGAGCATTTTCATAACACCGAGATTATGCACGGTCGAACCTGCCTGAAGTGAGGTGGATCTGATTAGACCATTTGGGGACCCCCGAAATATGGGGTAAAACAGAATTCCTGCGAAGCGTGCAACTTCGCGGAAAACCC
>JBEKQO010000383.1:0-6060 GCA_049519635.1 Terriglobia bacterium | reverse complement strand
TCCGTGAAATCATATCTCCTTCAATTAAAAGCGTTTATCTTCGAGGTCGAGTCGGAGGGCGGGAAAAAGGGGGAATTAAAATATGCGACCTAGTTTCGCGATGTTATTGAAAACACATGTAGGGAAAATGTTGCATTTCCACCTTGCCAGGATGTCGATGAAAGCAAATGCCTTATGCGAGCCTTGCCAGGATGTTTATGAAAAGACAGGAGCTTAGCCCAAACCGCCAGGCGGTTCAAAGCGTGGTGCTCGTCCGTGGCCGCAGCGGCGGAACTGACCCCTCAGCCGGCCCGCGACGGCTAGGGAGAGCGCTGGCCGCGGTCCACCTTCTCCCCCGGGAGAAGGAAAACATCGTTCTGGGGGGGGGGCGGTGCGCCCCAGAATGGGCTCCTCAAATTCAGCTTCCGCGGCTGTGGGCCGGCGAGCGGAAGCCGGAGGAAGCAACGGACCGCGTCTGCGCTTAGGGAAAGTGCAGCTCCAGAAACTCGCCGGCGAAACCGGCTTGCGCATCGTGGTGTGTCACTTCCCGCCGGGCGCCGGCAAGGGGAACAAGATCGAGCATCGCCTGTTCAGTTGCATCAGCCAAAGCTGGCGCGGCAAGCCGCTCATCAGCTTCGAGGTCATTCGCCCAAGGCTAGTATACTTAGCGCCTGCCGTAGAGGCGGCTTTACGCCGCCATGTGGCGAGGTGAACTCGCCGCTACAATCTCGGCCCGAGGTCTTGCAACCGTGACGGACCTTGACGCCACTCTCGCTACGAGTCTTTCGCGCCGTTTCCGGCTGGTCCGCCTGCTGGGAGCGGGCGGCATGGGTGCGGTCTTCCTCGCCGAGCAGATTGCTGTGGGCAACCGCCCGGTGGCGCTCAAAGTCTTGAGCCGCAAATTGCTGGATGACCCCGACTTCCTGCTGCGATTCCAGAATGAGGCGGCTTCCACGGGGCGCATTCATCATCCCAACGTCGTCACCATTTACGAATCCGGCCAAGCCGATGAAGGCACGCCCTACATCGCCATGGAATTTTTGGAAGGCGAATCTCTCCGCCAGGCCCTCGCGCAGCGGGATGCGCTTCCCGTGCCCGAGGTTGCGGGGATTCTCCAGCAAGCGGCGCGAGGACTGAACGCCGCGCACAAGCTGGGCATCATTCATCGTGACCTCAAACCCGATAACATCTTCCTGACGCGGGGCGACGAAGGCGAAACCATCGTCAAGGTGGTCGATTTCGGCATTGCCAAGCTGCGCGAATCCGCCATGCACACGCCGGCTGGCGCTTACATGATTCGCAATGTCTGCGGCCCCTCCATTAGTTGGGGCGGCGGTGTTTACACGGTGACGCGCACATTATCGCGTAAAAACTCGGGCGCAAAGTCGGCCCCACTGGGCCAGACGAGCGTGTGAAACTCGGGATGAATCTGGAACTGACTGAATACGGCGGGATTGCGCAACGGTTCAAAGATGGGGCCGCGGAGAGCCGGCGCCAGATCGATCTCGCCGCTCGTGCCGTCGCGAAAGCGGAGCCACACGACGTGGCCGGCCACATAGCGTGCCTCGAGAATGTGATAGTCCATGATCCTCACTCCAGCGGGGCAATGCGCCGGGGCGGAAATCACCATACCGTCTGGATGTTTGAAGACTTGATGCGGCCGTCTCGACTGATGACGGGCACTCGCAAATAAACCGCCGTGGCCGCCACAATCCGATCCGGCATGTCCGGCACCTGTACGCGGGGGACTTGGCGCATCGCTTCAACTACGCCAGCGGTAAAGGGAGCTTCTTCGATAACCTATTCGGGATTAGACAAGGCGGCCTGCTAATCCTCGTAAGCGGACACCGATAGCCGGTTTTTCTCGACCAAATAGACAATTTCGGCGAGGCTGATGGGAGATAACGCGATGTGATGGCCGCCTTGGGCGGCATCGTCCATGAAAGTCCGCGCGGTAACCGACAGGCGCGGATTCTTGTGCAGATACCATAAGGCCGTGTGCGTATCGGCAACGCCGACGATCACGGCAGATCCTCGCCGAAGCCGCGAAACATTTCCCGGCGGTTCTCGTCGATCTCTTCCTCAGTCGGGCCAGGACCGTATTTGGAAAGCAGTCCATAGGCCGATTTCTTAGGCTTGACCGGCTGAGCGGCCGCTTCGGCGAGAATCTTATCAAGCGCCTCGCGCACGAACGCATCAGGCGAGAGGCCCTTGGCCTGGGCCGCAGCCTTGAGACGGGCTTCTTCCTGAGGTTCGAGCGGTAAAGTGATGGTCATTGAGCGGCCCCTTTCGTCGTTATGCTCTTCGTTATCTTGCGTGAACTTCGGCCTGCAAGCAAACCAGCACTGGATTGTGGCTTCGGCGCGCCAGCGAACTCCAGAAGCGAGTGGTAGTGCGATGCATTCAGAATTCCTTGAGAGTCCCTTTAGCCTTCTCCTCGTGGGCCTCCCGCACCAAGAAATCGAGCCTTCCAGCCTGAGAGTCGGCTTCGATCTCCTTGTCCCAGCCTTCCCATTCCTTTTCCGACAACCACCGGGAAAGCTCGGCGACCTCCTCACTGGGAAGCCTCTCGATATCTGCCTTGAGTTCATCAATCTTGGACATTGTGTTTCCCTTCCATCGCTGGCGCGTCAGGGCTGAATCATCGGCATTACGAATTGATACTTTTCGAGAAACCGCTTTGGGCACTAAGCCCTTTGGGATGTTGGTCGGGGCGCGCGGATTCGAACCGCGGACCTCTTGCGCCCAAGGCAAGCGCGCTACCAGGCTGCGCCACGCCCCGTATTGAGTGCACCCTTCATTCTGCCAAGCTTGCGCGCAGGTGTCCAGTGCGATTCGAATGTGCCCCTCCCTGTCCGCCGCACATCCCTCCCGAGCAGTGCGCGCACAAACCTTATTCCCCCGTCCGTGGCGGTAAGACAATTGTTTGCTATCCCCTTCCTGGTGATATACTCTGGCTGTTTTTACAGGGCTCTTGCGATGAAAAGGTGCCCATCCTGCCAGACGCCTTACCCCGATGAGTTTGCCTTCTGCCCACTCGATGGCGCGGAATTGGATGACCCCGCTGCGTATGCTGTGGGCACGACGATCCGCAACAAGTATCGCATCCTCGCCAAGGTAGGAAAGGGCGGGATGGGGCATGTTTACAAGGCCCTCCACCTGCTGTTCAACGAAGTGCGTGCGCTGAAGGTGATGGACCCGGCGTTAACGGAGCGCGAGGAATTCGTCCGGCGTTTTTTGCGTGAAGCCTTCGTGGCCCGCCGCCTGCAACATCCCAATGCCGTCCGGGTGGACGACGTGGACCAGACCGACGACGGCCGCCACTGCATCGTAATGGAGTTCATTGACGGGCGAATGCTCCGCGACGTCATCCAGCGCGAGGGGCCGCTGCCCGTTCCCCGCGCCTGCTCCATCGCCAAGCAAGTTGCTTCGGCGCTCGGCGCTGCCCATCAACTGGGCATCATCCATAGAGATATCAAGCCCGAAAATATTGCTCTGATGAAGGGCGAGCAAGGTGACTTGGTCAAGGTTCTGGACTTTGGCATTACCAAGCTCCGCGAAGGGCAACTCAAGGAAGAGGCCGGCGCCATGGCCTTGAGCGCCACCGGCACGCACTTCGCCCTCGGTACGCCTCAGTATATGTCGCCTGAGCAGGTCCTACAGAAGGAAATGGATGGCCGCTCCGACCTCTATTCCTTGGGAATGGTTTTCTACGAAATGCTCGCCGGCGAACTGCCCTTTCATGCGGACTCTCAGGCGGAATGGTTTCTGGCGCATGTGATTGAATCTCCCAAGCCGCTGCATGAACAGGCCGCCCACCTGCGCATTCCCACCGGCATCGCCGACCTGGTGATGTCGATGCTGGAGAAAGACCCCCTTCACCGCCCCGCCGACAGCGCTGCCGTTATCAAGGCGATTGAAGCCGGCGAGGGAGAAAGCGTGGCGCTGGCGCCCGTTGCGCCCGCGGAGGGGCGAGCCGCGGGAAGAGAACGCACCGGTGAGGCCACCACCGTCCCCGCCTTCTTCGAGGGTTGGAAAAAGGGGAGCCTGATTTCTCAACGGTATAAGATCCTCGATCTGGTCGCGGAAGTCCGCATGGGGCCGATCTACACCGCCCTGGGTTCGCCCGGCGGCGGTGTTTGCGTGCTGAAGCTGGTTACGCCGTGGAATATTCCCACCGCCGACCTCATCAATCAGCTTTCCGAGTATTACCAGCGCATGCAGCGATTCCAGCATCCCCACGTGGTCCAGACTCTTGACCTCGGCCAGGCTGAGGATGGAGTATTGTTCCTCGTCACCGAATATGTGCGAGGCGTCAATCTGCGCAAGATCATCGAGCAGAGAAATCCCTTCGGAGTTGCCCGCTCCTGCCGCATCGTTTGGGAAATCGCCTTCGCGCTCGACGCGGGCCAGCAGTTGGGGATGATGCACGGCGAGATTAAACCGGAACACATCATGTTGACGGGAACCGCCAAGTCGGAGCAAACGAAGCTCCTCGATTTCAGCCTGGACCGGGTGAGAGAAGCATTGCCTGAGCTTTCGGACTCTGATCTGCCTCCGGGACTGATTGCCGCACTTCCTTACATGCCCCCGGAGAAAATCTCCGGCCAGCCCTACCTGCCGACATCCGATATCTATTCCCTGGGAATCGTATTATATGAAATGCTGACCGGTCGTCGTCCCTTTGAGGGCAATGGGATTGAACTCGCGCTCCGGCAAGTAAGAGAGGCGCCCCTCCCCGTCAATCAGGTTCGCCCCGAACTGAACATTCCGCCCAGCGTCGCCAGCCTGGTAATGAGGATGATTCAAAAAGATCCGAATAACCGGCCTCCTGATGCCCGCACACTCATGGAGGAAATCTCCGCCGTGTAAACAGCCTGTCCGGAGCGCTCCCACTACCGTCCACTTGTCTCGACGTTGCATCCAACTTCTAACCCCTCTTATTCGATAGCATACCGATGTCACATCCTCCGCGTGTCGTTCTCGTCAACTCATGTACCCCTCGGGCGCCAATATCACTATAAGTGCCTTGCGTTTCAGTAACTCATCCTCTGGCGATAAATTCCTCGTTGGTTTTGCTTCAGTCGCTTGGCATAATGGGCCGGCAAGAAGGGAGAAACCGATGAAACGATTCATAATGTGCATTCTGGTTTGCATGCTTTGGGGGCCGGGCACCCTCACGCTCGGCGCCGATGCAAGAGAACCGATCATAGAGTCGCTGGGCCATGTGGGGTTGGCGATTTCAGACTTGCAGCCGGCGCTGCACTTCTACGTCGATCAACTGGGATTAAAGGAAGCTTTCCGGCTGAATCGTCCCGATGGCACTCCGAGCCTGATCTATCTGCGCGTGTCGGATACCAACACGTTCGTGGAACTTTTCCCGGGAAGGATAACGCCCGCTCCCGCGGGTACGACGACCGTCAATCACCTGGGCTTGTTCGTGAAGGATTTGCAGGCCACTCTCCACGCCCTCCAGGATCGGGGATTTCCTCTGCCCTACGACGCCTTCGAGAAGGCGAAAAAAGTTCAGGCGGATAATACCCTGCTGTACTTCATCAGGGATCCCGACGGCAATAAAGTTGAACTCAGCCAGCTCCGCCCAGACTCGTTACAGGTCACGTCACGCAACAAGAAGTAGGGCGTCTCTCAATGGGAAGGCCGCGGGTTAACGCGCTAAACCCGGCAGGGGGGAGGGCAAGGTGTTTTTTCTGCCCTTCGCCACAGGATCGAGGCTTTCAGTTTGCACTTTGAGACGAACCGCTTTGGCCGCTCAATCTCGTAAAAATGGGCACATCGTTCTGTCGCTGGCCCAGCGGTTTCGGGCGGCCGTGGGGAGCCCCTCACGAGACCATAACAAACCTCTAACCCGGATTTCTCACTACGCTTGGACGCTCTTGGGGGTTGGCGGAAGGGCGGCGCTTCACAGGCTGCGAAAAACTCTGTGGCGCTTGGCGCTGGTACTGTCAGCACCACCCCGGCGCTCGGCGCGCCACCCCTCCTCATCTGAGGAGGGGAGCGTTTTCAACAACTCCCCTCCTGATTCAGGAGGGGTGGCGCCTTGGGCGCCGGGGTGGTTGTACG
>JBEKQO010000382.1:0-6171 GCA_049519635.1 Terriglobia bacterium | reverse complement strand
TCTGGGGATTGTGGGTCTGGTGTTTTTGGTAAGGGCGGCGGCCCGGTCCGAGCAGACACGTCTGGCCTGGGAGCGGCTGAAATTTCGGCTGCCCTTGGTGGGAAATCTCCTGCTTAAGTTCTCCGTGGCGGAGTTTGCTCGTACCTTGGCGACGCTCTTACAGGGGGGCACCCCCATCGTTGCGGCGCTTGAGACCGCCAAGGACTCGGTAGGCAGCCCGTGGCTGTCGCACGCGATCGCCCGGGCGCAGGCGGAGGTGTCGGCTGGGAAGGCGCTCAGCGCGAGCTTGCGCATGAGCGGTTTCTTCCCCTACATCGCCCTGGATATGATCGAAGTGGGGGAAACTACGGGCTCCATGTCCAACATGCTGGAAGCGCTGGCGCAGTTCTATGAAGAGGACGTGAACATTGATCTGGAAACGCGGCTGGCACTGGTGGGGCCGGTGATGATTGCGCTGATCGCCATCGTGGTGGCGTTTGTACTGATCGCGTTTTATCTTCCGCTGTTTTCCATGGCGGCCATGGTGCATTGAGAGCAGGGGATAGTGATGAGTGGCGAGTGGTTAGTGGCTGGTGCCTTGCAACTAACCACTAACCACTGCACTTAGGAGGTTGGCTTTGGCAGAGGCGACGATTGATGAGAAAGAAATGGAAACGGCGCGAAAGCTGGCGGACCGTTATCAATTTCAATTCGTGGATCTGCGTCAATCGCGCCCTGACGCCGAACTGTTGCGCACGATCCCGCTCGAACTGATGCTCCACTACGAGTTTCTACCTCTGGAAGAGACTGAGCACCAACTGGTGATTGTGGTGGCGGACCCCACCAACCTGACGCGCCTGGATGAATTGGAAGTTAAACTGGACCGGCAGTTGGTTGTGCGGGTGGCTGCACCCAGCCAGGTTCGAGATTTCCTGAAAAAAACCGAACCTTCTCAACGCGTTCTGGACGACGCCACCGAAGAATTTCGCCTGGACGTAATTCGTGAGGATGATGCCACTGGCGAAACCCTCTCGCTCGAGCACTTGGTGGAGGATAACGACGTCAGCCCCATGATCCGGCTGGTGGACTCGATCATTTTCGCGGGGCTGGAGCGGCGGGCAAGCGACATTCACATCGAGAGCCGCGACGACTCGGTGGTGGTGAAGTACCGCATCGACGGGGTGTTACAGCAGGCCATGGCGCCGCTGGCGCGGGAGTTCCAGTCCAACCTGATTACGCGCATTAAGGTGATGTCGGAATTGGATATTGCGGAGCGCCGCGTTCCCCAGGACGGGCGCTTCCGCGTGCGCTACCACGGCCGCCTCATTGACTTTCGCGTTTCCGTTATGCCCACGATTCACGGCGAAGACGCGGTCCTTCGCATCCTTGACAAAGAATCCCTGAGCGAGAAATTTCACTCCCTGCGCCTGGAAGTATTGGGATTGGCCGACCGGGAAATCCGGCGGCTGCGGCGCTATATCCGTGAGCCCTACGGGATGGTGCTGGTGACGGGCCCCACCGGCAGCGGCAAAACCACCACGCTTTACGCGGCCCTCTCTGAAATCAAGTCCGATGAAGACAAGATCATTACCATTGAGGATCCGGTGGAGTATCAGCTTCGCGGCATCACCCAGATTCCGGTGAACGAAAAGCGCGGACTGACCTTCGCGCGCGGACTGCGCTCCATCTTGCGCCACGATCCCGACAAGATCATGGTGGGTGAAATTCGCGACAATGAGACCGCCCAAATCGCCATTCAATCGGCGCTGACCGGCCACTTGGTATTCACGACGGTGCATGCCAATAACGTGGTTGACGTACTGGGGCGCTTCTTAAATATGGGTGTCGAGCCATACAATTTTGTCTCCGCGCTCAACTGCATCCTGGCGCAGCGCCTGGTGCGAACGGTCTGTGAGGCTTGCAAGCGCACAGCGCAAGTGCCCATCGAGTTGCTGGAGGAGTCCGGCCTGAACCCCGCGGAGTGGAAAAACGCCACGTTCTATGAGGGGGGCGGTTGTCAGGAGTGCAACGAGACCGGGTATCGCGGCCGGACGGCAATTGGCGAATTGCTGGCGCTCTCGGATAGTATTCGCGAACTTATCCTCGGCAAGCGGCCCGCCTCGGAAATTCGCCGCGCCGCACACGACGAAGGAATGGTGTCACTCCGGGAGTCGGCATTGGAAAAAGTCCAACTCGGGCTTACCACTTTGCGGGAGATCAACAAAGTTACTTTTGTGGAATGAAATGAACTGGGCGACTTGGAAAAAACGGCTGGGACTGGAAGATCACGTGCGTGCGGGGCATTTTGTGGCCCCGACGTTCGCTCTGGATCTGGAACCGGGCTTTGTGGCGGCCGCCCGTCTGAACCTTTCCAAAAGGCAAGTGCAAAGCGTGGGAGTGCGCGAACTACCGGCAGGGGCGCTGGCGCCTTCCGCCAATAAACCCAACTTTTCCGATGGCGCGGCAATCCGCCGCACGATCACCGAAGTCAGCGAAAGAGTCGGAAACGCAGGCGGCAGGCTGGGCCTGCTGATTCCCGACGTGGCGGTGCGTGTGGCCCTGCTGCAATTCGAAACCCTTCCGGAAAATCAGCGGGAAGCCGAGACCTTGGTGCTCTGGAAGATGCGCGAGTATCTGCCCTATGCACCGGAGGAAGCCCGCCTTACCTTCCAGGTTTTGGCGAAGGAGCCGGGCTCGGTGGAGATTCTGGGTATCGCCGTGCGGGGTTCGGTGCTGGCCGAATACGAGGGCGTATCGGCAGGCATCAACGGTGGCCCGGCCCTGGTGTTGCCGGCAAGCGTGGCGTTGCTGCCTCTGCTCCCGGAGGAAGCCGGCGGACAACTCTTGCTGCACCTCTGTCCGGGGGCATTGACCGCCGTGGTGGTGGCTCTTAACCGCGTGCGTTACTGGAGGACCCGGTCGCTGGAAGGTGGCGCGGTGAACAACCTCGACGAAGTCGGGCGCGAGGCCGCGCGCGTGTTGGCGACTTGCCAGGATAATCTCAGCGTGCAAGTTGAAAACGTATGGTTCTGCTCGCGTCCCCCGGCAGAACCGGAGGTGGAGGAAGCCTTGGCGAAGGCCTTAGGCCGGGAACTTCGTCCGCTCCCGGCGAAATTCGTCCCCACCACAGCGCTGCCCTCCGGGCAACGCGAAGCCTTTGACCATTTCGGCATGCCCTTTGCCGGGTTAGTGGCGAATTTGAGTGAACGACGATGAAAATTACCCTCAACCTTTCCCCCCAGGAGAGCGTGCGGGACCGTTATGCGCTCGTGTGGGCAATTCCGGTGACGCTCGTGGGGCTGGCAGCGATGGTCCTTCTGAGCCGCGCTTCCCTTCACGAATATCGCGACTTCCGGGATATTCAACACCAGCTTATGGGCGTCCAGATGCGCGCGGAAGAACTCCGCAACGAGGAAGCTGGAATCCGCAGGAAGCTTGAATATCCAGCCTATCGCGAGGTGCTTCGTCAATCCCAGTTTGTCAACAACCTCATTGACCAAAGGGAGCTTTCCCCCACAGTACTGACTGGGCGGTTGGCAGGCTTTCTGCCGGAAGACGTTCATCTGACGGGTTTGGTCCTGACTTCCCCTAAGAAGCCAGGGGATGCCTGCTTGGTACGGATGGGAATCACCGCCAAAGGCGAGGATGGCGTCGAGACATTTATAAATGACCTGGAAGATTCCCCTGACTTCAAAGATGTTTCCATTATTAACCAGGGATTTCAGGAAGAAAGTTCGCAAGGCCAGCAGGTAAACCTCATATGCACAGCGCGGTACCTGCCAGGAATTGATCTAGCAGCGGAGAAAACGAGTGCGGAAGAGCCGCCGTCAAATCGTAAATCGAATCATTGAAGTCACCGGCGTAGCGCTGGTAGCTTTAGATCTGCTGGTTTTCTTTGCTGTCTACCGGCCCCTGGCAGAAAAGCTCGGGGTGGAGACGCGTCGTCACGCGGAATTGCGGCAAGCCATACGGAATCAGCAAGTTCGCGTCGATTTATTAAAGAAGTTTGAAGCGGCTACGCCAAGAGCGGGGAAGGGCTTGGAGGAATTTACGACCAACCGTACTCCTTCACGCCGGGAGGCATATTCTACCGCTGCTCACCTGATTCATAAGGTGGCGGATGCCTCCGGGGTGCACGTTTCCACATTGGCATACCGTCTTGACACGGAGCATCGCGATCCCTTGGAGCGATTGGGGCTTGAAATTAATGCGCTTGGGTCATATGAGGACTTGCTGAAATTTACCCATGCCTTGGAAACCGCGAACGATTTTATTCTCGTCCGAGAATTCACCATTACCCCTGGGGCGGAGAATGGGGCGCTCGGACTGCGGCTGGGAGCCGACCTCTACCTAACACCATGAGACTACCAGCCGGAATCAACAAATGGGGAAGTGCGCTGCTGGGGGTGGTGTCCTTGCTCCTTGTGGCCAATCTTGTGGCGGAATACCGGGGCATGCAGCCGGGGAAACCCCGGGCCCATTCCGTAGCGGCGAGTGTGCCATCCACGCAGCCGGTGAGGGGCTCCGCCCGCGTTATTACCGATGACCTTGCCCAGTACAATCCCGACGTTCACTTCAATGATTTGAGGAAACTCGATTCCCGTCCCCTTCCCGACGAGGACCGAAATCCCTTTGAATTTGTAGGAGGGGCCGCCCCGCCACCTCCCCCGGCGCCCACCCCTACGGTCCAGCTTCCACCCGCCCCACCGCCGCCTCCGCCTTTGAAAGCGGTGGGTTACAACGAATTGCCGGGAGGGAAGAAGGAAGCCATGGTCACTTACAACGATGACCTGGTGGTGGTTCACGAGGGCGACCTCATCGGGGCAAAGTTTAAGGTTGTGAAGATCGATCCCTCAATGGTCGTGGTAGAAGATGGCGAAACACACAAAGATCTCCAATTGCCGTTTCCGCAGTAGTGAGTGCCCGCCCGGGGCCGGGACGGACGGTATAGTGCTGGTCATTGTCATGATGGTGGCCACACTGTTGCTGATTGCCTTGACGGTGGTGCTCCCGAGTGTCTATCAGGACGGGCAACGGGAGCGCGAAGCGGAATTGATCTTCCGCGGCACCCAATACGCCCGGGCCGTGGCGCTATTCCATCAAAAGTTTAATCGCTACCCCGTGAATACGAAGGAGTTACTGTCGACCAGTGGGATGCGGTTCCTGCGCAAGGAGTTTCGCGATCCCATGGACCCCAAGGGGGTGTGGCGATTCATTCATGTCAATGCGTCAGGAGTGCTCTTGGATTCCGTGAATCAGCGCTCTGTTGCCAATCAAACCAACCCTGCGGGAGTAGGTGCGAATAATTCCGGATCAACGAATTCGATGTCGGGGGGGAACCTGTCGTTTGGGGGTGCCGGCGCCACGGGATTGCAAGGGAACTCCAACCCCATGGGATTACAAGGGAACTCCAACCCCATGGGATTACAGGGGGCTGGCACCGTCGCCGGGACGAACCCCACCGCCGCAGGCTCCGAACAGATCGGACCCACTTCGTCATTCTTTGGAAACCAAAACCAGATTCAGGGCGCTTTCATCGCGGGGGTCGCTGCCACCAGCCGCCATGAATCAATCCGCATTTGGGAAAAGCACCACCATTATAATGAGTGGGAGTTTATCGGGCTCGACCTGGGCGTCTTCGGAATCCAAGTCGGCTTGCCCGGCGGCTCTTCAGGGCCCACTGGTGTGGGCCAACAACCGACAACGCAGGGTTCCGGTTTCTCCCTGAATTCCCCGGGTTCCACGGTTTCGCCGGCGAACTCGGGACCTCCCCCAAATTGATCTTCCTTCAGGGTTAAGGGAATGAGATTCAACTCAATCCGCTTAAAATGCCGACAAAAGCGGGCTTCCCTCTCGGTACCTTCCTCCCGTTGGGGATCCCACCATGCTATCGAAGGGAACAAAGCAGAGTTGAGATATACGGCGGAGTTTCGGACGTGGCCTCCCGCTGCCCCAAGCCGGTGGGTGAAGGGGCCGCACGTTTTTGTTTGTGGATTTGTCGAGATGTATACACTTAAATTAAAAAGGCTCTAGTGCCAATTTGCATTAGAAAGCGATATTAATCATGGCGCGCGGAAGGGCGGGGCTTTAGCCCCGCCGTCGCAGGGTGGAGGGTTGAATGGGCCTTTAGGCCCTGAAGCCAGCTCGCTTCAGGGGCTAAAGCCCCTAAACCCCTCCCGAGTTCTACGGCGG
>JBEKQO010000381.1:0-6178 GCA_049519635.1 Terriglobia bacterium | reverse complement strand
AGGGCTGGGATTTTGATTTTTATCCCTCTCCAGGGGGAGAGGGGGGACCGCAAGGCGGTGGGTGAGGGGTCTACTCGCGGACGATACATTCGTACATTTGGAGATATGCGGCACCCTGGACTTTGACGGAGCCCTGGGGCGGGGTAGTGACCTATTTTAGATGTAGCGCCGGCTTCCAGCCGGCATTAAGCCGCCAAGATGATGGCGCTACGTTCAAATTAGGACAGCACCAAGGGCGCCAGGAAATTGGCCTGGACCCGGTTCCGCGCCGGGGGTGGGTCACGCTCTGATACCCCGAGGCCGTCGGGTCACCGGAAGCGCCGGCGGAAGCGAAATTCGACACCAAAGACCCCGTTCTGGTCGCGGATTGCAAGCACTGAAACCTTGTCATTGATATTCCATTCGAACTGGATGATCCGGTACTGGGAGTAGGAAGTGTCGGTGACATAGGTAAGCGTGAGATCGTGCGTGACCTGCTGCTCCACGGTGACGAGAGCACCGGAGCCGAAGCCGGGCGCTGATACGTTGGGATCGATCTTGATGCGGCTCACACCGAACAAATGCTGAATGCGGCTGGTGGTCTGGCTGGAGAGAGCTTCGGAGAGAATTGCGGAGGCCCCGATGCTGGCGGTGGGATTCCCGCCAACGGTCGCATAGGCCCCCTCCTGTTTCACGTAACCGAGCGCCAGGAGGGAAAGGATATCGGTATTGGCCAAGGGTGGGTCGGAGCGATACGAGAACTTCAACCGGTCGAGGGGGCCGGAGATTTCGAGCGTCAGGTCATAAGTCTGCACGTGGGTCTGGACCTCCAGGTCCAGGTACGTTTGCGTTCGGAAAGGGTTGGTCATGTTCATGTCACCGCGCACCAATGTGTACCGGTTGCCCCGAAAGACCGATTCGCCGCTTAGGAAATGGATGCTTCCCACTTGCACGGGATCGGCCACAGTGCCTTGCAGCCGCAGGTCGATATCTCCCACCAGCCGCAAGCTGGGAGTTTGCAACTGCACCGGAGGTGCGGAGGTAACGCGAACATTCAACCGAATCTTAGAGGCGATGGGTGACGTGACGCCGACTCGCTGGTCCAGCAAAGGATTTGAAGACTCAATAATCTTTGCTACGAAATTGATGTTTTCATTGAGCACCATCTGGCGAACGATAAGATCACCTTGCAATTGCGCTTCCTCGACGCCTCCTCCCAGGCGCAGATTGCCATCAAACATGGAGGTAAAACTGGTCGGATAGCGCACGCGGACCTGGCTAAGGTCAGCGCGCACTTCGAAACGGGGGGTATCCGCCATGGTTACGAAACCGCTGAGGCTGACGGTTCCTCCGCCGCTCGCGCCACGCAGGGAGCGGATGACGGCGCGCTCGCCTTCGAGGCTGATGGTTCCTTGGAGATTACTGAAGCGAAAGGGCAGCTCGCTGTAGCCCAAGCTCATATCTTGAATTTCGATGGCGCCGTTCAGCATGGGGCGGTCCGGCGTGCCGGTCAGGCGTAAGCGCAGGGTCGAGCGGCCCGTGGCCTGGAGGTTGGGATCGAATACGGTCAGCAAGCTGGCATTCGCCGTGCCCTCAGCACTGAGGGCTAAGGTGACGCCATCGGTGAAACCTACCGCCCCCTCGACTTCAAGTTCCGTGGAAGGTCCACGCATGACGAACCGGCTGAGCGCCAGCCTGCCGTCCGAATAGTGCACATCGACGGGCTGGACATTACGCCATTGGACGCTGGGAAAGTCCACCGCCACATCCTGCGCATGGGATTGGAGGTTGATTTTCGCCGGAGTGCGCAAAGGCCCGGCGGCCCGGAGGGTACCGCTCAGGGTAACCTCGGCGCCGAATTCGCGATTGAAGAAAGCGCGAATCCACGGATCGGCGCGCAGGCTCGAGTATTCGCCCTCAGCCTCCATCGGCCAATCACCCTGGGCCGTCGCCTTGGCGCTGATGTGCAGATTTCCTTCCGGGCTTTGGTCCTCGCCCTCGAGTCGTAGCTGCTTTCCCTCGCCCGTCAGCGTGCCCTTGAAGTCGCCCAGGGGAGTGCCCGCAACACTCAAGTTCAGGACGCGCCAAGAACTTTGGAAGTGAAAATCCTCCGGGGTTCCCTGGCCGCGCGCCTCAAAGTTCAGGTCTCCCTCCAGTCCCCCTTTATGAAGTCCCGTGGAATCGGTCATGGGCAAGCGGCGGATGTCGCCCAAGCGAAAACCTGTCCCCTCCAGTTGTCCGGAGGCGAAGCGGCGCTCGGGTTCCAGAATGACGTCGCCGCTCAGTAGCCCGTGGTTCTTCCTCAACTGGATGTTTTGCATTTTCCAAATGGATTTCTCAACCCGCAATTGGGAGGAGAAGGAATCAAAGGGTTCATCGGCAATGGCGCCGGCGTCAATTCGCAGCGCGCCGGACCCTGCCAGATTGGCGAGGGTTCCCTCAATATCCACGCGGCCAGTGACGGAGCCGCGGATGGGGAAGTCCGAATTGATGGCCGCCTTTAGGCCTTCGAGGGGGGTCCGTTGCGCTTGCGCAGAGAACCTCACTACGGAACTGGGGGTCAATCGCCAATGATCGAGCCGCGCAGTCCCATTCAGATCAAAAGAACTATTCTCGTGCTCAACGCTTCCGCCGGAGATTTGGACGAAACTGTCGTTAAGTGCAACGGTGGCTGTTAGCCGGTCCCAAGTCCAACCTTGATACAGGAACCGGCCCACCTTCACGCGCCCTTGCAGTGAGGGCGCCTCCCGACCGCCGCTGAGTTGCCCGGAAAACTCCGCCCGCGACTTCAGTTCCAAAGGTATGCCGGAGGGGACGGCCACCAGCGCCTGGAAGAAAGACCGCCATTCTTCGAAGTCGTCGGTCGAGACGGTGAGCGCGAGCGGTTCTGCCGCGGCGGGTGAGGCAAGACTCAGGGGCAGCGTCCCGCGCGCCGTAACCGTGGAATGGGGCGTGCGGAATTCGGAATCTGCGAAATAGAGGGTCAAGCCGCGCCCATCTTCAAGGGTGCCGCGCGCCGTGCCACTGACGGGAAGCACATTGTGAGGCGCGGCCGCCGGTGCTTGCAATGCAAGATCAAAATCTGCCTTCAGGCGTTCCCCTGGCCCGGACCACGTGGCATTAAGTGCGCCGCTGGCCATTGAGGCCGGACGCAATTGGGTGGCGAGCAGGGGCGGCGTGTTCGCCGAGTCCAGCACGTTATCCAGCCGCACCTGATGTAGCTGCGAGCTCAAGTGAAACTTCGCGGGCGAGTCCTCGAAATCCGCTTGCAACGCGCCCTGCACCGTGCCTCCCCAGATCGAGACGAGGAGGTTGGTGAGATGGAGTTGGTTTTTCTCCAGGGCGTAACTTGTTGTGGCGTCCAGACGCAAGGGAGGAAGGGCGGGCGCGAGGATTACGACTTGGCGAGCTTGGGCGCGCCCGTGCGCGGAGATAGTTCCGTTTTGATAATCGGCCAGTCCATCGATTTGCAGGGTGCCTGCCCGCAGTTCCGGCGCGTGGAGAATACGGGCCAGCGCAGGGATCTCCGTCGAGGCGTGGAACGAACCGGAAGCTTGCAGAACAGGGCGAGGGAGGACTGTGAACGCGGCCTCGCCGGCGGTCCCCGGCGCTTGCCACGCGAACGAGGAAAACACCAGGCGGGTGGGCGACAGCTCAAAGCGGCTATTAAAGGTGATGGGCGGAGGCGACCAAAGCCGCGAACGAATCGTGGTGGCGGAGGAGGAAAGGGTGCCGCTGTAGTAGCCGCGCGTCATACGGAGAAGAATCGCCAACTCACGCGCGTCGATTTCCACCGGTTGCTGCTGATCGTTCCAGAAAAAAGCTGTGTGGGAAATCGTGAGGCGCCCAATCGACAGATCCATCAAATCCGTAAGCCCCAGTTGCGCGGAGGTTCGCTTTCGTGGGACGGGAAGATTGGTGACGCCTTGGGAATTTGTGCGGAGGTGCACCTGGAGGGCATCGACGTCCAGGTGGCGCAGGCGAAGCCGCCGGTGCAAGAGCTGCTCAGGGCTCAAGCCCGCGTCAACCTCGCGCGCTGAGATCAGGGGTGGAACGCCGGCGCCTTCCGTGCCGTGGATGACCAGCCCTTGCAGCGTGACTTGGAAGAGCCAGGGCTTGAAGCGGAAGTGGGCGATTTCCACGCGGCCGCCGGTGAGATTCACCAGACTGGCGATGACCTGCCGTTCGAGCACCCGCTGGAACCAAGCGCTGCTCATGACGATTAGGGCGGCGAGCGCCAGGACCAGCACGTTTTCCATTAGGAAGAGCGTGATGCGAACCGGTTTGGAGATCTTCCAGCGCGTAGGCAACCTACCTTGCTAAAGATGAAACTCGAAAATCGAAATTCGATACCCGCCACCCGACCAACCGGGTATCCCTACGGAAGCGGGAAACCATTGCCCCCCGGTTTCAGCGGCGCGACATGGCTCTTGTCTAATCTCGAGTTTCGAATTTCGACTCTGACACAAAACACCTGACACCTCGCACTTAAAAGGAGTGAAACCGCACATCGGTGGTAGGCTTCAACTCCTCGATCCATTGGTCGAGCAATTCGTTGATGCGCTTCTGCGTAAGGACTTCCCGGATCTGGCCTTCCACCTCGGAAAGGGGCGGGGCCGCTGCGCCGCCGTTCTTCTTTTGGAATTCCGGGACAAAGGTCGAACGATAATAACCAGCGACGTCATCATCGCTGGGGGATGCGGCAGGGCGCAGGCGCTGATCGATCAGGCGCAACATGAGTTCTTGTTGCGCTATGCGCGCGACTAACTCTGGCTCGGTCATGCCCAGATCCTTGAGCGCGCGCTGAAAGTCCTCCGGGTGGGCATATTCCTTGTGCAACGCAGCCATGCGCTCTGCCGCGGATTTTTCGCTCTCCGCTCTATCGGCGGGCCCAGGATTCTCAACGCGGGTTAAGAGGACCTGGTAAGTAAGATGCTCGCGGGCGCTGGCCAGGGTGGTTGAATTGGGAGGGGGCGCAGGCCATTGCCCATCGAGGAAACGCTCGAGCCGGTACTCCCGCTCCACGTCGCTCGCGGTGATAGCCACATAGCCGATGGAGGCAACCACGCTGTCCAGAGTTTGCGCGGCCGGACAGACCGTGCCACGGGCTGCGATGACTGCTGCCAGCGCCATAAACATCAAAAGCTTTGGCCGATGCTCAAGAAAAACTGTATGTGCGATAATCGTTCCACCTCGGTGTTGGTCACGTCGTTGGTCGTGGTGATCACGTTGTACCGTGGGGGATTCAAATTATAACCCACGTCGAAACGGATAGGTCCCACCGGCGTTTTGTAGCGAAGCCCCAGTCCTACCGCTTGGCAGGTATAATCGAAATCATTAGGGGAGGACTGATTGAACTTCAACAACCGCATCCTGCGAATGCTGTCGTAAACATTGCCGGCGTCTTCGAAAAGCACCAAGCCCAGACGCCGTTGCGCGAAGTATGATCGTAATTCGAGCGAGTTGAGGAAAAGCGCGTTGCCTCCGATGGGGTAACCGGTATCCGGGTCGCGGGGGCCGGCTTGATTGATGGAAAAACCGCGCATGGACTCACTCCCACCCATAAATAAGCGCTCCGGCAAGGGAATCGAATCTGTAAGGATGACCTCGGCGGGTGCGGTGCTGGTGGCCGGGACGGTAATGCTGTACAGTCTTCCATAAGGCGACACGACGCCGAACTGCGTTTTGCGCGCAAAAACTAAATGCGAGCTCAAGGTATGGTAAGTGGAGTTCTGGCCGGTAAAGTGTAGGAAATTTGCCTGGGATCCGAAGTTCCGCCAGGAAACACCCGCGTTCACGAGGGTGTAGAAGCCGCGGGTAGCGTCCGCCGGGTCGTCGCGGTGATCCTCAACAAAACTCCCCCCGAACATCCCCACCAGCGCGGGCTGGCTGAGCAGGGGAATCTCCGGCGCGGATATTTTGCTGGAAATATCGAGGGCTTCCACGCGGCGGAAGCTGTACTGCCCGATCAGAAGAGTTGACGGGCTGAAGCGTTTCTCCACGTCCACGGAAGCTTCCTTGCGGTCTGCCGTGAAGGTCAGGACGTCGCGGGAGCGATCCACCACACCATTGATGCGCAAGCTCAGGTCGTCGCGATTGAGCAGCCGGGGAATTAAATAACCCATGTTCGCGCCCGTGTCAATGTTGGAAAGCCGCCCGCTCATGCTGAAGGTTTGGCCACGCCCACCGACGTCCAAGC
>JBEKQO010000380.1:0-6201 GCA_049519635.1 Terriglobia bacterium | reverse complement strand
TTTATTGCCCTCGCCCCTTTGGGGGAGAGGGTGGCGCGCATCCGGCGTAATCGCCAGCCGGGGCGGGCCGGGTGAGGGGGTCTCGCCTATTGTCAATTCTTACGTGGGACACCACACTAGCTTCACCCATGCCAGGCAATCAGGAAAGCCGTCACCAGTATATTCAACAGTCCCAGTGGCAGCAGGAATTTCCACCCCAGGGACATGAGTTGATCGTAGCGGAAGCGCGGCAGCGTCCCACGCATCCAGATGTAGAAGAACATAAAGCAAAACACCTTCAAGCTGAACCAAAAAACAGGAAGAAAAATCCGTAGAATCATCGGTCCAAACACGGGACCATGCCAGCCGCCGAAGAAGAGCAGGGTGGCAAGGCAGGAGACCGTAATCATGTTCGCGTACTCCGACATGAAGAACATGGCGAATTTCATGCTGCTGTATTCGGTGTGGTACCCGCCCACCAATTCCGTTTCGCCTTCCGGCAGGTCGAAGGGCACACGATTGGTTTCGGCAATCGCGGAGGTGAAGTAAACGAAAAAGCCGATGGGCTGCGCGAAGATATACCAATGTGGCACCCAGGTGGTAACGCCGGCGATATGCCAGAAACCGCTTTGGGCATTGACGATGCCACGTAAGCTGAGCGTGCCGGCCATCATAAGCGTGCCGATCACCGCCAGCCCGAGCGAAAGTTCGTAACTGATCATCTGCGCGGACGACCGTAGGCCGCCAAGGAGCGGGTACTTGCTATTGGAAGACCAACCGGCAAGCGCAATGCTGTACACGCCCAGGGAAGTGACGGCGAAAATAAAGAGCAGACCGACATTCAGGTCAGTTACTTGAAACTTGATTGGATGCCCATAAAGAGTGAAGCCTTCACCAAAGGGGATGACGGCAATAGAGAGAAATGCCAGCACAAACCCCAGGAAGGGTGCCAGCCAATAGAGGATCTTATCGGCTTCCAGCGGCATAATATCTTCTTTGAGAATGAACTTTGCGCCGTCGGCCAAGGGCTGCAGCAATCCGTGGGGGCCCACCAAGTAGGGTCCCCATCGCGCCTGGATGTGCGCCACCACTTTGCGCTCCAGCCACGTTGTATAAGCAATGCCAGTCAGCAATACTCCGAGGATCACCGCCACCTTTACCACCGCGATGAGGAGGAGTACTGCCGTGTCAGAAAATGTGCCCATGGGGTTTCTTGGCTTCGTCCACTGAGTTCAGAGCCCAACTATACCGGCTTACGGTTCCTGATGTGAAGAGTGAATCTTGCGATGAAAAAATCAAATCAGGGCTGGCAAGCTCGGGAGTCGTACCGGCCGGATGCGTCATTACAGCGCGGCCCACCAGCAAACTGGGCAGGGCGATGGCGTAACCGGGAACCCTCGCAATTATTTCTCTCAGCACGTCGTCAGAAGTGCGGTAGTTCCACGTTTGGCCCAGCATTCTCGCCAGCGCCAGCAGGATTTCAAGGTCGCTGCGCGTGCCCGCTTTGCGCATCGTTTTCTTCAGGATTTGTACCTGTCCGCAGGTGTTCGTCACCGTGCCGGATTTCTCCGCGAAGCTGGTCGCGGGCAAGACGACGTGGGCGGCTGCGGTGGTCTCGGTCGGAAACAACTCCGCCACCATTAAGAAAGCCAGCTTACCCAGATGCTCTTGGGCGAGGTGGAAAGTTTTGACCGGGTTGGAGCCAAACACCAGCAATGCCTTGATCTCTCCGGTCTCTACCCCTTGCAGGATCGAGCGGATATTGCGACCCGGCGCGGTGGGGATTTTCGCCTGCCAAGCAGATTCCATGCGTTCGTGGGCCGCGGAGTCGGAAAGCGCCGCGTAGCCGGGTAGCACGCCGGGCAACAATCCCATGTCCGCGGCGCCGCGGGAATTGGCATAGTCGGCGAGCGCAATAAAACGCGTTGCTCCGGGAAGCGTCAATCCCCACTGCACCAGGTTGCCCACGTCTTTGCCGCGAATCTCGTCCCCGAAAATAATAATGGTGCCGGATTCTTTCCGCAGCTTTTCGTCGAGCGAGGCCAGTTCGCCGGCGCTCGCAGACACTCCATCCGCTGCCGGTGATAACTTTCCCGCCATGGTGCGAATCGCTTCCGCTTCTGCCCCTGCCTCGACCGTGACGCTTTGCTTCGCCTGCCGCTGCAGCTTGATCTCGCGGCTGTTCAGCAGGTATAGGCGTGCATCATGCAGGCGGACCGCTTGCCGAATTTGGTAAGCAATTAGCGGATGCTGGTGGGTGGGGTCGTTGCCGACCACGAGAATGCTCGACGCCTCACCAATGTCCTCGATGGTCGCGTAGCGGCCTTCGGCGTTGGCGGTGGTCAAGGCGCCCACGAGGGAAGGGAAGTCGGCGGTGCGATGGTGGTCAAGGTTATTCGTTCCCAGCACCGTGCGCGCAAAGCGGCCGAGGAGATAATTCTCCTCGTTGGTAGTGCGATTGGAACCGATCACCGCGATGGACGTAGGCCCGTGCTCCTTGAGGATGCCACTCAGGCGTTCCGCCGCCACGCCCAGGGCTTCCTCCCAGGTGCTGCTTTCCTGTTTGTCGTTCTTGCGGATCAGCGGCGCCGTCAGTCGCTGGTCATGGTTCACAAAGTCCCAGCCAAACCGCCCTTTGACGCAAAGAAACTCCCCATTGAAGCCGGAGTGGTCGCGGTTGTTGGCGCGAATGATTTCATTGGTGCGAACCGCCAGCGTGGTCTTGCACCCATCGCCGCAGTGGTTGCAGATGGTGCCCGTGTAAGTCAATTCCCAAGGGCGCGTTTTGTAACGATAGGTGCCGCTGGTGAGCGCGCCGACGGGGCAAATGTCGATGCACATACCGCACTCTTCACACTCCAACTTCTCGCCCTGGTTGGGAACGATCTCACTGTGCGCGCCCCGGAAGCCGATGCCGTACGCGTTGACGTCCAGGCCCTCGTCGCAAACGCGGACGCAGCGGTAACAGAGGATGCATCGCGGCCAATCGTAGTAAACCAGGTGGGAGAACTGGCGCTCGTCATGGTGCATCTTGGATTCCATGAAGCGCGTTTCTGCCGCGCCGTAACGGAACACCGCGTCCTGAAGTTCGCACTCGCCGCCTTTGTCGCAGACGGGGCAGTCAAGGGGATGATTGGTGAGCAGAAATTCCAGCATGGCCTTGCGGGCGTTCTTCACTTCCTCGGTCTCGGTGTAAACGATCATGCCGTTCGTGACCAATGTCGTGCAGGCGGTCTGGAGCTTGGGCATCTTCTCAACCGCCACCAGGCACATGCGGCACGCGCCCTGGAGCGTGAGGCCGGGATAATAGCAATACGACGGAATTTCAATGCCCGCTTGTTTGGCCGCTTCAATAACCAGCGTCCCCGGTGGAACCTTCACCGCTTGGCCGTTGATCGTCAGGGTCACGGGTTCGGCGGCGGGATTGGCGCGCGGCGACAGGCTCGGGCTGCGGGTATAGGGCCCCGGAACCTGGAGGTTTTCCTCCTTGGGGGGCATGTCCAGGATGACGAACCGCGAATCGTGGGTCCGCTCATTCATGCGACGCTCACCGCCTTCTTTTCGTAGGGGCAGTACCCGAGTTTGAGGTGCTCTTCGAACTCGTGACGGAACTTTTTCAGGATGCTGATGGTCGGCATGGCTGCGGCGTCGCCGAGGGGGCAAAGCGTTTTGCCCAGGATATTGTAAGCAACATCCAGCGCGGTGTCGGGATCGTCGGGCAGCGCTCCGCCCCCATGGAAGCGGTCGAGCAAGTGCTTCAGCCATGAGGTTCCCTCGCGGCAGGGAATGCACCAGCCACAGGATTCGTGCGCATAGAACCGCATGATGCGGCCGGCAAATTTCACCATACAGGCGTCCTCATCCAGGACGATGACGCCGCCGGAACCCAGCATGGAACCGATTTTGGCCACCGAGTCATAATCCATATTGACGTCGATTTCATCCGCCGTGAGCACCGGGCACGACGAACCCCCCGGGACTACGGCTTTGAGTTTCTTGCCGCCCAGCACGCCCCCGCCGATTTCCTCAATCATCCGGCGCAACGGGAAGCCCATGGGCAGTTCGTAGATCCCGGGGCGGCCAATATGGCCACTCAAGCAAAAGAGGCGCGTTCCTCCATTCTTGGGCGAGCCCAATTTGGAGTACCAGTCCGCTCCGTTCATCAGGATGTGGGGAACATTGGAAAGTGTTTCCACATTGTTGATGACCGTTGGGCCGCCGTACAGGCCCACCACCGCGGGGAACGGCGGTTTGATGCGGGGGTACCCGCGCAGCCCCTCCAATGAATTCAGCAGAGCGGTCTCTTCTCCGCACTCGTAGGCGCCTGCCCCTGTGTGGGTGCAAAGCTCGAAATCGAAGCCGGAGCCCTGAATATCTTTGCCCAAGTACCCGCCCGCGTGGGCTTCCGCCAGCGCCCGATCGATGATGTCAAGCAGGTAGCGGTACTCGCCACGAACGTAAATGAATCCCTGATGGGACTGGATGGCGTAGCCGGCGATAATGATGCCTTCAATGAGCTGGTGGGGATCATATTCCATCAGCGGGCGATCTTTGCAGGTGCCGGGCTCGCTCTCATCGGCGTTGCACACAACGTACTTGGGCTTAGCCGATTGCTTGGGGACAAAACTCCATTTCATGCCCGTGTTAAAGCCCGCGCCGCCGCGTCCCCGCAGGCCCGAGTTTTTCACTTCGTTGATGACCTCTTCGGGCTTCATGGCCAGGGCTTTTTTTAAAGCCTGATATCCGTCATGCTGCACGTAGACGCCCAGGGAAGTGGAGTTGGGCAGGCCGAAACGCTTGCTGATGACCTTCACTTCCAGGGGGCTATTGCCCATCGGATTGTTGTAACCAGGCATAAGAGATCAGACCTGCTAGTGGGTAGTGGCTAGTTGCTGGCTACTATTCACTAGCCACTAACCACATCCTTCTTACATCTTCGATCGCGGTTCTTGCTTCTTCAGTCCTTCAATCAGTGCGTCGATCTTTTCAGGAGTCAGGTTTTCGTAAAAGTCGTAATTAACCTGCATGGCGGGCGCACCGCAGCACGCTCCCAGGCACTCCACTTCTTCCAGTGAAAACAGGCCGTCCGGCGTGGTTTCTTTATTTTTGATTGCCAACTTTTTGCAGCAGTGTTCGAAAATGTCGTCGGCCCCGCGCAACATGCAGGAAATGTTTGTGCAGACCTGAACGTTGTACTTACCCACGGGTCGGCGATGGAGCATAGAGTAGTAGGTCATGACCTCCACGACCTCAATGGGGCGCACGTCCACGCGCTGCGCCACCTCGGCAATGACCTCCTCGCTCACGTAGCCGACTTCATCCTGCGCGTAAAGCAGCAAAGGGACCATCGCCGAGCGCTTGAGGGGATAGCGCGCGATGAGTTGGTCGAATTTCTTCAGTAATGACTCTGAAAGCATATTACAAAGTGTAAAGTGTAAAGGTTTAAGGCTGAAAATCTTGTTTTCTTACCATTTACATTTCACCCTTTACCCTTTCTTACCGATCCACTTCTCCCAAAACGATATCAATCGTCCCGATGCACGCCACAACATCGGCGATCAAACGCCCTTCGATCATTTTCGGCAAAGCCTGCAAGTTCGCGAACGAGGGCGCGCGGACGTGGCAGCGGAAAGGCTTCGGCGAGCCGTCGCTGACCATATAGAAGCCCAGCTCGCCGCGTGGCGACTCAATAGCTTGATAGACCTCGCCGACCGGAGGATGGAATCCCTCTGTCACAATCTTGAAGTGATAAATCAACGCTTCGATGGAAGTCTTCATGCTCTCGCGTTCGGGCAGCACGATGTGGGGAGCGTCGGCTTTAACCGGCCCCTCCGGCAAGCCTGCCATCGCTTGATTCACAATCCGCAGCGACTGGCGCATTTCCTCGACGCGGGCCAGGTAACGGCCGTACACATCGCCTTCCGGGCGGCTGGAAACCTTGAAGTCGAACTTTTCGTAACTCGAATAAGGTTGCCTCTTACGGATGTCCCAATCGACGCCGGAGCCGCGCAGCGACGGTCCCGAAAGGCCGTAGGCGATGGCATCCTTCGCGGAAATGCACCCCACCCCCTTCGTCCGGGCCAGCCAAATGGGGTTCCGAGTGAGCAGCGCTTCGTACTCGTCGATGCGCGCGGGAAAGCTCTTGGCAAACTTTTCCACGCCCTTCAGCCAGCCCAACGGGGGTTCCAGCGCCAGTCCTCCGACGCGAAAATAGCTGGTCAT
>JBEKQO010000379.1:0-6220 GCA_049519635.1 Terriglobia bacterium | reverse complement strand
CAGTCTTTCGTCCCGATGGCGGCCTGATCGTGAACAATCTAACTCGAGGGAAGACATTCAACCTCCCCGCGGGCCACGCTTTCGAGTCCACGGTGAAACAGGATGAGATCTTCGTGTTTTGCTTAAGTAGATCGTTTACAGATGAAATTCGCCAAAGATTCGAGGCTGTTAGGTGCGTTGAAGTTGTAAACACCAGAACATTCTGTATGAGGGTTGAGGCGGCGTTACCAGCTCAAGCCACCTTTCCAGGACCGCCAGGTCGGAGCAGAATTGGTCGACCGGTTGGGTATTATCAGGAAACGGAGGGCGGCAACCCACGCTGGGCGTTGCCTGACGTGATCGCTACCTCAAAGCTCGAACGCTACGCGTGGCAGGATGAGTTTCGGCTGGTGTTCAGCCTTACCGATGCTTTGCAATTCGAAAAGGTCGTGAATCGCATCGTGTCGGATGACACTGGAAAAGCTCAGGATGCCGCTGAGCATCGCTGCTACCTTGTGGATATCGGGAGTCTTCGCGACATCTGTCGGCTCCACGAGTTTTAGGCCGGTTCGAGCAGGCCAGTGTCGGAAGGAAACCCTCTCGGCTTATATCTCCCTGATCTCCTGTTGCATTCGTTGTCCGAAAGATCGGGCGTAGCCAAGAACAACGAACAGTGACGGTGATGGCCTAAGCCATCCCGATCAATGACTGCAATTGCCGGTAGGAACTTGAGGCTGAAAAGGCGTGCGGCGCGGATTGGCTGGGATCGTAGCTAAGGCGAACCTAGCTCTTGAAACTTTGACTTCAATTGTAGAGGGTCAACGCGTTCTCGGCCGTTTGCCCGCCTCATTGCGTTTAGAGCCTCGTAGGTTTCCACATAATGGCGGCGCACCTCCATTTCCGCCTTCGGATCATTCATTGACGCAACGGCTTCGAATAGTTTCTGGTCGCACTCGTCGGCGGCCGGATGCTCCTGTGCAGGTTTCGTCTCGTACAGGTAATCGAGCTCCCACGTGGCGTTGTGGTGCGGCTTGGGCAAGCGAAGCATTTTCACCCGCTGCTCGATTAAATGATGTTCGGGTTCAAGCGAGGGGTGCATGAAAACTCGCATCCCTTTTCCGCCAAAACGTTCAGCGGCATAAGCGTTGATAACGGCGGTCCCCGCAAATTTCGAACGCGAAATCGTTGTGGGGCCTGAAATATCTGTTGAGAACCCGAACGCATAGAACGTGCCACGGCCAATTCCCATGCGAACAGGGACTCGCTCCCCTAGGAAGTGGCGCATTAGCTCAGTAGCTATCAATCCCGCCCGCAGGGAATTGCCTGCGTCGAGATATGCGCAATCGGAGAAGAGCATCGCCTGCATGCCACCGGAGAGGCGCTGCTCGCTGATACAAGATTCCAGAATTCGGTGGAACCGGTTGAATTGCGTCTGAAGCGGGCTCGTGGACGTGCCGGAAACGCCGTGTTCGTCAGGTCCGTATTGAACCAAGCGCCTGGGATTCTTAATCGTGAGGTCAGCAAAGCCCAACATGTCGATGAAGATAAGGGTATGTTCAGCGTCTTCGTCCATTCGTCTCCTTCTTCGCGCCGCGCTTTTCCGGCATTGCTCAAAGATTTGAGTGGAAGCCTTATGCCCATCATTGGTGTCCTTCAACCAGTGGAGATCTCCCGCAATCCGACGAAATCTGGTTCAGCGCATCTTGTTCAGGAGGCGTTCATAGTTCCCCCGATAGTTACTGTCCTCGGGTTCCATTTCGTAGGCAATGCGATACTCCTCCAATGCGTTGCGGTAATCGCCTTTCCGTTCAAGCACATAACCCAAGGAGAGATGGGATAAGCCGTCGTGCGGGTTTAACCGGACTGCCTCGCGTTCCTCGGCGATCGCTCCATCCAAGTCGCCCTTCGTTCCGAGTACCATCCCGAGCACTACGTGCGCCCGGTCGTTGTTTGGGTCCAAACGCAAAGCCTCGCGTTCCTCGGCAAGGGCTCCAACCAAGTCACCCTTGCTTGCGAACGCCCCGCCGAGGTCTTGGTGGGCAACGGCAATGTTCGGGTCCAAGCGGATAGCCTCCCGCTCTTCAGCGATTTCTCCGTCGACGTCCCCCTTGGCTGCAAGGGCATCGCCAAGGCAGTAATGCGCGGAGCCATCGTTAGGGTTTACCCATGACGCTATCACCTGGCGGCAAGGTTGATGAGAGTCGTCGCCAGGTCTCTGGCGTTGCGGGCGACTTCGTGCCCGTCGAGGGCGCCGGGGGAGCCGACGGCAAGCCGCTCCAAGACGCCGCCGACGGTGCGAAATATCCGGGCCCTGACGTGGGCGACGTCACGCCACTCCTCACCGTAATCCTCCGAAAGTGTGCGGACCTCCCGACAGGCTTCCTGAACCTCAATGGCTAGCTCGGCAAATTCGATCAGGGCCACACGTTCTTCTTCGTTCAAGGTCAGTTGCACAAATCCTCCGAGCTGCACAGATCTCCCCCTCATTTAGAAAATGCCCCGTCCGTATGATCCGGGGCTCGTCAAGGAAGTAGACTGAAATAGTATTGAGGCCAGAGGTTCAATCAAAGGTTTTCCACTGGTCCCGCGTTTGATCAAACAGCGCAGCGGCACTCATTCGTTTAGTCACAACTGGATGGGTGGACATCATACCCGGATTGTACCCGACCGACCCCGGCGCATAACCAGAAAACGCAGTCCCCTCTGAAGCGACTCCGTTCGGCCATTGCGCTTTAGGTTGAGGAAGCGCATCTGGATTATCGCGACGCCACCTCCAAACCTCTACAAGCTCCTGTGCAGTGCCCTCGATGAGTGACTTGGTGCTGTTAAGCAGTCCATTTAGGGTATCTCCGGCATCCTCCGTCAGAACCAGAGGTTTAGCGGGCTCAAGGAAGACCTCCACTTCAGACCGGCCTGGGTCACGCGCTAGTTGATTCACCACCCTCACTCGTGGAATGGCTCGGCCACGCTGGTCAAATAATATCGGAGTTCTTGGCACGTACTGCCCTAAGTCAATTCGTCGACCGCGGTGCACCAGCATGTTCCGGAAGGCCAACTCCCAATCGAGCCATCCAGATGGACCCGCTGAAGTAATTAAGTCCTCGAATTTCTCCGCAAAATTGGCTTGTACTTGCTCTCCTGCCGTTGCGTTCTTGGCAGCCATTCTGTTGAGTATGCCCCGGACACCACCGAAATCGGCTTTGAGGATGGATGTGGGCAATGCGAGCACGCCTATTATGGCGCCCGACATGCAATCGAGCGCTCCAGCCAATGCGCGCACGGTGCCAGCAATATGCAACCGCACCATTTGCACGCCCAGGTCGTCGAGTGGGGATTGTGCCCGAGGGGCCTTCATAATTGGGATGCCGTCTTCGATCTTGACAGCGTCCACAAAGCGGTCACTCAGTCGATCTGCAAAGTCGAGAAATTCAAGTCGATGCACCGCGGCCTCAACCAGGTTAGTTGAGACACTCTCAGCGCAAGAATATAGCTGGTCACTTATTAGAATCCGCCTCGATGTGCCCGGATGGGGGGCCCACCACCCGATACCGTACGGTGGCTCGGTCCTGAAATCGCCGAGAATTGCCGTGGAAAGGTCGACCCATTTCGGAACACCAACTCCAAGCGCCGAGGAAGGACCAGGGCCGGGCTCATTAGGGTCGCCATCGTAGGGTTGAGACAGGCGAGCTACATCAGAATCCTTCATGCAGACTTCCTCCCCGGAAGGCAATCATACTGGGCGTATTGTAGCTAACTTGGAAGCAAGGTTGCGAAGAGTTATTCCGATTCGGGCTGGAAGGGTCTTGGCGTTCCGGCGCGATTCCCGTGAAGCTTTTCAGCCCGGCCCAATGATTGGGCCCCTGGCCGGGTACAGCCGTATCTCTTGGGGGAAGCGCAAACCCGGAGGGTGGCTGTCAGCGGACGGACAAAGCAGAAACCCTCCGTGCCGCTAGCGCGCAGGCGGCTTTCCCATCTCACCGTGCCCGCGAGAAATCGGTGCCAGAAAAGGTGAATAGGATAAACGTGTGGGTGGTGCCAATTCTCCGTGGTGATTTATGGTTGGGATGAGGGCTTCCCACGGGAGATGCTCCTGTCCCGTTTTCGTTCTGTGGACTTTCCCTACAATCTACCTTGGCCCAATTGGCGAGAGGTGCGGGTTAGGCGTCTCTCTGCCGCTTAGCTTTAGCCTGTCTTTTCAATGCTTCCGCTATGTCTTTGACACTAGAGGCAATTTCTCGCGGTATCTCCTCATTCGCTTTGGATGTGACGCTTTCAGCGATTTTTTGAAGTGACTCTTCAATCGTCGGGCCGCCGATCCATTTCATGCCCATTAGGGACTTGATATCGAAACTCAGTTCGGATTTCTCAGATTTTCTAGGATTATCCCATTCGTAACTTACATTAGCGAGAAACTCATCCGGCATCGACAAACCATCCGAGTCAGGAAATGAATCCCAGAACGTGCGCCATTCGTAGCCAGGAGCCATGATCTTAAAAGTCTTTTCTTCAACGGGCAAAATCTTTGTTTGCCCATACCGCTCAAGCGGAGGTGAAAAAACCAAACTTACATTGAACGCTGCCGAGTTGCCATAGTTCTTGATAACCAAATCGTAGGTCCGTCTGCTCGTCGAATTATGCTCAAAATAGCATACTACCTTTGGCTTCGCGTGCTCTTCTCGCGATAATTTCATCTCGCAAAGGCTTTTTTCTGAAGCGCGGGCAGCCTTTGAGGTAGCGCTTGCCATTGACCATGTCTTCCAAACATAGATGATCAATGCTATGAGGGTGAAGGCTTGGATCAGAGGATTCCACTGACAGAGAAAATCTAGAAACGCATTCTGATTCATCTGATGCCCCTTTCCCGACCAAAACGCCCAACGCCATGCGCATCCACGGCTGGCTCGACTGGTCAACGCCACTCGGGTACGTCCCGAAAGCGGGAATCACCAAGACAATGTTTGGGCATTCTACCACGGGAATTTCACGCATTCTGATTCCTGAACTTATGCGCCGATAGCCATTGTTGGCAATGTTTTAGCCCCAGTAGGTGGCAATAGGGCTCGTGTCGGAACACGGGGGGAAATCTCATGGACGCGCCCTATGTCGCAATCAATGCTCCATGCCGTAGCCTTGTCCGTGGTCATGCGATTCATTCAGGGATTGGTGTTCGGCATTTTCAGTCTTGGAGCCTTGGTCCCTACCGCCCGTTTCATGGTCGGTTTCCAATGCGGACTGCTTCGAAACGTCGCGACTCAACTCTTCGCCGAGTTTATCTGCGTCGTTGGTATAAATCTGCGCATCGTAGCGCCCTCGTGACACGGAGACATACGCCAACCGTGAATTGACAAGCTGGTCGTGGGTCTGTTCAGTATCCACGTGTACAAGCACGCGGTCGGCGGTGGCTCCCTGGCTGCTGTGGCTAGTGACGGCATAGCCGTAATCGACGTGCGGGTGCTCCCGGATGTTGAATTGCACCTCCTGGCCGGAGTCCAGCCGGACCAGTCGGTAATCTCCTGGCGTGGCTCAAGTCCGGTCAACCGGTGTTCCCGCTTTTCCACTCTGCCAGTTAATTGCAGCTCGCGATGATTCCTGCCCGCCGCCCGAAGGCGCCGGGCGCACGGCGACCGTGCACTCCTTGGAGTTTATCGGGCCACCACATGGTTCGCTTCTACCATGTCAGGCGCAACGCGAACTGGATCTCGCGCGGGTCGCCGGGTCCGCCCGAAGCCTGGCCGGCGATGGGCTGCACCGTATTGCCGATGACCCCGAAGCTGGTGCTGCTAGCGTCAGCATTGGGTAGAGCGAAGTTGGGCCGGTTGAAAATATTGAACATCTCGGCTCGGAACTGGAGGGTTTTCGATTCCCACAATTTGAAGTTTCGAATCAGCGAGAAGTCCCAGTCGGCCAGGCCCGGCCCCGTCAGAATATTTCGTCCCGCGTTTCCGAAGGTGTAAGGGGCAGGCAGGGAGAACGCGGGCGGATTTGTCCACTGGTTGACGCTCCTATGGGCGGGATAGAAGCTCACGCCGGGAATGACGTTCGGACGATCGTGATTGTCAATATTGTTGCTGGGATTGCCGTCGACGGTTGGCGTGTAGGGCGCCCCGGATTGCACCATGGCAATCCCCGCCACCTCCCAGCCGTCGATGAGGTAGTTCGCCTTCGAGTTCTGCAACTTTCCGATCCTGTTCCCGAAAGGCAGGTCGTAAACGTAGGCCACAGAGAAGCGCTGCTCGTAGTC
>JBEKQO010000378.1:0-6269 GCA_049519635.1 Terriglobia bacterium | reverse complement strand
TGCTCGCTTACCAGCTTCCGCCACTTCCCCAACGCCGGCTTGATTCTTTCTCGTTGCCTCATCCTGCAACCTTGCTACACACTCCCATCCCCGCGCAAGATGCGCTTGGCGCACCGCTCACAGCACTTCCTGGAAGGAGTTGTACGTGTAGCTCCATGTCAGGGTGGTGCTGCCATTGAGCTGCTGGGACTTGGTGAGGACGTTCCCCATCGAGTCGGCGGCATAATTCGTGGTGTTCCCCAGGGCGTCGGTAGAGGACTGCACGTTTCCAAGTGGGTCGTAAGTCAATGCGGTATTGCCCCGGCCGCCGCAGCTTGCGCAACCTGAGCCCGCGATCGAGGTCATGAAATTGCGTCCGCCCATGTTTTGGTAGGCATAGTTCGTGGTGCGCCCCATGGAATCTGAAAGCACGGTCGTCCCGATGCCAGGTAACACCGTGAAGGGCATTCCATCACTGGCGAGCCCGTTGACCATTACAACCACATTCCCGGTCGCCGCTCCGACTGGCACCAAGATAGTGATGTCCGTATCACTCCAATTTATGGGCGTAACCGCCGTGCCGTTGAAGGTTACCGTGCTGTTTCCCTGAGGGGTTCCGAACGCCGTTCCCGAAATCGCCGCGTCGGTGGGCAATGTAGGTAATACTGATAGCGCAGCGCCGGGGAAGCCGCAATTAGATTTAGAGGCCCAGGTTTGCCGGGGTCAGAAGGACTAAGGAGTCCTGCCCGGTCTGGGGAGTGTTTCGAGGCAAATACCAGTCCCGCGGTCTGCTTCCATTATGCTTCCAATAAACGGGCTCAAAAAACGGAGAGTGGCCAAGGTAATACGCTTAGAATCAATGAGATGATCTTGGTAGACTACACTGAAAAGGCTGGCGTCGGCGGTTCAACTCCGTCCCGCGGCACCATAAAATCAACCACTTACAGACCCACCAGGCCGCAAGCATGGATACGGCCCCGACGTCTTCTACTTCAGGCCTGATGACTCGCTTCGGCGCAGGGCATTTTTCATAGGAGGATGATGCCGAGCCTGACTGCGTGGGGTTGCACTTCCGGTCTCCAAGGATTGTGTTCCTTCGCAGGAGACTACTTAGTGTAAAATCGGTGCGCTTCATTCGGTTCTGGCGAACCTCGGCGCAGATGCAACCCAGGGCTCCAAGCGGTGGATAGACAAATAAGGAGCACGGAAGCACCTTGACTTCTCAGGTGCCGGTTATTGACGCCCCAGGGCGCACTGCGATTCACCGGGTTCCCAAAACAAGGATGACAGAAGCCCTGAGGGGCGACCGCAGGGGCGACAAATCAATAAGGAGGCTTGACGATGCCGGGTCCGGGTTCGGAATTAATCGGGGAAGAGGAAAAGAAGGAGTTGCTGGAGGTTTTGGAAGCGGGCCATCTGTACCGGTACGGGAGAAGCGATGATCCTGGGTTCAAGGCCAAGGTGAGCAAATTTGAACAGGAAGTGGCCAAGCGAGTCGGCGTGCCCTACGCTGTGGCGATGAACTCGGGAACCTCCGCGCTGTTGGTGGCGTTGATGGGGCTGGGGGTGGGTCCGGGCGACGAGGTCATTGTGCCGGGGTACACGTTCGTTGCCAGCATCTCGTCGATCATCTATGCGCGGGCGGTTCCGATCCTGGCGGAGGTGGACCGCACGCTCAATCTGGACCCCGCCGATGTGAAACGCAAAATCACGCCGCGCACCAAGGCCATCATGGCCGTGCATATGCTCGGCAACCCGGCGCGGTTGGACGAGTTGAAGGCCATTGCGGACGAGCGCAAACTCCTGTTGATCGAGGATTGCGCGCAGGCGTTTGGCGCCCGCTACAAGGGCCGGGCCGTAGGCTCGATTGGCGATGTCGGCACCTATAGCTTCAATGTTTACAAGACCATCACGGCGGGCGACGGGGGCATGGTGGTGACGCGTGATGAGGCGGCGTACCGCCGGTACTTTGGCCTGCACGACCAGGGGCACTCGCCCCTGCGCACCGGAGTGGAAGTGGGAAGCCGGCCCTTTGTGGGGCTGGATTTCCGCATGACCGAACTGGCGGCGGCCGTGCTGCTGGCACAGTTGAACAAGCTGGGGGGCATCTTAGAGCACCTGCACGCCAACAAGCAGCGCTTCAAGCAGGCGATTGCCCATCTGCCAGGATTGGAGTTCCGCGAGATCACCGACCCCCAGGGCGAATGCGCTACCCTGCTGACCGTGTTTCTTCCCTCCGAGCAGATTGCACGGCAGGTGGCACAGGAATTGGGCACGCGCGTGGTGGCGGATTCGGGCTGGCACGTGTACTCGAACATGGAGCAGATCCTGGAAAAGCGCACGCCCGTCGAGCAGGGTTGCCCATTCCATTGCCCGCTGTATACCGGGCCGGAGCAAAAGTACTGGAAAGGGATGCTGCCGCAAACCGACGCCCTGCTCGCGCGCGCCATCAACATCGGTATCGGCGTATCCGATGCTGGGCTAGGCTCGGCCTTTGGAGTGACGATGCGGGACGGGTTCGACGCGGTAGATGTCCGCGCCGCCCAGTTCCGCCAGGCGGCCCAGAAGTATTTGTAATTCCGCCTGACTTCTCCGTAATCCGCTCCTGAGGTAAGTTGCGGACGGTTGCCCGGGCTAGTAGGTAATTGCACTGGGAAGCACGATTATTCATAGCTCCCGGAGGGGCGGGGCTTTACAGGCAGCGGAGAAACGGCCCCCCGCGGCTAACCACCCCGGCGCTCGGCGCGCCACCCCTCCTGAATCAGGAGGGGAGCTAATAAAGAACTCCCCTCCTCAGTTGAGGAGGGGTGGCGCGCCGGGGTGGTGCTGACCAAAGGATCAATGGGCGGCGTTGGGAATGACGGCGCCAAAGGGTTATCGCGCCTCTGGAAAAACCGTATGACGTGGCGAGGGCACCGGAATATCGCCCTTGCTTTCGCGCCATAGAATGGCATTGAGTTTCGCGGCATCGGCCGCGTCGGCGTGCGAGAAATCCAGCCGCGACGACTCCCGTGCGCCGGGTGCGCGAGGAGAGTTAACTTGGTAGAGTGCGCCGCTCCGCAGGTTAGTCAGGTCAGCCGTGAATGGCGGATGGTTCCCCGAGCCTGAAAACAGCGGCGCCATCGCCGCTGCCTGGGCGTCGTTCTGGTTCATGGGCGGCAATCCCAGCAGCCCTTCCATCGTATGAATCAGGTTAACGGTGGTGTAAAAGTTGTGGTCCACAACCGGGTGGTCTGCCGAGCTGGGTGAATACTTGCTGATCATCAGCGCCGTGCTGCGGTGGGCGTCCACATGATCGCCGCCGTCCTGAGCATCGTCCTCCAGAATGAAGAGAGCCGTGTCGTCCCAGTAAGGGCTATGCGAAAGTGCTTCCGCCACCCGGCCCACCGCCAAGTCATTATCAGCCACAGACGCCTCCGGTGTCGGCAGGCCCGGCTGCGTCCCGAGGGTGTGGTCGTTGCCCAAGCGCAGAATCACAAATTGCGGCAATTGGGTTCCATTGCCGCGCTGGCGCGCCTCCACGAACTGGGCGAATTCGTTTAGAAACTCATCCACACGCAATTGGTCCGGATACTCGATGCGGAAGTCGGGATAGCGCGGGTCGAAGTGACCCTTAAGTTCCGGCTTGGTCGGGAGATCGCGCGCCATAATCGGAATCGGCCATGGCCAGGGGCTTGGCGCAGCGTGCGGCTCGCCCACATTCGGCGGCAGCGGCTCGCCTGGATGTACCGCCTTCTGCCCGCAGGTCTGGGCGGGAATAGGCGGCGCGCCCTTCCAGGGAGAATCGCACCATTCGGTGGACACGAATTCGCCATAATTGCGGTGGGTAAGTCCGTGCCGCTCCGCATTGGCCCAGATGTACCCGGTGCCCGGCTCATTGACGTCGGGCTGGCCCTCCTCCAAGGGAATCCCGTCCCCCACTGCACCCTCGTAATCGTACGTATGCTCAGCGCCGCGGTAGCCAATCTGCCAGGTCTTTTCGGTATAGTCGCTGGTGATGGCAGCCATCGACCAAACGTGACCATCTCCGGAAACCTCGCCGCTATCATAGAAGTTGTCCAGAACGCCGAACCGGCGGGCCAGTTGATGCTGGTTGGGAGTAGTACCTTCCCCATACATGCACAGCGCAGGATCGCCATCGCCCGGTTTCAGGTCGCCAAAAATCTGGTCATAGGTGCGATTCTCTTTGATGATATAGATGACGTGCTTGATGGGATTCTTGCCCGCCTGGAACGGAAGAGAGTCGCCGTGGCCGCGGAACAGATTGCTGGCGAGCACTTCATCCGTTGATTGCTTGAGCCGCTTCTCCGCCTCCGAAATATTCAGGCGCGCGATGGAACCACGGATGAGGCTCACGATGTAAGGATGCTTTTCCCGCGCCTCACCGTTCGTTCGATCCGGGGAGTCTACAGGCACCGGGCCTGGGTTCGGACCCGTCCCCTGGCCCTTGCCCGACACCATGAACAACTCATCCTCCCGGACCGCCAAAGCCGTGGGGTACCATTCGGTAGGAATGAACCCCACCGGCTGCTGGGTAGACGCCCAGCCGGCGATGCCCCTCTTGAACACCGCCACCGCGTCCAGAGAAGCGTCGGCAACAAACAAACGCGCGCCATCAGGGCTCTGGGCGAGCGCGTTGGGATAAGTGCCGGCGTGCTGCTGCCCGGGCAAGAGGGTGGAAAGCCTGCCTGCAATCTGTCCGGTGGCCGTATCGACCACCGCCACCACGTCGGCGTTCGCAAGCGTCACGTACAGGTGTCGTTCGTCCGGGCTTAGCAACAATGCACTGGGGTGCGATCCCGCCGCGGTGGGCGAGGCGGGAACGAGCAGAGGTATCGAACGCACGATTTTCCCTTGCGGAAGATTAAGCTCGGCCACCCGCGAGGCATTCCACAAACTACAGTAGGCGCGCTTGCCGTCCCGCGTTGCCACCACCGCGTAGGGATAAGAAGCGGGAACGAAATCCCCGGTGCTCAAGTCGAAGCGCCGGAGAATGGCGCCGTTCGCAGCATCGACAAGCAACACATCGTCCGAGAGGTTATCCGCCACCAGAATTCTTTCCAACTCACCCTGGTCGATCACAGCCAGACCGGCGGGATAGGGAATGGACTTCCCTGCTGGTACGGCCGGGGTCGCGTTCGGTCTCCGCTTACGGGAGCCGAGCGGCTGCAATGGTATTCGCAGAAAAGACTGCGGCGTCACGCGGCCGTCGGAAAAGACATAGACGGCGATCCCATTCCCGGTGTCGCCTTTGAGCTCGCCAGTGGGATCGGTCAGAGAAGCAACCGAAGCGTAGAGCCGCTTGCCGTCGCCGCTGAAAGCCAGCCCCAGAAAATACGTTTGCTTGGCATAGACCTTGAAGCGAGGGTCGGGGTAATCGGAAAGGCGATGGGTCTGCAAATCCAGAACGGCGATGGATTGCTGATAGCCCGACTCGGCAGTTCCCCGGCCATTGTTGAGCAGCGCCAGGTAACGCCCGTCAGGGCTGACCGCTACAGCAGTGGGGAAGCTGTTGGTCGCTTGGGGCTTGCCCGGAAGGGGATTGAGAAGCAATTTACTCGAAGGGAGGTGGACGATTCCGTGGCCCGGTGTCTCCTGCCCGCCGCAAAACTGGATGGCGCTGAACAAAGCCGCACCCGCCAGGAAAGCAATCACTGCAAGCGAGCGTAGCAAATATGCGCTGGTGTATGAACTGGAACTGCTGCCGGAGCCACCGCCCGAGCCACTAACCCGCATTTCTCACCACCATTCTGGAAGGGCGGGGCTTCAGCCCCGCCGTTGGAGGGCCTTTCTGATTATTCCCGTGTCCCGCGCCCCGCGCAGCTTGCAGCCGCAAGCTACGCGGGGCGCGGGACGAACAGACGACGGGAGCCGCGATTTCGGCGGGGCTGAAGCCCCGCCCTTCCGGAGCCCGCTACAAGCTTGGTGAGAAATGCGGGCTGTTGGTTGGTCGCATAGTTCCTGCCGAACACTCCTGCACTTTCGGTAGCAGCCGTCGGCTGCCAGAGTTCGCCAGCCCAAGCCGGGCGCTTGCACCGACATCGCCCGGCATAGCCGGAACCAAGGCGCCCCTTGAGTGCGGTCAATCCCGCGAAAACAGGAAACTCCGGACATGTTTCGGGCTACCTTGGGACATCATTTATACACGCTCGAAACATGCTCGTCGAGAGTTTTCTGCCCGAAAATGCCAGCCTGCCAACCCGGATTTCTCACCACATTTGGACGCTCTCGGGAGTTGCCGGAAGGGCGGGGCTTCACAGGCTGCGGAAAAACTCTGTGGCGCTTGGCGC
>JBEKQO010000377.1:0-6286 GCA_049519635.1 Terriglobia bacterium | reverse complement strand
CTCAGAGCGAGATCCTTCGCTGCGCTCAGGATGACAGCGAAGGACTCAGAATGACAGCGAACGGGCTCAAAATGACAGCATTGGCGGGCTTTTCCCCAGCCTGTTCAACCCCGCCCTTCCAAACGCGTGGGCCGGCAAAACCTGGCGGGCACAATTGAGCCAGAAGGAGTTGGAGCGGCACCCGCGTCACGGCTTCACAAACGTCACCGCGCCCTCGGAAGCGGAGGAAACCAGCGCCGCGTATTTGGAGAACACACCGCGCTTATAATGCGGCTCGGGGGCCTTCCATTTCGCCAGTCGCGCCTGAATATCGGCGTCGGAGACTTCCATATCGATCCGGCGTTTATCGATGTCGAACACAACGGTGTCACCATTGGCCACTGCGGCGATAGGCCCTCCGCGCGCGGCTTCCGGCGCCACGTGCCCCGCCATCAGGCCGTGGGTCGCGCCGCTGAATCGGCCGTCGGTGAGCAGCGCCACCGAATCGCCCAGGCCCTCGCCCACCAGTGCCCCGGTTACGCCCAACATTTCGCGCATGCCCGGCCCGCCGCACGGGCCTTCGTAGCGAATCACCACCACATCCCCGGCCTTGATGCTCTTGCTCATGACGGCGCGCATGGCATCCTCTTCACAATCAAAAACGCGCGCCGGCCCGCGATGCTGGGTGCGTTCGTAGCCTGCCACCTTGATGACGCAGCCCTCCGGCGCGAGGTTGCCTTTCAGAATCACCAAACCGCCGGTTTTTTTGATGGGGTTGGAGACAGGCCTGACCACAACCTGCCCAGGTGTTTCCTTCACGTTCGCAGTTTCCTCCGCGATGGTCTTGCCGGTGGGGGTCATCTGCGTGCCATCAATCAAACCCGCCTCGAGCAAGTTCCTGGCAATCAGGGGAATTCCCCCGGCGTGGTGCACATCCACGGCCACAAAACGCCCGGCGGGCTTCAAATCCGCGATGATGGGAGTGCGCGAACTGATCACATCAAAATCATCTATCGCCAAGGGGACATTGGCTTCACGCGCCATGGCGAGCAGGTGCAGCACCGCGTTGGTGGAGCCGCCGGTGGCCGCCACGCTGGCGATGGCGTTATCAAACGCCTTGCGCGTTAGGATGTCGAGCGGCTTCACTCCGCGCTTTAGCAGGTCCATAACAATGTGGCCGCACTGGAACGCGGCTTCGTCCTTCTTCGAATCGAGCGCGGGGATGCTGTTGAAGCCCATGGGAGAAAGGCCGATGAATTCCATCACGGTTGACATGGTGTTGGCGGTAAACTGCCCGCCGCAAGCGCCCGCTCCCGGACACGCGTGGTCTTCCAGGTCCTTCAACTCCGCGTCCGTCATCAGACCGGCGGCATTCGCCCCGATGGCTTCGTAAACATCGCCAACCGTCACGTCGCGGCCCTGAAAGCGCCCGGGGGCAATGGACCCGCCATAGAGAAGCACGCTCGGCACATTCAGGCGGATCAGCGCCATCGCTCCGCCGGGAATGGTCTTGTCGCAACCCACCAGCGCGATCATGGCGTCAAACATGTGGCCGCGCCCCACCAGTTCGATGGAGTCCGCCACCACTTCGCGGCTGACCAGGGAAGCCTTCATGCCCTCGGTGCCCATGGTCACGCCGTCGGATATGGCAATGGTGTTAAGCTCCATGGGAGTCCCGCCGGCCGCCCGCACCCCCGCTTTCACCTTTTCCGCCAGTTTCCGCAGGTGGAAATTGCACGGCATGGTCTCAATCCAGGTGTTGGCGACGCCTATGATCGGCTTGGCCAAATCTTCGTCCGTAAACCCGATGGATTTCAGCATGGCGCGCGCCCCGGCGCGGTCGGGGCCGTCAGTGATGATGTGACTGTGTTGTTTCAGATTACTTGACACGATAGCCTCCCTTAAACTATGAATGCGCTTTCGATCAAACGTGTCATATTCGCAGATTTAGAGGATTGGAGCAAGGTGCCTGTGCGGCGGGTCGTGTCTCAGTTTGGAATTAGGCAAGGAAGGTTTGGCAGCAGGATTGCCGCTACCGCTTCTTTTTTTTGGGCTATTTGGAGCCTTTTTGGCTAGCTTCTTCTCGTGGAGGAGATTCGGATGGTGGAGTTCTCCCCCTTATAAACATTCCGACTATGGTTGCAATTCCCATTGCTCCCAAAACTCCACCGACCCATGATTGACCGCGAATTGCCGTGTATGCCCCAGTAAACAGAAACGCTAAGCTAAGAACGAATGCGAAAATCTGCCCGATCCTAGCTTCCGTGAACTGCCTACGCATCCCCTCAATGTTTGCATCGACAGCCTTCGATTCGAGCTCTCTTCGGTGATTCCCTTCTGCTTCAAACGCCGCTACGAGCCGCTCTGCGCAACCAGGGGAAATCTCGTTGTACTGTCGCAGAATAGATGGAGGGGGGTAAGGGTCCCTCGTAACTCGCGGAAACCATTACCGACGTTCTTTCATCGGGTGGCGAGGAGGGTTTTAGAACGGTCGGGTTGTTCGGAGGGTTTGACACACGACTCTTCAGCGGTCCATTTCAGGATTGCTTTTTGAACATCCTTCCCTACTACATACCAATCCCTAATCGGTCCTTGCGATGTATTGTGTTTAACCGGTTCTAGCCATCTCCTATAATTTGTACGCGGGAACAAACTCAGGGAACTTATGGCACGGGCGAAGGTAAACACCCAGGTGTATGTACGGTTACAGTGAACCTCCACGGGTGAATAGTTAACCGTAGACAATTCCCTTTGTTGTCTTATCAGCCACTCTTCTAAAAGCACGTGGCAATCTTGCCGTTCGACCTTTTCCTTAGCACTCATTGGACATTCACCATATTAAAATGATGCTCCCCACGTATAATGGAGTTGCATAATATAATTATCGGCCAATTCGTGCTCTGGAATTAGCTTCAAACTGTTCAGTAGTATACTATGAAAAACCATTATACAGTAAGAGACGAAAAAAATACTTTGGAAGTTCCATGACAATCTTGTGAAAAGATGTTAGGGGCCAAAGCGACATTTCCCCCACCTTGATAGCGGGTTATTCTAGCAACAATTTCCTAGATTGTCCAAAAGTGTTTATTTATGGTAGGGGTGTCCTTTGCTGTGGCACGGCCATCTGAAGGTGTGAAAAAATCGACACCGCGATTTGTAGTGGAGGTCTCTGACCGCCGAAGTTGTTGATTGTCAAAGCCGACGGTCAGAGACCGTGGCTACAACGGGATTTTTTCACACCTTCTCTTGGCCGTGACTATTCACGGGCGGGACGCCCGTGCCACTTCCAAATGACACCACTACCCTGCGGGGCTTCGCACCGGATGCTATGGGCGAGGGTGTGATTCAGCCTCCCCTTTCCCCGACGGTAGACGTACGCCTATAGCGGGTGAGCCATTCATGATAGACTTCGCGTGTAACGGATGGCCTCCTGCCATCACCCTATACCCATGCGGAACCCAGGGGAGGAAACTCATGAAGAAAACCTTGATGGTCATCGGATTCATCGTAATGGTTTGCCTGTTGGCAGTCTGGCCGAATTCTGCCCGCGCCCAAGGCGGGTTCGAAGCCGTCACCGGCGACGCCTTCACCCGTGCTGTGCCCGGGGACTTTTATTTGGAGGGAAATCGCATCCCCGTCGATAAACGGAACGCCGCCTTATTAAAAAACGCCAAGGGAGCCCGCGTGGTTGTGGCCCTCATCCTAACCGCGGGTTATAGTTCGCAAATCAAGCAGAAATACATCGGCATGTTGATTACGGAAACGAATATCTCTGTTTGTGGTAATGCGGTGGGTGTGGGCAGCTACGGTTTTGGTCTGGAGCGTCCAGCAGCCACCAGCAACGCTGACGCCCCGTTTCGGATTTACAACCAAGCAGGCGAAAAGGTGGGTGAGTGCGCCGCCAAGAAGGACAACAGCGTTAAGCAACCCAAGCCGCTGACGGTGACCACCGGCATATCTGGGCCGACAAAACTCTACCTGGGCAGGTACGTCATCGAAATCAATTAGCCACGGGCACGGTCCGCATATTACACAGACTGCGCAGAATAAAGGGATGAAAATGCGGACCGCGAGAGATGGCGTAACAGCGCAGAATGCCTCGTATAACGTTCGCTCGTCCTCGGAACACATATGAAGACAGGACCATTCACGGTTTGTTCACGCTCCAGGGCCTTAGGAGTTTTACCTGCCTGCGTGACCTGCGTAATCTGTGTAGTCTTTGGGTCCGGCGCGCTCACCCACCTCGCCGCCCAAAAGCCTCAGCACCGCGGAATCGAGATGGAGGGTTACGCCACGGTCGTCACACCGGACAGCATCACGGTGTTCGACAAGAAAAGCGGGGAAGTGAAAATTCTTACCGACAAGGACTACACTTCCCTCATCGGCATCGCCGCGGCGGTGACGGTCTGGTTCACCACCGATGGCGGCGTGAACCGCCTAGAGGACATCGTATATCCCCAGGGGGGGACATTTGTCCCCACAGACCAGCTCTGGGCAAACATCAAACGCATCATCATCTGGCCGCGCCCGGAGGATGTGGATAATTCCCAAGGATTGATCAGCGCAATTTCCACGTACCTCGCGGACAACGCGAGGTGGTTCGTGGCTCCGCCCGAGCTGGCGCTGGAAATCGCGAGCCGTGCCAAGGTTTCAACTTCGTCGCTGGACGCAATCGATCCTAATACCGGTGAAGTCGATATGCGGCGATATTTGGATCCCCGGAGATCGTTACTATCGAGGATGGCGGAAGGAACGCACTCGGACGCGGTGCTGGAAGTAAAGGTCATCAAAGTGAAGGCCACCGTGCACGGCTCAGTTGCCTCCTGGGATGACATGACGGAGCCAGTGGCGTCCCGGACATCCCGCGTCTTCTCCCCGTTTGGGGGGCTGGGAGGCAAGGGTTGGGTATACGCCGCCACCGCCGAAATGTATTTGTGGAGCCCAGCCGGCAAGCTTCTTTGGAAAAAGCGGCGAGGGTTTGCTGCGCTGGGTATGAAATCGGGCATGGGCGCCAATTATCGCGAGCGTCCCCTGACGGAGGTCTACCAGAATAGTGATGCGATGCAACGCTGGCTGCAAACGACCTTGGGCCAACTGGCGCCTCCCGTCAACGTAACTCCTGTGACACAACTCCAGCTTTCTCCTGAACTCCAGATGCAGCTCGAAAAAGCCAAACAGGCCGGCGAAGAACAAAAATAGTGACCGGCAGGACGCTCTTCGGCGGTCGGAAGGGCCGGGCTTCACCGGCTGCGGAAGAACCCATCGCCACTTTCAAACCTGTGCCACTACGGGGCACCGTCAAAGTCTATTGGGGGTTAATAGGAACCCCTCACCTGCCCTCCTCCGTCGGGCATCCTCTCCCCTCGGAGAGGGCTGGGATTTTGATTTCTCTCCCTCTGCCGTGGGGAGACGGGGGACCGCAAGGCGGGGGGTGAGGGGTTTCTTCGCGGATGATGCCTTCATTCCCATGGAGGTATGCGACGCCCGCGACTTTGGCGGAACCCTGTAAATATCACGTACCACCTTGCGCGATGTCACTTGTTAGGCTTAGAATGCTTCCCTGTAGGGGTTGAAAAAGCATCTCTCAGAGACGTGAAAAAGTTGGGGCCTTGGTGCCTGTGTTTTTGCCCCGAATGCTGTGGAGTTGGGCACAGATTCCCGCAGCGTTTCCTGGTAAGGCATTCAGAGAGCAAAAACAATCCCAGAGGAGGAATTCAGATGAAGAAGATAGCGCTTTTGGCTTTTACGTTCTTGGTGTTTGGCAGCCTATCTTTGGCGAGTGCCAAGACTATTACGGGGACGGTGAGCGACTCGAATTGTGGGGTCAAACACGCGACCGCAGGAGATGCGGCGGCTACGTGCGTCGAGAAATGTGTTTCCGGCGGGGCCTCGTACGTGCTGGTTTCAAAGGGAAAGATCTACAAGCTTGACGCCCAAGACAAGTTCAAGGGATTGGGTGGGAAGAGCGTGACGGTGACGGGCGCGGTCAAAGGCGACAGCGTCACGGTTACAAATGTTGCAGAGAAGACAAGTTAGGTTCACAAGGCATCAACAACCAACATCGAACGGCCACTCGCGACCGGGGAGTGGCCGTTTGTCTTTTCCGTTGCGCTATAGGCAAGCATGAGGGAGCGGAAGGCCAGAGCCGCGTGGTCCATGACTCTAACCCGGATTTCTCACCAGCCTTGGCGGTCTTTTCGATGCTGGCGGAGTCAGAGTTCTCAGCCCCAAAGGGGCGACCTAACACAGCCCAGGCCAACGGCCTGGGTCAAGAAGGGCATATCATCTCTAATCCCAAGCCCTGAAG
>JBEKQO010000376.1:0-6293 GCA_049519635.1 Terriglobia bacterium | reverse complement strand
CCGCGGCCGGAAAGCAGGATGCCGAGCTTCAGTCGTGATTGAGCCACAAGATCAGAGCTCACGGTCGTCGACCTGCTCTTCGGAATCCGCCTGTCCTGGGTTCAATCCAAGACTCATCGGTGCTGTTCTGGAATAGTAATCAGCCGCTCTGTCACTTTGGAATCTGATGATCAGGCGCAGTCCTCGCTGGAAGAAATAGATTGCCGCAATCACTAAAACGGCGAAACCAACTGCTCGAAAATCCTTGAGCAGATCCCAGGGCCCCTTGGGAGGCGCCAACTGGACCGCGGCAAACCCGCAACCGAGCGCACAGGCCAGGTTGAGAAGATACCCGAACACGAGGGTCAGATTTCCAGGCCTTGTCCGCCTTTCCTCTTGCGCGTACATCGGCGTGTCCCCCTGCTTCTTGCTCCTCTACGTGTACTGCACCCGCCGCTCGCCCTTCACCAGGCGGCCGATCACGTAGAACTTCTCCTCGGCCCGGTCCAGCAGGTTCTTGGCGCGCGTAAATTTCGCCGCGGGAATGACCGCAATAAGCCCGATGCCCATGTTGAAGGTGCGCATCATCTCTTCCTGCGGCACATTACCCAGCTCGCGCAGATGCTCGAAGATGGGCAGCACCGGCCATGAGCCGATCTCCACCTGCGCCGTCACGCCCTTGGGCAGAATGCGCGGCAGATTCTCGGTAATGCCGCCGCCGGTGATGTGCGCCATGCCTGTAGTGAGCCCCGCCGTCACCAGTTTCTGAATCACGTGCAGATAGCTGCGGTGCGTCTTCATCAGCGCCGCGCCGGCCTTCTCCTTGATCGCCGTTACGTATTGCGTGGCTTTGTAGTTGCCCACTTCGAACAGCAACTTGCGCGCCAGCGAGTAGCCGTTGGTATGCAGCCCGGTGGAAGGCAGCCCGATCAGCACATCACCCGGCTTGATGCCTGCGCCCGTCACCATTTTGTCGCGATCCACAGCGCCCACAATGAATCCCGCCAGATCGTATTCGCCGTCGGCATAGAAGCCCGGCATCTGCGCAGTCTCGCCGCCGATCAGCACGCAGCCGTTCGCCTTGCAGCCATCGGCCAGCCCGCTCACCACGGTCTCAATCACGTCGGGGTCGAGCTTGCCCGTGGCCAGGTAATCCAGAAAGAAGAGCGGTATCGCCCCCTGCACGGCAATGTCGTTCACGCAGTGGTTCACCAGGTCCACGCCCACCGTCTGGTGCAGTCCCAGCTCGAATGCCACCTTCAGCTTGGTGCCCACCCCGTCGGCCGAGCTCACCAGGATGGGGTTTTTCCAGCGCTGCAGATCCAGCCGGAAAAGCGCTCCAAAGCTGCCGATCCCGCTCAACACGTTGCGGTTAAAGGTCTTCTGCGCCAGGTACTTGATGCGCTCCTTGGCCTGGCCCGCGCCGCGAATGTCCACCCCGGCATCGGCGTAAGTTACGGATTTCGTTGAGATTTCCTGAGGCACGGTCGAGGTCTTCTTTTCGTGGAAGCTGCGCGGCCGAGATGAGCCGGAAACCAGAATTCTAGCAGCATTTCGAGCCGCATTTCCCACAAAACGAAAGGCGCGGTTACGCCTCGTACCTCGAGCCAGCTCAGGCCTTTCCAAAAGACCTCTCAAGAAGAATGGAAAGTAGGCTGGAAATTGTACATTTGACAGACCCAAATGGTATAAACGATTTCAAACGCAACAATTTACGGATGAGTTTGGAGAAACTGGACAGTTAGAAAGGCGGGGATTTTAGATTAATTCAGTGTAGTCGGGCATGCACGCTACCAGAACGGCGTGTGCATCACAACAAACAGCGTTGAGCGAAACTTTGGGATATTGAAGCGGGGCGTCAATGGGGTGTACCACCACGTTGGGCAGCAGCACCTTCATCGCTACCTGACCGAGTTCGGCTACAGGTACAATTCTAGGAAAGAGACGGATTCCATGCGGACCGCGCATGCTCTAAAAAGCACAACTGGAAAGAGGCAGACGCTGCGGGACTCGCGACAGCCAAACTGAAAGGAACGAGGCAGGAATCCAAAGACTCTAAAACGGCAAAAGGCCAGCCTGCCAGCTGACCCTTGCGCCTACAATCAAAACCCTGTCGGCGGCCTCTCCTACGATGCCAGACCCAACGCGATCAGTGTATCATAGGGGGCTGCCATGGAGAATTGGAAAGAATTCCGCTTCAAAATCGACGGGGAGATCAACGGCGTTAAGATCACTCCGACTACAATTCCACTGGCGCGGATGGCGCAGTACCTCCTAGACCTTGCGCAGCTCTTGGGACACCGTGAAAGCGTCCATTTGACAAGAGTCGAAGAGGGAAGCGCACAACCCGTAATTCTGATCGACCCCGCGGAGGAAGCGCGAGTTACTCAGCGTGTGCGCAACGCTCAGCGCGGGGCGGGACCGAGCGACGCCAATAGCGCGTACAAAAAGCTAGACGACAGACTGCGCGAAGACAATGCAACTGGCACGATTGTTGATCATTCCCGCTGCGCGGAAATCATCGAATTTCCGGGAAATAAAACCAAATTGCCGCAAGAGTACGGACCCATCCGCGAAAGTGCGTCCATCACCGGAGAACTGAAACGTGTGGGCGGTTTCGACAAAACGATCCCAATTCATCTGCTCCGCAGTGATGGGGTAATCCTCTACTGCGAAGCAAGTGAGACGGTCGCGAAGGATCTTGCACCCTACTACTCCAAGGTAATTCGAATCCATGGAATCGCCACGTACAGGAGGGGGAGCGAGGGGAAGTGGATTTTGGAGCACTTTAAGATTCAGTCCTTCGATGAGGAACCTCTTGCTGATGAAAGCTTCTCCGACACTATGGAAAGGCTGCGAAACATCGACGGAAATGAGTGGGCAAAAATGCCCGATCCCCTAGAGGAATTGCGGAAGATCAGAGACGGCGAAGGGGAGGTAACACAGCAGTGATTATCTTCGACGCCTCCTACTTGGTCGTTTATCTGAACGAGAATCCCGAACCCGCTAAGGATCGGCAAGGCAATCCGGTTTCTCGGTTCAAGGAGCGCGTTGATTATCTAGCGATGGAGCTAAATGCGTCCGGCGAGCAGATTGGGATTCCTGCTCCTGCGATGGCTGAAGTCCTGGTCAGGGTTGGCAACGGTAGGCCGAAATTTGTAGCGATTCTCAGTGATCGAATGCGCTTTCAGATCGTTCCATTCGACGCGCGTGCGGCGATTGAGGCTGCCGAGCTGATCGCACTCACTAGGTCGAAACACGAGAAGTGGGCGACTCATGCCAAGGTCAAATTTGACATCCAGATTGCTGCTACGGCCAAAGCTGAGGACGCCAACGTCATTTATTCGGATGACCAAGATATCGAGAATCTCGGCAAACGGCTGAAAATCCCAGTGCTGAGAATATGCGATCTGCCACTCCCGCCGCCGAAGGAGCCTCCAAAGATCGAGACAGGGCCGGTCGGTGAGCAGCGGCCCTTGTTTGACATGACGCCGCCATTGCTCCAACCTGCTACGGAAGCTGCGCCCGAACAATCCGCGGCGCTTAAGGAAGTGCAGAATGATCCAAAGCCAGAACCCGCGCAAGACGCCCCAGGGCCAAGTCCCGAAGCAAGCGTCAAACACAAAGCAGATTCCACACATCCCGCTCCCGTTCGAGGAAGTGGTGAAGGACGTGTTGAAGGTGAAGCCGCCGGAGAAGCAGCATCCGAAGCCTCCAAAACATCCCAAACCAAGGTAAAGAAAACTCCATGACCGTCTCTGGCCCCTTGAAAGAGACGCACCCATTGACACCACGCCGGATCGGCGCGAGAATACGCGGGTATCTACTTAGCGCACCGTGGAGCATAAGTCAAACGCGGAACTTAAAGAAGAATACTACCTTAAACCTATGAATAAGTTAGCTTTAACTGTCAATATTTAGGGTTTTGCATGGTTTTCAAGGGAATTGACGCGAAAGCTCCAATTTTATTACCTGCTTTCGCTGTTCGTTCGACCCGCAGATTTGGTATATTCATTGGCGAGACCTGTGCTTGCCTCACGGGCAAGCGCTCGCCTTTGTGGCGAGCGTGGTCTTTTGGGAGGAAGTTTTAGAGGGTTTGGGTCGGTGGTATTCGGTGGGGTCTAGACAATCCTACCGTAAACCAAAAATACCCCCGAGTCAAGCACAAGGGATCCCTGTCTCATCTGGGACAGGCACTGTCCCTCCCCGGCAAGAGTGTTTGCGCACTCAAGCCAGGGAGGTTCTATTCACCATTAACCGCGTGGGCCGTGAAGCCCACAACTGGAGCAGTAAATGGCAAATGTTTATCCGTTTCACTCAATCAACGAGCAGTACAAGCCGACTAGCAAGCAAGTCCACCACAATAACAGCGCGTGCCCTCCTGGGCGCGACATTCCGGCGCATGAACGGAGGCAGGGGACCAACAACTATCGTCTCTGCAACGACTGTGCCGAATTGAACCGACAGGGCCGTTGATTTTCAACTGATTGACTTTGAAGCCGTCCTGTTCGTTGACTCTGGCAGGGCGGCACTTTCTTGTGTTAGATAACGTTATGACCCGGATACCGATTCCGTCAAGGTTTCTTAGGTGCTTTGTCTCAGAGGTTGAACTGGCTTTGTAAAAGGCACAATGTCGAGTCGGCTTGACATCCGATTCGATCCGAGCTACTCTGATTTGGAAAGTCAGCTTTACATGGCTCCAATCATTACCAATCACGTCAAGGAACTCCGCATCGCCCAGGGCTGGACTCAGGAACAGTTGGCCCAGGCTGCCGGCGTCTCGCGGCAGAGCATCAACTCCATCGAACGCAACCGTTACGTGCCCAGCTTGGAGCTGGCTCTCACCTTCGCCCGGATTTTTTCCTGCCCCACCGATCAAATCTTCCAATTGGAGACACCACAATGACCCATCCCATCCTCAGCCGCATCCCGTTTCTCGGCAAATTCGTCGACGAGCGTTTTCTCGAACATCGCCGCCGCTCCTCAAGCATTGCCGGCTTCGCCACGCTCATCCTCGCCTTGTGCATCTTCGAGTACCAACTCATCTTCAACCACGTCATCAGTTGGGACATGGCCGCCATCATGCTGACCTTCGCGGTGGTCAAGATGTCCATGTTCACCTGGTACCGGCTCAACGCCTGAGCCAGAGAGAAGTATTCGGAAATGAATCTGCACTATCGACCGCGCGACCCGAAGACCCGCCGCTTGTTAGCCATCGCCAACTTCTCTCTCGTTCTCGGCCTCCTGCCGTGGATCTTCCGCGAGTACATCCACGTCAGCCACAATTGGCTCGATGCCTCCCGCGGATTCTTCATCGGCCTCTCTATTACCGTCAACCTGTGGGCGCTACGCCGCGCCCGCCGGTGCTCCGCGGGCTGATCTGTCTCACCCAAGGGGTTCACCCCAAACCGATGTCAAGAGCCCGACCCGGCACAGATCGCCATAACCTGCTGAAAACACTCGCAAAAAACTTCTCAGCAGCCCTGCAGATCATTTTGCCCTCCCGGCGCATACTGGTCCCATCAGTACAAAGCCAGGCCTAAGGTCCGCGGAACTTTGTCTTTCTAGTCCCTGGTCCCGAGTCCCTTGGTCCCTGTCTTTCTAACTCGAATGGATTGATGACTTTACGAAATTCTTCTCTTTAGAACCAACGACTTAAGGAAAGCACGCCCCGTAACCCTTTATTCTTGACGGCTTTAAGACTTAACCCGTTTGTTTTCAGATGGTTATGGGAGAGGGCTAAACGTACAAGTATCTGAAAACAAGGAACTTAACCAAAAATGCCCAGGAGGAGAGGGGAGGTACCAATTGTGCAACATGGCCGGAAAGCTGATCTCTGTTCCCTGTCCACTGTTCCCTGTTCCCTTGGTCCCTGCACCTAAGCCATCTGTTTTCTGATTCTTGTGGCCAAATGGATTGAAACAGGATACTTACCGCAAACGGCGTCGACTAACCCGCTGAAAACAAAATACTTCTTTGCAGAGACCGTACTTTTTTTGAGAGCGAGCCCGTCCGTACACCGCCGTCCAAAATGTCAGGTATGTCCCCGGTCCGTACCCCGGTCCGTACCGACCCCCCGGGGGCGCGAGGAGGAAGGCTCACAGCCGGAAGCCACGAGCTAGGAGCTAGGAGCTAGGAGCTAGAAGCTAGAAGCTGAAAACCGGGCCGGGAGACTGCGGAGGCAAGCCAAATGCGGAACAACAAGTCTTCTGATCGCGATGCCTTTTATACTGAGTCCACGATGAACCTTCGCATCCGTTCCCGGGCACTTCAGGAGCGAGCCGAGCGCTACTTTCCCGGCGGCGTCAACTCGC
>JBEKQO010000375.1:0-6315 GCA_049519635.1 Terriglobia bacterium | reverse complement strand
AGATTAGCTGCTCATGGCCTGGCGGCCGCTGGGCGCAGCCAGGCAAGGAACGGCTGTAAGGAACGCGGGATCCGATCGAAGCAGACCAAGTGGACTAAAGTTCGCATCGAATAGCCGCTCGCCACAACCAGCGCCACGATTCCAAGGCAGCTGGACCAAACCAGCGGAAGCAGATAGAACGATCCGAACACCAGCGCGATCAAAGAAAGAAAAAATGCGCCTGTTTGTATATTGTCAACCGACCACCGAAAACCGCTGAGCTGGCGCACGATAGGGTATATGAGCAGCCCGTGAAAGATGTAAGATCCAAAAAAAGCAATCCCGGCGCCATTCAAACCGTAGAATTTTAGGCACACCCATGCTAGACCGACGGCGACGATCGTCCACGCGAGTTCGCTCAGGATAAAGAGGTTTTGGTTCCCTTTGGCTACGACGATAAAACCCATCGGCCAAGTAACCACCTGCAGGGTGGCGCCGAGACAGATCCAACGCAGGATCCCCACGGCCGCCGCAAACTTGACGCTGTAAAACATAGCGATCACTAGCGGCGCAAAGGCGAGGGTAGCGATGACGCCCGGGCCCGCCAGTAACAATCCGATTCGCGCTTGCTCGTTGACTAAGCGGTTGCAAGCGGTATCGTCATGTATGCTAGCGGTCAATCGTGGATAAAAATCAGCGCCCATGGCTTGTAGAATGAAACCAACGTACAGGCCGCCCAGCGTCCAAGCGGATTGATATAACCCCGTTGCTTCATAACCGATTGTGCGCAGCACCGTGACGCGGACTGCATACGCGACACCCAACGTCATTAAGCCGCTTGCCATGAATGCGAAGCCGAGTTTCAACAGCGCGGCTGCTTCCTGCCCCATCTCGGACACCACCATTGGGGGAATTGCGATGTTGACTTTCCGGCTGTACCACCACGAAGTCACGATCGTCATCGCCGCAATCGCAATCAAAGATGGCACGATGCCCTTCTCCCGAAGGAAGTACACGACGGGGATGCTTATGGCTGTTGCGAAGACAGCACCCAACACTCCCATCTTGGCGAGGTCGGCGATGCGCCGCATGCCCTGGATTAACGCCCCTTGACCAGCGGACACTAAGCGAAAGAAGACGGCAATCGACAGCAGCGAAACGGCCCAGGCGCGGTGATCGTCGCCGAAAGTTATCTTCGACACCTGCTTGGAAAACGCAACGAGCAAAACAGCTCCCAGCAATCCTAAGATTATGGATGTCCGCCGCAACACGGTGGCGGTTCGTGCGATCCGTTCGGGGTTATTTGAACCGGCTGCCTCGGCAATCTGCCGCACACCACTGCTGTTGACGCCCATGCCGGCGATGCTCTGCGTGAGGTCGGAGACCGAGTTGTAGAGGCCAAACAATCCGACTCCAGCCGGGCCAAGCAGTACCGCCATCACCTTTGTACGGACAATCCCAATGCCAATATTCAGCACTGATGAACCACCGATCAATGCGGAAGACTTGAGAATCTGGCCGTACGTTGCCTTCTCGGCCACCGTCTCGCCGGCCAGTGGGAACTCGGGCTCCAACGTGGAAATGGCTATCGGATTACTGGAGGAACTTCCTGACATGCTAATGCTCCACGCTCGACCGGCTTCTGGCTATCGCGCAGCCGCGCTGGCGATCTCCGTGACGCTATCCATAACATAGTCCTGTTCCGCTTCTGTCATCTCGTGGAACAGAGGAAGAATGATGGTTGTGTCGGCAACCAGATTTGTCACTGGCAGCAGTTTGTCCCAGTTCGCGCCGTAATACGGCAATTCGCGGTGAATGGCCATGATGCCACGGCGCGAGAAGATGTCGCGATCCAGAAGTTTCTGCATGAGTTCGTCGCGGCTGATCGGTGCGTCGTTCTTCATACGCAGCATGTAGGATTGAAAATTATGGGAGCATCCAGCGGGTTCGTGGGGCGCTTCCAACCACGGAATTGAAGCCAGGCCGGCGGAATACCGCAGTGCCAATGCGCGCCTTCGAGCAAGCATGTCGTCGAGCCGCTGCAATTGAACCACTCCAATAGCGGCCTGCAGGTCCGTCATCCGGTAGTTGTAGCCGACTTCGTCGTAGCTTTCGACCACCACTTTGCTGGCTGTGTGCCGGGCCAGATCCGATACCGTCATCCCATGCTGCCGTAGCCTGCGTATACGTGCGGCCAAGTCTGGGTCGGCGGTCGTAATCATGCCGCCTTCCCCAGCCGCCAGTATTTTGCGGGGATGAAAACTAAAGCAGGCCATCGAAGTGTGCGGTAGGCCGATGCGCTGACCACCATACGTGGCGCCGATTGCGCATGCAGCGTCCTCCACCACCACCAGACCACGCCGTGCCGCTATGTCGGCAATCTCGGCGAGCGGTGCCGGCAATCCAATTTGGTGAACCGGTAGGATGCCTTTCGTCCGCGGAGTAATCGCGCTCTCGATACGGCTCGGGTCGATGTTATAGGTGGACTGATCGATATCCACAAAGACTGGACGAGCCCCCGCGTAAAGAATGGCGTTGGCGGTAGCGATGAACGACAGACTGGGACACAGCACCTCGTCCCCGGGCTTGACGCCCGCGGCCAAGAGAGCCAGGTGGAGGGCAGTGGTGCAAGATGACGCCGCCACGGCACAAGGCGCACCCACATAGTCGGCGAAGTTCCGCTCAAATTGCGCGACACGAGGGCCCTGGCTGACCCACCCGCTCCGCAGCACTTCCAGGACCGCGTTCTCTTCGTCTGCTCCAAAGAAAGGTCGAGCGACGGGAATGGCTCTCGATGTTTGCGCAGTGGCCATCATTTCCCCACAACCATTGTTGACATGGTCTTCGTGTTTTGCCTCCAGCGAATGAGTTGCTGCAAACCCTGATCTAAAGTGACGGCCGCGCGGAACCCCAGCACTTTTTCAGCCTTCTCGATGGAGGCGCGGCGCACCTGCACGTTGCCGACGTTGCGGGGTGCCCGATGCACGGGCTGCAGGGACGACCCAGTCAGGCGCAAGACGAGGCAGCAAAGTTCTTTCAGACTGGTTTGAATCCCAGTTCCAACATTGAAGACGTCGTCGTCCACAGGATTCTGCGCCCCCAGCAGATTCGCTCGCGCCACGTCCTCGACATACACGAAGTCCATGGCCTGGGTGCCATCGCCAAAGATTAGCGGAGGCTTATTAGCCTCGATCGCGTCGAGCCAGCGGATCAGCACCTCCGTGTACACGCCGGTCAGGTCCATTCGCGGACCATAAACGTTGAAGGGGCGAAGCGCCAGGTACGACAGGCCGGAAGTATCGTGAAGAGCACGCAGTATCTGCTCGCTAGCAATCTTGCCACCTCCGTACATTGTGCGATTGTTGAACGGATGTGACTCGTCGATCGGCAGATACGACGGCTCGCCGTAAACGGACGCCGAAGAAGCGGCAATCACTTTCTTGACATTATGCTTCTGGGCTGCTTCGGCGACGTTCAAAGTGCCGTCGATCAGAACCTGAACCGCCTCGCGGGGCGCCTCCGCGCATCTGGTGATTCGCAGCGCGGCCTGGTGGAATACGTAATCCACGCCTTGGGTGGCCCGATCCACGAGGGCGGCATCGCAAATATCTCCCTCGACGAGCTGAACGTTACCCTGAGCTAGCGCCCAGCAGAGATTGCCGCGGCTGCCTCGCACGAAGTTGTCGATCACACGAACCTCCGAGGCTCCCGCTACCAGCAACTGGTCCACGATGGTGCTGCCTACGAAGCCCGCGCCCCCGGTTACGAGGCAACATGCGCCTGCTAGATTGGTCATTTTCTTACTCTCCGGGAAAAGTTAAACCGCGACCGACAGGCTCTTTGGGCTTAAATGAACCGGCCTTCCTCGTTCCCTCAGGGATCTGTCGGCAGCCTCTAACAGCCGAACGACACGCAGGCCCGCCCTACCATCGTTGATCGGCGCTTCACCGTTCTGAATACAATCGAGAAAGTATTTGGCCTCCATCCGGAGAGCTTCGGTTTGCTGTACCCTCGGCGCCCACATGTCTCCAGAACGGTAGCCCACCAGCAGGTCGTGAACGCCCCGTTCTCCGTTCTTTATTTCAGCGCCCTTGTCATACACTTTGATCTTCTCGTCAGCTTCCAGGTCGTTCCACACCACCATCTTCTTCTCGCCGCCAATCAGAGTGGTCCTCACCTTCAATGGCGAGAGCCAATTCACACTCATGTGGGCGATCATGGAATCGGAAAAGTAGACGGTGATGTAAGCCATGTCCTCTAGTCCGTTCAGGTGTCTTTCGCCGGTCGCAATCAAGGTTTCCGGCGTGCCTTTGATCAAGTAGTCGATGATCGAAAAATCATGGGGAGCAAGGTCCCAAATGACGTTAACATCATGCTGGAAAAGGCCGAGATTGACCCGGGTCGAATCGTAGTAATAAAGCTTGCCAAGCGTTCCCTCATCCATGAGTTCTCGGATCTTTCTCACTGCTCCAGTAAAGAGGAAGGTGTGGTCTACCATGATCTGGAGCTTCTTTTTGTCAGCCAGGTTAATCAGTTGTTCGGCCTGCACGGCGGTGGATGTGAAGGGTTTCTCCACAAACACATGCTTGCCATTCTCGAGAGCCGCCTTGGCGAGTTCGAAGTGAGTCCAGACCGGCGTAACCACGGCTACCGCATCCACGTCGGTAGCGTGCATAACGTCACTGACATCGCTCCCTAATCGCGCGTTCGGCAAGGCCTGTTGGGCCTGTTTCAGTCGCTCTGGACTTTTGTCGCAGACTACGGCCACCTCGCAACCCTCCAGAGCACTAAAATTCCTGGCTACTTGTGGGCCCCAATAGCCATACCCGATAACTCCCACTCGAATCATTTATGGTGAACTCCCTTTTGGTTAGACCGGATAATCTGCTAGCCAACGTGAGCAACGGACCGGGCCGAAGAAACGGCGCTTAGTACGCGCCCTCGCCCGAAAGAACGGCCCGTGGAGTCCGTGAAAGGATCTGGATATCCCCCCACACAGTCCATGACCGGGCATATTTCAAATCCATGCGGACCATCTCATCGAACGTCGTTCTGCTTCGGCCCCCGACCTGCCACTGTCCAGTGATCCCTGGTTTCACCGCCGCCAATCGCTGTCTGTGCCATATCTCGTAAGACTCGAATTCGTAGGGGACGGGTGGCCGTGGTCCCACTAGGGACATCGAGCCGCTCAAGACATTGAGAAACTGCGGCATTTCGTCGAGGCTGGTCTTTCGTAAGAACCTTCCGAATGGAGTGATTCTTGGGTCGTTCGTTAACTTGTAAACTTGAAGATTCTGGCCATTCTCTTGCGCGAGATCTGTTGATCCCGAGATCAGACGCTTCACGTACTCCTGGTGAATGGTGTGATCATTGGTGACATACATGGACCGGAACTTCAAGAACGTGAATGTTCGGCCATATTGGCCCACTCTCTCTTGACGGAACAAAATGGGCCCCTTCGAGGTCAGTTTAATGATCACCGAGATGACGATAAGCAAGGGCGAGGCGAGCACCAGCGCAAACAGGCTGCCAGCAATGTCCATCGATCTCTTGATCAGGCAGGCGGCTCTCTTGGGCGCTCTGGTTTGCTCCAGATCTGGGTACAACGTGGAATCCGTTGCAACACTGGGGCCGTGCTCATTCGAGTGTTCCGGAAACACGTGGAAGGACAGCTTGATTTCATTGATTTGCTCAATGCTGAGCGTCGTGCATAGCGCATTTGTAACCTTGGTCAGCAGAGCGTTGGCAATGGATTTCCCCTCGGCCGCGCCAACCTCGGTGAAAATCACTCCTATAATCGCGCCCGCCTTGTACCATCCTTTGATGTCAGTCTCCCGGGTGGATTGCGAAAGCATCGCGACCACCTTGTCTACAGCGTCTTGATTTTCGTCCGCCTTGAGCAGACCGCAAGCTTCCAGCAACATAAGCACAAAGCGCCGGTGGGAACGCTCCGTTCTTTTTCGTTCCACACGAAGCATTGTCATGAACAGCTCTTGATCAAGAAAGGGCCGGAGTGAGGCTGCACCGCCAGGGCTGTCAATCGCCGCCGATGGCGAGCTCATTGTTTTGGGGTGCGCAATGCTCGACATGGGCTCACTATTTCCTGAAACAGCAGTCCGAAGTTGCGTCCCGGAAAGGGAAGCGGACCGGATCTAGGCGGACGGAGTGTGGGCTGCCAACGCGGGTCTGATCTGAACCGTCAATTCGAGCCCGCTTGGCCCCAGCGGCCTGACCCAGTGCCGGTCGATTTCCACCGCCACCGATCGCTTGAGAAGGCTGACAGAGACCGCAATTCGCGGTTGTTTGCGAACCTCAACCAGGAACCCTTCGAGCCCC
>JBEKQO010000374.1:0-6322 GCA_049519635.1 Terriglobia bacterium | reverse complement strand
CCGCACAAAGATATTGCAATAGTCTGGCATGGTTATATAATGTCGACATGGCCATGGGAACTCGCAAGCAGACGGAACAGCAAGAAGAGATTTGGGTGCCGCGCGCCTCGCTTCCGGTGGGCAGCGCCCACCCCTTTTACCAGCGCTTGAATGGCTTGCTCGACGAGCACGGCTTCGACGCCTTCGTGGAGGGCCGGTGCCAACGCTTCTACGCAGCCAAGAAAGGGCGGCCGAGCCTGGCGCCGGGGGTGTATTTTCGGCTGTTGTTGGTCGGCTATTTCGAGGGCATTGACTCGGAGCGGAGGATCGCCTGGCGGGCCAATGACTCGATGGGGTTGCGGCGTTTTCTCCGGGTGGGGCTGGAGGAATCTCCGCCGGATCATTCCACGATCTCGCGCACCCGGCGGCTGATCGACCTGGAGACGCATCGGGAAGTGTTCGCCTGGGTGCTGCGGGGGGTGGCGGAGAGCGGGTTGCTGAAGGGGCAGACGATCGCCATCGACGCCACGACTTTGGAGGCCAACGCGGTACTGCGCTCGCTTGTGCGCCGCGAGACGGGAGAGGGCTATCAGGAGTTTTTGCTGAAGCTGGCGCGGGAGTCGGGGATCGCCACGCCGACCCGGGAAGATTTGCGGCGGCTGGACCGGAAGCGGCCAGGCAGGGGATCGAATGAGGAGTGGGACACCCGCATGATCCCTACTCGCGCATCGCCAAGATGAAGGATGGGAGCAGGCACTTGGCCCATAGGGTGGAGCAGGCGGTGGACTCGGAGAGCGGCGCGGTGGTGGCGGTGGCCCTGCAGCCTGCCGATCAGGATGACACCGCGACGGCGATGGAAACGTCGGGTGCAGCGATGCTAGTTGGCATGCTAACGGGTGAAAGTCCCGTCAGTGGAGCTTACCCAGTTGCCACTGTAGTCATATCCGGCGGCGGAGCGGGTGACCAATCCGCCGAAAGCCCGGAAGTAAAAGTCCTCGTCGGCTGGGGGAACCCCCGGTCAGCTCCGACAGGAGGGCGAGCAAATCGACGGGTTGTAGCGAAAGCAAACCGTAGGTAAACCTCGAAAACCATCGTCCCACGAGAATCGGAGGGTGGGTGGGCTTCGGAAGTGCCGAGATGTCCGACGTAGTCGAAGGCCAGCGTTGTCGGTGAAGGAACTGGGTGCAAGCAGCCGATGAACTTCCCGTGGTCGCAGAGGGCGACATGTCGATAGAGGATGCCAACGAAAGCACGGAACCACTCAAGGGCCGCCTAGGCGCACCCGCACAGCGAAGGCATCGCCTATAAACCGCATTGCGGCGAAGTGGCGGTGTGCCCAGGAGTGGGGCGCATGAGGCCGATTAAGTGATGATGGACTGGGACAATATAACCCAGACCGGAGCAAGGGCCTCTGGGGTAGGGGAGAAAACTCCTCGCATGGCAGTGTACCACCGAGCCCACCGTTCCGACACAGAGCGGAACGTCCGGTGAGGCCACGGAGTGCACGAAGGGCAGAGGCAAAGCTGGCGTGACGCTGAGGACGCCGGGTGCTGGCTTAACCAGCGAGGCGTGAGTGAAGGCGCTGCCTGATATCCAGCCTTTCAGCCGTACTGGGGTAAACCCACCGTACGGAATGATAGGGAGGACTGTGGAAACGCCGGCATTATTCGAAGCCCGATTCGCGCCACGGTCCTACCCGACCATCATTCGAAGCCCGGTCCGCGTCTCGTTCCCACTTACTTGCGGAGCTGACGGGCAGCGGGTACCCTTAGCGAGGGGGTTGTACATGAAATACCGAACTATCGGACGTTCCGGAATAAGGGCATCCGTCGTGGGCCTGGGGACATGGTCCATAAGTGGTTGGATGTGGGGTGGAACAGATGAAGAGAATTCAATTAAGACGATTCACGCTTCGATTGATGCAGGCATCAATCTGATCGACTCAGCTCCGGCCTATGGAGTTGGCCTTGCGGAGCAGATCGTTGCCAAGGCCATCCGCGACCGTCGCGACAAGGTCGTCCTGGCGACCAAGTGCGGTTTAGTCTGGCACACGAACGAAGGAACGTATCACGAGGTGCAATACGGCAAACAGGTTTATCGCTTCCTCGGTCCCCAGTCGATCCGCCATGAACTGGAAGAGAGCCTCCAACGCCTGGGGACGGACTATGTTGATTTGTACCAAACCCACTGGCAGGATGAAACCACGCCCATCGAAGACACGGTGGACGAGTTGATACACCTAAAGCAGGAAGGGAAGGTTCGTGCGGTGGGGGTGAGTAATGTGAGCCTTGCGCAACTCGAAAGGTACCACACGCTCGGTCCCGTGGATAGCGTGCAGGAAGAATACAACATGCTCAACCGGGACTTGGAGGCAAGCCTTTTACCCTTTTGCCAAGCGAATGATATTGCTGTCCTGGCTTACTCTCCTTTGGCCCAAGGCCTGCTTACCGGAAGAATCTCCCCGGACCGCCAGTTCCCTGAAGGTGACTTTCGCCGGAATCATGCTCGTTTCAGCCACGAGAACCGCATGAAGGTAACTGCCCTGCTGATGTCGATCGAGCCAATTGCCCACGACCATGGAGTTTCACTCGCCCATGTGGCAATCGCCTGGACGATTTCCTCTATGCTCGCCACTCACGCCTTGGTAGGGGCCCGCAGCCCGGAACAAGCCAGAGAGAGCGCCGTGGCGGGAGAGTTGGAATTGGACGAGGGTGAACTATCCTTTATAAACCAGCAGGTTGAAAGGTATGCCGCAGATATTCCGCATCTCTTGTGAGACCCAAACCCGTTTACGATATATGTCATCTGTGGGCTAACGGAGGAAGGCTGCGAAAACGCCCAACAAGGACTGCCTAAATCGAATTGCAGCCGCCTTCCACGTATCGTTTCAGGCCGCGTTCAGGAACGAGGGGTTTTCCAAGTGGATTTCGAATACTTCGTACGGATTGATGTGGGTGTGGAACACACGGCGTAAGCGTCCGGTGAACCCATCTTTCCCGATTCCATTTCTAGTCTGATACTTCCCCAGAGATAGACGCCACATATGTGGGCACGCGCACGTGCAAGGGTAACTTGCACGGGAGTTGGAGGCGTGGGATGAGCGACAGCGGGAAGGGTGATGCGAAGGAGGCACGTGATTGGCAGAGGACGATCAGCGAGGCAGCGCGAAGCGGGATGTCGATTCGGGAGTTTAGCCGTCAGCGCCGGTTGAAAGAGAGTCAGTTCTACTGGTGGCAGCACAAGATCCGGGCCCGTCGACAGGCCGGGACGACATCGAAATCAGGCGGCCAGGGGAGACCTGCCAGTTTTGCTCTGGTGAGCGACGAAGGGGGAGCGACGGATGCGGGGATCGAGTTGGTGCTGGGCGACGGGCGAAAACTGCGCATCCGCCAGGGTGTAGACGAGGAGACCTTGTGTTCGGTTCTGGCCGCGTTGGAGCCGCGATGCTGAGCTTTCCGGCGGCGATCAAGGTGTATCTGTGCACGGTTGTCGCGTAGGGCCAAAATCGTGAACCGACGACCGAGTGTTTTCAATAATTATCCTCGATTTAACGGTTCTTCCTCGCTTTTGTTGCACCTGGTCATTTGATCTCCACTATTGGCAGGGGTAGCACACGGGCGCGCAGTAGTTCCACTCCAGCCCGGCCGTACATCTGCCGTTTCAAAGCCTTCAGGCGATTGATCTGGCCTTCCACCGGACCGTTACTCCAGCTCTCGGTCACGGCGGATTCCACCGCCTTGAGGTCCTGCTTTACGGTTCGGACAAAGCGCTCCAGCGCGTAGATTCCTGTCCTTCGCGCTTTCTCCAACCATCCGTGCAACGTGGTTACCTTGCCTCGGCGCAGGATGGCGCGAAACCCAAAGCTCAGCTTCCGCATTACCGCAAAGCCCGGGCACTATTCTTTCAGAGCATTGACGATCTCTGCTTGCCGGGTGGTCAAATCCGGCCGCGGTTTATTCAGCAGTGCTGCGGCTACCTGGAGTGAAATCTGTCGCGCCGACGGCGGGCTCACTACCTGGGCCGGTGATCTCGGCGGCGGGGTGGGACTCGCTGCTTCCCATTCGGGTTTCGGCTGGCGCCACCGTGAGAGCAACTGGGCGAGCCGCGAGTAGCAGCCGAGGTAGCCCCTTTGCTGGATTTCCGCCAAAAGCTCGCGGCTATGGTGGCAGCCCTGCTCCCATCGTTCCCGTAGATATTCCCGGAACGACTCCACCATCCCGGGACGAGGCTCCATGCGGCTTCGCTCCGGGTACTCCTCCAGCCGGACCCATTTATCAATCCGCCTTCGATTGATCCCCAAGTGCCCGGCGATCTCACTCACTTTCATCCCCGCCGCCTTCATTTGCTGGATCGTTTGAAACAGCTTGAGCTTCTCTTGACGCCACTGCTCGACCCCTTCTTGGCGGTGCGCGACGACCGGGGAGCAAACCCGGGTCTGCTTCGTGTTCTTCTCTTCCACCGGCTTCGCCGACGGCATGGTCTGGCAAGGCAAGGAAACTCTCAGGTCCCGCCGATGAAGGGCAAGTTCTCTTTCCGCCGCTTGCCGCAGATTCCGAACCCAGTGAAAACGATCGGCGACCTGGGTGGCGTCGGGAACTGCCCGGCGGGCTCCTTCGGCATAACGGCCGTGCCGGTCCCGGCTTATGGTCGTGACGCCCGGGTGCTCTGTCAACCAAGAGGCCAGCGCGTCCGCCGAGCTCTCCGCCAGCACATCGACCACACGGCCACGTTCTAAATCCACCAGAATCGTTCCGAAGGTTTGTCCTTTGCGCCAAGCCCACTCATCGACCCCCATCACTCGCACCTCCGAACTGACCGGTTCCCGCGGCAAGTGCTTCAGCCGACGTAGGATCGTGTCATCACTGGAGGCTAGGTTTAACCGACTCATCAAGCGTTCCCCCGGCAACTCACCCAGGGCGTGGCCGATCAACAGAGTGAGGTCGCGTGCTCGATTCGTCTCTCGCGCATAGGCCTCAACGACTCCCACCAGAGGCCGGGTGAAGAAGCGCACGGAACAATGGCGGTTGCGACATCGCCAACGGTTTACCTGGAGCTCCACCGCCACCCTGCCTCCGTGAGAGGGCAGGTCTTTCAAACTGTGCCAGTAGCGACTGTGGCGGGAGTGCGAAACCTTCAGGCAAGCTGGGCATGGAGCACGGTCGGGGCCGTGCGCCTCCAGGACCCAGCCGGATTCGCCCCAGTTGATCTTGTCGAGAGTGCGTAGAGGGGATTTCGGCAGCAACTGGCCGACGGACAAGGCTTTAGGCATCATGGCCTCAGCTTACACCCAGAAGCGTCACCTGCAACAAAAGTGAGGAAGAACCGATTAAAGTGCAGCGCGACAGTTGTCCATGTTATTTCCCGGCGAAGTGTCCACCCAGTAGTTTTCCTGCACAAGTTTGTACCTTGTCGTTATAATCTCTCACCGTGAAGCCTCGAATCTTCATTGGGTCATCAAGCGAAGCCGCAAGGTTTGCGTCGGCTATACACGCTTGCCTTCAAATAGTTGCCGAATGCACCGTATGGGCCGTCGGAGCGTTTGGTCTCAGTCAAACTACCATCGCCGAACTTATGAGGAACCTCCGCGACTCTGATTTCGGTATTTTTGTTTTTGGCCCGGATGATGTTGCAAACATCCGAGGCGACTTCCTGAATGCGCCCCGCGATAACGTTGTGTACGAAGCCGGGCTCTTTAGTGGATATTTAGGCCCCGAGCGATGCTTTATCGCCGTCCCGCAGACAGTTCCCGTTCGGATTCCAACTGATTTGCTTGGAATGACACACGGATATTACGAGGATAACCGTAGTGACGGCAACGAGGAGGCTGCTGTTAATAGCTTCTGCTTCAAGGTGGAGAAGCAGATTCCCATGCAGGGGTTTTTCGAGGGCGACTCTACCGATAGACTACGGGAACTAACTGTGAAGTTCGAGACCCTCGAATGGATTGGAGACCCGGGCAACCGCGTCGATAAAAAGAGGAAGGTTGCGGCAGAGATCAAGAGCTTCTGCGCGGCCCATTCGTTCAACAAACATCGTCTTTTGGCACAACCCCGTGGTGACTATATTCCGCTTTTCTGTGCGATTATTTGCAGACCCGAAGAGGGAGACTGCGATTTGGTTTTACAAATCGACCATCGCTATCTGTCCCCAGGATTCGCCCACTATTGGCTTCTCGATGTTGTGGAAGCGATTAAGGCCAAGGGATGCTGCAACGTTCAGCAACTAGGTCTTTGACCGCATGAAAAGATTCTATAATATATTGTTTATGGAGAATCTTTGGGCCTATACTGGGGCATGTCACGACGCCCCCTTGAGGTGAAAGTATCAGCTGAAGATCTGAAGC
>JBEKQO010000373.1:0-6348 GCA_049519635.1 Terriglobia bacterium | reverse complement strand
AAAGGCCAGCGTTCGGACGACGCGCTGAGGGTTGCGATGGTCCGGCTTGTCGTACTCGATGAACTGGACGGCGATGACTTTGTCGCGCCCATAGTGCGCGAAGTGTGCAGCAAAGGCGCTCTTGCCCACACCGGGAGCGCCCATGATCCAAAACAGTCGAGAAGTGCGGTCTTCACCGTTGCGCCATTGTTCAACCGCGTCGAAGAGCCAGGTGCGGCCAACGAGCGGCCTCTTCAGCAGTTGTGCAATGCGCGAGTCGGAGGAGATGGGCTTGAGACATTCTTCGAGCGCCGCAATCTCGCCGGCAAACTTCCGGCTCTGCTCGCTCTCGATGACCCGGACTATCTCGGCAAGCTTGCCCTGATACCAGCTCTCCCAAGCGTCCTGATCGGTGGTGCGCCGCTCCTTCCAGTCGTGCATGTCGAGCCACTGGATGTGGCCGATGCTGGGCGGAGCCTTGACCTCCGTCTCGCTCTCCACAAGAACAGTCTGGGTGTTCGCGCCCTTGTAGCCGATGGCGATGGCCAGCTCGTCCAGGCAGACGCCGGGTTCGCGGGTCGAGTATTTGGAAAGGAACGACAGAACCCGGTTGCTGCCAATGATTCCATCGGTAATCTCGCGCCGCCAGTCGTCGCCAAACTTGATCTTGCTCTTATCGATCCAGACGTCATGTCCGCGGCGATTCAAGTCGGCGTAGATGCGCTCGACCAGCTCGGCGTTATTGTCGTGTCCATAGCTGAGGAAGATGCGCATCGGTGTGGAGGGATTCTGTTGGGACACCGGGACATTGTGCCCGCATTGTCCGCAGCACCAGAAGTTGCCGACCTGCTTGATCGGCCCGGAGCAAGCCGAGCAGCGGTTAGAGTCCTCGCTCATGAATGTTTTCCCCGATGACTATTTGTATCACCAGTCTGTCGGAGTGGCGTGCAGCCATGGCGTCCCGGGTGCGCGGCTGACCATGCCTTGCCTGTTGTTCCGGAGCCTGTAGCGCCCAGCCCAACGCCTGTGCGATACTTTGAGAGCGGATTCCCACCCCGAGCCGGGATGGCGGAACTGGCAGACGCAGCAGACTCAAAATCTGCCGGCCCTTGTGGTCATGGGGGTTCGACCCCCCCTCCCGGCACTCTTTAACTCCATTATAATCAATGGTTTATAAGATTATATTCCTAGCTGTCCTTGCTGCGTGCGGGTGGAACTTTGCCTGATTATGGTGGATTTGCACTCTGGCAAAACCTGACATACGGGCCCATTACAATCCCGGCTCATGGTATCTGTTAACCGAAAGTAACTGCCCGTCGAGCTACCATCCGGGCGCAATCATTTTTGAAACCGCCCTGCCTGTTTCCAATCGAAACGGGGGACGTGACTCATCTCGGCCCAGCCGAAGGAGGTCCTTCGAGATTTGGGTTTCTCAATATCCCTGGATTTACACCCTTGCAGCCGGTGAGTCGGCATCTGCTCCCGCCGGGAGGTGATCCGGCATGTCAAGACGAGCCACACCAATACGGTTGTCGGCCATCCCATAATAGATGTCGAAGCGGTCGGGTGTGCAAAGATCGTCGCGCCGGTCGATGCCGGTGGGAAACACAACATTGGACACGATTCCGTCTCGCTCTTGCGGGAGCATCGGAGTCAAGATCGGTTCAACCGAGCGATAACGGACCACACGCGGATGTTGCTTTGAGAGCACCATCACTCCGGCCGCGTAGCACAGAGGATGATTACCGGCGGTACCCTGCGCTTCGCTCACGCCGTGGTAAACAATCAGCCATCCTCCTTTGAGCAAAACTGTTTCCCCGGCAACTCCTTCACGGCGACGGCCAGGACACGGAAGCCGTCGTTGCTGAGGCTCGCATATTCATCCCGCAGCCCTTTCATCAGTCCGGGATCCATGGGCGACAGTTTCCCATCCAACTCGAATTGAGAGCACTGATGGAATATCTCTTCCGGAGCGCCTTTGGTGAGGAGGATTGATTTACCTTCAGGAGTTCCCACCATGACGGACATCATGCGCCGCGTAAAGTCGAAGGGAATCTCATCGAGCTTCTTATACTTTTCGATGAGCGCTTGTTGATGAAAATCCGAACTATTTAGAATTGCAGTGTCGAGCAGATTCTTGAGGCCGGTTTGGAAGTGACTGATGAGGTAACCGTCCAGCAGCACCTCATCGGTTTCCCGTCCAGCTACGTTGCAGTGCCGCTGCAGGACGACACGATCCTCAGTCAGTGTGCCGGTCTTATCCGTGCAGAGCACGTCCATCCCGCCAAAGTTCTGAATGGCATTGAGCCGCTTGACGATCACTTTCTTGCGACTCATCGCGATGGCTCCCTTGGAGAGGCACACGGATACGATCATGGGCAGCATCTCGGGGGTCAGGCCCACGGCCACGGCCATCGCAAAGAAGAATGCGCTCTTCCAATCGTGCTTGGTAAAGCCGTTGATCAGGAAAACCAAAGGCACCATGACCGCCATGAGCTGGATCATCAGCCAAGTGAAGCGGCTCAGGCCGCGGTCGAAGCTGGTCGGCGGCGCTTCTTCCGTGATCGAGCCGGCCATGGTGCCGAGATAAGTATTTACTCCTGTAACGACCACGACCGCGGTTGCCGTGCCGCTTTCGACGCTCGTCCCCATGAAGCAAATGTTCTTCAGGTCGATCGGTGAATTGGAGGCCTTGGGGTCCGGATCGTGGAACTTCTCGACAGGATAAGACTCTCCCGTAAGCGTACCCTGGCTCACGAACAAGTCTTTCGCAGAGAGAATCCGCACATCGCCGGGGATCATGTCGCCGGCGTGCAAGTTGATGATGTCACCAGGGACAAGGTCGCGCAATGGCATCTCCAACGCCTTGCCATCCCGAAAAACATTGGCGGTCACGTGGATCATGGCTTTGAGCTTGGCCGCGGCCGAATCCGCCCGTGCTTCCTGCACGAAACGCAGCGTGGCGCTTAGCACAACCATGCATGCCATCACGGTCCCGGCGCGCACGTCGCCCGTGGCAAAGGAGATCGATGAGAGAGTTGCCAGCAGAATCACCAGCGGGTTGCGAAGAATAATCAAGAGGCGGATAAACCAGCCGCGCTGGCGTTCTTGCGCCACTTCGTTCGGGCCGGCGGTCCGCGCTCTTGCCTCGGCCTCCGTTTGCGTAAGGCCCTCGTGAGTCGTGTGCAACGACTGAAGCAGTGCATCGCCATCCTTCGTCGCCGCATCGAGGACAGCCGACGAAATACGGATGTTGTGGTTCTTAGCCTTTGCAACAGGTGAAGACTTGTCCGAGCCCGCCGGGTTTTCCGCTGGGTTAACGCCAGCCAGCCCGGCTTTCTCGGCTGATTCTTCTGCCGCAGAATTCGTATCGGGTGTTGTCATCGCTCCCTTGACCGTATTTCTACTCCGCTAATTCTAGTCTCTTAATGGTTGCATGGTGCATGGATAGATAGCAGCAGATTCTTAAAAGATAAAGGTCTTCGGGCACAAAACAATTCAGCAATGCATGCCGGTTCACTGAGAGTATCCGGTCGAGGGGATGCAAAGACTGTTCTGCTCAAACGTAAAAGGGATGTAGGAATGCAGCCAACTGGCGCCAAGGGCACGAGCCGTGTTCGTGGACTGCACGATCTCTTGTACCAGCAAATTGTAAGTGACCCGCTCGAATTGTGCTTAATCGTCAACGCACTCACCGAGCCGGATTAGTCCCCAAAAGTCGGCCAGTGTCCAGTAATCATATAGGACTATATAAGCTCCTACCGGCTCACCGACATTCGCTACGTGCCACAACCCTTAGGTTTTGGAACGCCTTCTATCGCGCTAGTTCATCTTTTGTTATCAGCGCGATAGCGGGCGTGATGTGGGGGGCCTTCTGGAACAGTATTCGCGGATTTTCTTGGCATTCTGTTATTTCAAAAGGGTGTTGCCGCAGGTCCATTTTCAACACCCTCTTTGAATCATCGCCGGCAAAGAGCCTTCAGGACTGTCAGGCCACGGGACTAGCACCACCTGTCTGTCAGTTACTGCTTTTTCACAGCCCGACACACCTCCGGCGCGTTGAGTGTCTTGGGCGCCCCCGACAATGTCGGTGTCAGCATCCACCCTTCGGCAAAAAGTCCAGCATCACTGTGATTGGCGAGGATGGCGACGAGCAGCGAGAGACGTTGACGATCGTCCGCGAAGATTTCTGGGCGACCACAAGCAACAAGCAGCTCAACTTTGTCCAGCATGTGCGCTCAATTCTGAAGATCGACTGCCGCGCCGCAGTGGTTGTGCCAGACAATGTGCTCTTTGAGGGCGGCGCGGGCGAACTGATTCGCCGCCGTCTGTTGTACGATTGCGATGTGCACACGTTGTTGCGCCTTCCCACAGGCATCTTCTACGCGCAGGGAGTCAAGGCGAACGTGCTGTTTTTCGACCGTCGCATTGCCAGCGAGAAACCCTGGACAAAGAAACTGTGGATCTACGACTTCCGTACCAACGAGCACTTCACGCTGAAGACAAACCCATTGCGCCGCGAGAATTTGGATGACTTTGTCGTCTGCTACCACACCGAAAATCGCCACAAGCGCAAGGAAACCGAGTGCTTCCACGCATTCGCTTACGACGATCTGGTCAAACGCGACAAAGCCAGCCTGGACATTTTCTGGCTGAAAGACGATAGCCTCGAGAACGCCGCCAATCTCCCCGCCCCCGACGTAATCGCAGCCGAGATCGTAGAAGACCTTCAAGCCGCCCTGGACGAATTCGCCCTGATCGCCGAGGATTTAAGGAAAGCCTAGGATAATGAAGGACTTAGAGTCGAAAGAATGCTTGATGGCTTTGCGCTGCCGGCAACCAAAATTCGTTATGTAACGCGTTTTCGTTAGATAGTGTAAGAAAGAAAATTTATCGCCTTCAAAGATCTAAATTCGGCAAAGTTTCTAGCGGAGCTGCAAGGCGGCTCCCTTCCGGCGTTTGAGCGTTTGGCAGGAGAATTGTTCACACCGCTTTGGCGGTTTCTCGTTCACTACAAGTCCGTCCCTAAGCTCGATGCAGAGGAACTCGTGCAGGATGTGCTGATGAAGGTTCATTCCAAGGCGGGTACGTTCCACAGAGATGGTCGAGCTCAGTTGACGACCTGGATCTTTCACATTGCTCAAAACGAAGCGTTCGATTTTCATAAGGTAGCCCGCGAAGAGCTCCTAGAATTGCAAGAAAACGATGAGCCGGCTGAATGGCATGGGCCATTCGCCGGTCGCAACGCGCCCCTCCTGGCTTGGCTGCGAGATGAGCTCGAAAAGCTATCAGCTGAGGATCAGCAAGTCCTGCTTTGGCGAGCTCAAGATTTCAGTTATGCCGATATCGCCCGTTGGCTTGGTATCAAAAAGGGTACGGCAAGGGTTCGATATCTTAGGGCGAAGAAAAAGCTTGGGGTTCCAGACAACCAGCCGGAGTTGCTCGAGGTAACCGGCGGTTATGAAATGCCGGAATCAGGAGGCACGCATGAATGACAAACTATTGAAAAAGAGTTTGCTGCAACTGGCCGGTCAAGGCTGGCACATTGTTGAGATCACCGACGAATTTCTGGATAATCTTCTTGGCCTTGAAATTGATCCGCCGTCTGAAGAGCTCAAGGAGTATTTCTTATCTACGCTGCGAGTACGCATCCAAGATGCGGCTATGCAGCAATCAGGAGGCAAACCACTTAGCTTAAATAGTAGCAATCAAGTTCGGTCACCACACATATACAATTACGAACATAAACAAAAAGGCAAAGGGATATGAACGATACAGCAGGAACTTTTATGACCGACCCAGCCCCCACCTTACCGGTGGGAAAGGCAAGCTTGCTTACCTTCCCCAATTCCAACCGGCCAAAGGGGCCATATGCCTACAATTGCTCAACTGCGCGACCAGAATCCTCTGCTTCGTCCGCGCACTAACCCTCCTGCCGCAGTTCAACCGCAACCTCCATTTTCAGTTCCATCTTCCCATCCGGCCGCAGATCCAAAGGCACCGTTGTCGAATGGATCCTCCATTCCAAGGCGTACCCAGATTCCAGCGATCTTTTTGACCATTGAACGACCACCGATTTCGACTTACGACGACAATCCTATATTTGATGGGCGCAGCGCGGCAGCTTTCCTCGGGCTGAGTAGCGAGAAACTTAAAAAATGGCGCCAGCGCGACCAGGGTCCGGACTATCTCCAATACGGGGAGGCTGGCCCAGTTCGCTATGAATTGGGCACCCTGATGGCATTTCGGGCAGGTCACAGAGTTAAGGTCGGGTCTAAATGATGACCAATACCCGTTTTGCCATCGCTGATCTGCAGTCTCGCTGGCGCATCCTCAATGACCCCGATCGCGCACAAGCAATCGGTTTTG
>JBEKQO010000372.1:0-6366 GCA_049519635.1 Terriglobia bacterium | reverse complement strand
GGGGTGGCGCGCCGAGCGCCGGGGTGGTGCTGACAGTGGTAGCGCCAAGCGCCACAGAGTTTTTCCGCAGCCTGTTTAGCCCCGCCCTTCCAGCATCGTCCAAACGTGGTAAGAAGTCCGACTTAGGATTGCATATGTAGCGCCGCCCTTTAGGTCGGCACCGCGGCAACATGACAAACCTGCCGACCTAAAGGTCGGCGCTACATATGCAACCCTCCCGCCATGTAGAATGGTGGAGTAGAGGAATGCGCATGAAATTCCTTCTGGTCTTCGCGTGCGCCGCCGCAATTCTCCTGACCGTGAGCATCGTCGGCGCGCAATCGCCGGGTTTGGCGGAAAAGGCTCAGCACGCCAAGGAACTTATGGCTGCCGGGCGTGCGGCGGAGGCCGTCCCTATTTATCGCGAATTGGTTAAGTCCCTCCCCAATAACCCCGGCCTCATGCTGAATCTCGGCCTTGCTCTCGACCTGTCGGGAAAGAAGCGCGATGCCATCACGCAGTATGAAGCCGTCCTCAGGATCGATCCCAATTCCTTTCCGGCACAGTTGTTGCTGGGAACCGCATACATGGACCTTGGGCAGCCGTCCAAAGCTCTGGCGCCCCTGGAAAAGGCGGTCAATCTTCAGCCGGGCAATTCCGAAGCCCAGGCCATGCTGGCGGAGGCGGAGCTGGGGTTGGACCGCTTTGCGGAAGCCGCCCGGAGTTTCCAGGTACTCTCCGCGAGAGATCCCTCCAACGCCAAAGTGTGGTACGGATTGGGCTCCAGCTATGAAGGCCTGGCACAGAAGCACTTCGATGCGCTGGAGGAAGTGGCCCACGGCTCCGCCTACTGGCTCGACCTCGTGGCGGAGTCGCGCCTGGAAACGAAGCAAACCTACAGTGCCTTCTATTTCTACCGTCAGGCCCTGGAGAAAATGCCCTCGCTACGCGGAGCCCACGCGGCCATCGCCGAAATCTACCAGCAGACGGGGCACGCGGAATGGGCCGCCACGGAGCAGGCCAAAGAAGCCCATCTTCCTCCTCCCGATTGCACCGTGCAGAAACTGGAGTGCGCTTACCGCGCCGGCGAATTCCTGGGGATTGTCGCCGACGGCGCGAAGTCACCGGAAGCCCTTTATTGGAAGACGCGGGCCTGCAATCATCTGGCCCTCGATGCTTACTCACACCTGGCCCAGTTGCCGCCATCGGAGGAAAGCTATGAGTTGCGTGCCAGGGTTGATTCCAAGCGCCGGCAGTATGCGGAGGCTGCCAAAGAGCTGCGCGAGGCCCTGAAGCTTTCCCCGGGCAATCCCTCGATCAAACGTGAACTCGCCATTGCTCTTTACCGGTCGGGAAGTCTGGAAGAGGCGCAGTCGTTGTTCCAGGAACTATTGCAGCTCGACCGCGAATCTGCTGCGCTCAACTACTTTCTCGGCGATACGCTCTTGAACTCGCAAAAGCCGCAGGAGGCAATTGCGTATCTCCAGAAAGCGGTCACGCGTGAAGCGCAGTTTTTGCCCGCGCAAAAATCCCTGGGCCTGGCTTATCTACAATTGGGACAGGCGGAGAAGGCCATTCCTCACTTGCAGGCGGCCTTGCCTGCCGACGAGGACGGAAGCCTGCACTATCAATTGGGACGGGCTTACCAATCGCATGGGGACCGCGAGCTTGCGCGGGATATGTTCCGGCAATACAAGGAGGCACAGCAAAAGAATCAGGAAGAGAATCGCGAGGTGGAAAAACAAGTCAGCATCACGCCTCCCTGATGCTCCTCGGCGGGACTTTCGCCAGGGGTCATTCCCCGTGGCCCTTTTCGGATTCCCCCCAGGAATCCCAGTCTGTAATCGGATAGGGCGACGGGTTTATCGCTTCGCCCCGTTGAAGCCCCTGCGTGTCTTCCCGGCAACCGGCGGAAATCTATTTTACCGGCTCCCGAACTTCCAGGCGTTGATTGGGCGCCACATCCCGGAGAGTCTGCACGATACCGCTAGGCCAGCGAATTTCGATTTCGCCGATGTTTTCCGTTTTCCCCAACCCGAAGTGAACTCCATAATGACTGGAGGAAGCATAAGCCACGGCGGTCGTCATGTGGTTGTGTTGCTCACCGATGCGGACGCGCGCACCGATCCCATCGCGATTACTTTTTGTTCCGATCAGCTTAAGAATGATCCAATGGTTATCGTCAGGACTGACGTTCTGCCACAATTCGGCGGTGTCCTGGAGAGACGAGACCACCATGTCGATTTTGCCGTCGTTGTTGAAGTCGGCAAATGCACAGCCGCGGTGAGCGCGGGGCACTTGAAAGTCTTTACCCACTTCGGCCGTCACATCCCAAAAAGTTCCGTCCCCGAGATTAGCGAAGATACTGTTCGGCTGACGGTACTGATAGGCAGAAAACTGCTCGACGTTGTCATCCGCGTGCGAATTTGTGCTCACCAGATCCTTCCAGCCATCATTGTTCAAATCCACCATTCCGGCGCTCCAACCTCCTCGCGTGGCGGAGAGGACGGCAAGGCGGCTGGAGAAAGAGGCATCCTCAAACATGCCCCCGCCCAGATTGTGAAATAGCGGGAAGGTTTCATTGTTCAGGTCGGTAACAAAAATGTCGGGAAGTCCATCGTTGTCGTAGTCGCGGAAGTCAACGCCCATGCCGGAAACGACCCGGCCGGTGTTCAGCAGGGCAACTCCGGCTTCCAGCGCGACCTCTTCGAATGTGCCATTGCCGCGGTTGTGAAACAGGAAGTTGGCCTGATTATCGTTGCTCACAAAAACGTCCATGAATCCGTCACCATCATAATCCGCGATGGCAATGCCCATGCCTCGCCCCTGGTGTTTCTCGATTCCGGACTGCTCCGTCACATCCTCGAACGTGCCATCTCCGCGATTACGGTAGAGCGTGTTGGTGAGACCTTCGAAATACACCGGATGGCAGTAGACGCGGATGTTCCGCGTGGCGTCGCCGCAGAAGCGGTTCTCGTCGATCGACCAGTGCGCGTAGTTCACTACGAAAAGATCGAGCAATCCGTCGTTGTTATAATCAAACCACGCTCCCGCCACAGCCCATTTGCCGCTTTTGATCCCGGCTTTCTCCGTAACGTCCTCAAAGCGGCCATTTCCAAGATTGTGGTAGAGAACATTGCGGTTGACGCCTGCCACGAAAAGGTCCACGTGGCCGTCGTTGTCGTAATCTGCCGCGGCGGCGCCGATCGAGTATCCCTCACCCGCCACCCCCGCCTCCTCTGTCACATCCTTGAAGCGCATGCCCCCTTGATTACGGAAAAGCCGGTTCCAATACTTGGGCGATTCCTTCCGCAACGAGGGAAGCGCCGCGCCGTTCGTGAAGAAGATGTCGGTGAGGCCGTCGCCGTCGTAGTCGAATGCAGCCACGCCCCCCGCCATGGTTTCGATGAGATGCTTCAACGGCGTGGGACTGTTCTCGACCTGGAAATTCAGGCCCGCGAATTGAGCGGCGTTAACAAAATGGATCGGCGCCAGAGACCGGGCTCTAGCCGCGCCCGGAACCTGCGACCGGCTTTGGGAATAGAGGTTTGTCCCCGCGTTGGCCGCGGGAAGGCCCAGAAGCAGTCGGAGAATTGCGGACCGGCGTGTCATCATCCATTTTCCTTCTCAGCCACAGGAATGGGGAAGTCAAGCGCCCACCCTCGCGGACCTTCAGAACCTCAGCAGATACGAAAACTTCACAAAAAACTGGTGCCCATCCTGGTATAGCCCCGGCGTGCGCAGGATCTGATTGCCTCCGATCGATTGCAGCAATTGGATATTATCCATATTACCGTTATAGCCGACATAAAGCGCCGTAAACGGATTCACCAGGTAGGTGAAGAGAAAATCCCCGTTGAAATTCTTGGTGGTGCTGAGGGAGGTGAAAGGCGGATTTGCCAGTACCGTTGTGTACTGAGGGATGACGCGGAGCGACAGCTTCTGGTTGAACTGGTACTGCCATTCGGAGTAGATGATGTGATTGTTGAACACGCTCGCGCCCGTCGGCCGATCGGTAAGGCGGTCAAGAAGGTAAGTGTTCTGGATGCGTAAGTGTTTTTCCGGCCGCAAGACCAGGCCTACGCTGGCAATATTCACATGGGAAAGCAAGGGCAATTGGCCGGCGGGTGGATCAATGTTGATCTGCGCCCCTTGGGAATAATCCGCCTTGAAGGACACCTGACTCACCAGACTGGTCTCAAAATAGAGGCCCTGGCGGTGGTGGGAATAGACCACATTCTGAGTGAGCCCCTGAAAGTCCTGCGGCCGCAGCATTTCCTGATCCTGCTGCCAATACATTTCAAATGCCGTTTGGCCCGTGAATTCCCAACTCATCGTGTAGTCCTGATAGGCGTCCAGGCGGTTTCCCCGATGGTCCCAGACGGGATTGACGAAGACCGTCGGACCCCAGGAAACCAGGTGTTTGTGCTCGGGGCGGAACCGGTACATGGCCACCTCACTCACGCCGCGCATATCGATGCGCAGCGGCGGCTGCGTAATGGTACGCCCCACATAGACGGGCCGGTCCACGGCATCGGTCTCGATATAACCCGTGAGGGTGTTAAAGCCCGGGCTGAGGTCGTTGTACTGGGTGTTGGAGTAGAAGTTCCTGTCGTCATATCGCAGTTGCGCATTGTAAGCGGGTCCGGCGCTGCGTGGACCGCCGGGCACGCTGGTCTCACTGGTGACCGCTTCCCCGGTGAGCCACCAATTCTTGCGCAGCTTGAGCCGCGTGTCGAATCCTCCCACACGATTATGCGTCCCGGCCAGTTCCCTATCTGTGTAGATCATGCCGATGGAAGATTGCCGGAAGATGTCGCGGTTGACGCGCAGCACCCCAAAGTAGGCGCTGTCGCCGAGGAGCGGATCGCCCGGCGGCAGCGACTCGCCGGGTGAGCGGTCGTCGATGAGCAGCGCCCCGATGGCGTACGGGCCCTCCTTGCCGGTCAGGCGTAACCCGAACTGCGGATCGGCGATGTTGCGCGTGAACAGCAGGTTCATGGGGGTCGCGAAATAGTTGGAATTCTCGAGAAAGAACGGACGCTTCTCCGGATAATACACGGTGAACCGCCGGTTCACGGTGATCTGGGGCTGGTCAGACTCCACTTGGGAGAAGTCGGGGTTTACCGTCATGTCCAGGGAGAAGGAGTCCTTAAACACCACCCGCCCGTCCATGCCCACCTTGGGGTCAACCGTCTTGCTTTGAAACTGCGGATTGGCCGGATCGGTTTGATCGAGGGTCCGGTACGTGCGGGCATATGTGTAAGGAGTCAGCACGCCACGTTTTTCCGGATGGATTCCTTCCAGGCCGGCCAACGTGGCCTCCTGGCTGATGCGGCCCTCAATCCGCGTTGAGACCCAAGGCCAACAGGCGGATTCATTGTGCCGAGGAATCCAGCGCACGAAGACGATTCCCCAGGTTTGTTTTTCGGTTTTGGGGAAGCGCAAGGTTTTGAAGGGAACCGCGAGCCAGACGACGAAACCCTGGCCGGTGAGCTTTCCTCGCGACTCCCATACCCCGTCCCAGGTGCCGTCGAACTGGCTCCGCGGGCCCTCGGTCCAGAGGCCGTCCAATTGATGACCATAAGGGTTGACGCTGAAAACGTAGGCGCGGCGATGGTCATGGAAGGTATCCAGAAAGAGGTCGATTTTATCTTCCATGTAAAAAGTGTCGCGGGCGACCCGGTGGGCGCGGATGCGTCCCGGCTCCGAGTCAAAAGCCACGTAAATGCAGTAGAGATTGTTGGAGTCGTAGCCGAGGTAGGCAACCGTTTTCTGGCTGGCGGGTTGGCCGTCGCTCGGCAGGCGCTGTGTGAACCCTTCCACCTTGGCCAGCTTGCCTTCCCACTCGGAGTCGGGCTTCATCGCCAGAAAGTCTTCCAGGGCGGGGGGATTTGAAACGCGCGGGATGACCAACGTGGTGCTGGCGCCCAGGGGTCTTGAATCTGCGATGGCAAGGCCGGGCAGCAGGAAAACCAACAAAAACGGGAGAGAACAACCTGAGAGCTTCATATGGTGAAAAAAGGCCGGTCGCGCTACTTGATTCGGTCTGGCGGCGGGTGGACCGATAGCAGAAACTGCGCTTTGAACCTGCCGGGGACAAGGGTTTTGGAACCCGCACCGGCCGCTGGGAAAAGCCGATTAGGCTAACTGTAGCACGGCAAAAGGATATAGTAGTCCAACTGGAAGGTTGTGCCAAGCATTCCTTGCAGCATTCCTATCGTGGACCAAAATCCCCAGGGCTGGGTTGGCGAGGGTTTTGTTCGAGAGCATCAGGAACCCGGGGGTCTGGCGTTAATCAACCATCCAGTCGTACGCTGAAGGAATGGAAACACAAACACCCTTCAAGCGACTGATCCTACGAGCAGTATTGCGCAAAGTAAGCCC
>JBEKQO010000371.1:0-6424 GCA_049519635.1 Terriglobia bacterium | reverse complement strand
GACCCCCTCACCCACCGCCTTGCGGTCCCCCCGCTCCCCCAAGGGGGCGAGGGCTAAAATCAATAATTAAAAGCCCTCTCCCAGGGGGAGAGGGGGGACCGCAAGGCGGTGGGTGAGGGGGCCTCGCGGGAACTGATGGTTGGTTAGTTTCGCACAACATCTTAAGTGAACAGTATTGGGACTAGAACATCAGTCTCAATCCAACCTGGATTAATCGTGGCTGATAAGCTCCGGCACCATTAGTGATCTTGCCGGAGTAAGTATCGACAGAACCCCCATCGCGGGTATCAAAGATGCCGGTGTCCGGGTCACCCAGGTTATAGTGGTTGGGCATATTGAACAAATCGACCTTGAATTCCAACCGGGTGGCCTCGCCTTTGGGGATGCGGAAGCTCTTCATCGCACTCAAGTCCCAGTCTCCGAACCCGGGCCCAAAAATCGAGTAAGGTGAGGCGTTCCCATAAGTGTAAGGCTGGGGAGGAGCGTACGCCGCGGTGTTGAACCATTGGACGCCGTCCACGGTGTCATGGCCCGATTGCCGCCCGGCGTAAAGCGCGCCCGACACGCGGTCCGGCCGGGTGACAAAATCCCAACCGACCAAGGTTCCGGGATTCTCGAAACTCGGAGAAAGCGCATCGCCGCTACGGTAGGTGGTAACCCCGGAGACTCGCCAGCCCCCCAGCGCTCCATCCACAAACTTATTCGAATTGCCGAGCCACTTTTTGCCGTGACCTACCGGCAGCTCGTAAATGTAATAGATCAAGAATTTGTTTCGGTACTGAAACTCTTCATTACTGTACTCCGCCCGCAGATTCCAAGGGTTCTGGATGGGGACCCCGCCGGCCTCAGAGTCGGCATTGACATTCGTAAGGTTACGCGACCAATCATATTCTGCGCGGAAAAACAGCCCGTTGGCGAAGCGCTTTTGGGCTTCGAGTTGGAGTTGGTTAAAGGCGCTGGTCCCCTCATAGTTAAACCAGGAAATGGAGGTCCAGGGCTGATAGGGAAGCTGCTGCTGATACGGCACCCCCGCTTGTTGTACGTTCGGTCTGTTGATGTTGTTATCTTGGGAAAGCAAGTGGTGACCCTGGTCGCCAATGTAGCTGGCGCGGAAAGACCAGTTTTCTCCCACTTGCCGTTCGAGTGTCAGGTTCCACTGCTGCGATATGGGATTCTGTTCGTTTCGATCCATCGCCGAGATCGAGGGATTCGCCGCCTCACCCTGCACCAGGCCGGCAGGATAGGGGTTGGCAAAGGTGATGTCCGGGAGGAATGACGTGGTCGGACTGCCGGGCAATTGGGTACTAAAAGCGGCAGTTCGTTCCCAGGGCAGATTACTCATGCTTTGTAACGGTCCGGACCATCCCGCATTGTAGGCATAGTACACCCCCCAACCGCCTCGAATGACCGTTTTGTTGTTGCTGGAAGGACGGTAGGCGAAGCCGACGCGGGGCGCCCAGTTGTGCTTGTCATCATTGAAATAATTCAATGGGGCGCCAAGCTGCTGCGTGGTCTCGAAGGGATAAGCGGCAAAGGCCCCGGGGTCCGCCCCCGGCGGAATCGTGACCGTGCTGGAGTTTTCTTGGATCACCACCTTGTTATTGACGGGATCCCAAAAAGTCGCATCATGGTCTCGGAATGTCCAGGGCCGCTGGTACATGTATCGCACCCCATAGCTCACCGTGAGGCGAGGCGAGGCTTTGAAAGTGTCCTGAGCGTAAAAATCCCATTCGCGATCATACATGTTTTGGCTGACCGGGGCTGCGTAGCTTGTGGAATCGGCATCGCCCAGCATGAAATCGGCATAGGCGTTTCCGAGCGACTGGCCGTAGCTGCTTCCCGGAATGTTCCACCCTCGGTTGCCTGTCCATTGTCCCGACATGGTGAAACTCCCCAAGGGGGCGTTACAAACGAAGAAACAAAAGTCATTTTCCTTATATCCGCTCTCCTCGAAACCGGTCTTGATCGTGTGCCGCCCTCGAACCATCGTGAGGTTATCCACCCAATCCGCTGTCTGCTGCAACCCGTGGGCTTTGCCCACGTCGCTAATCGTGCCCCCGGTGTTTGTTCCTCCGTAACCGCTCAAATTGATAGTCGGCAGGCCTCGATCCAAATTGGCCGGCATTTGCGGAAACAGGCTCCAGGGCTCGAAACCCTGGTCTTGGCCGAATGAACGAATTGCGGCGCCCACCCATCCCAACCGAAACTCATTGACCGTGCCAGGGCCGAAGGTGTGAGTCTCCGTTCCGCTAAAGTTGTACCAGTTGTACCCGTGGTCCGACCAACTGCCATAATTCTCGCAACATGCGTAGCCGTAGAACCAGGGCGCCCCTTTCGACATCGTGCCGAAGACCACCACGGAGTCCTTGTTCCCAATCTGTCCATCCAGGCGCATCTGGGCGTTGTTGGTTCCGAAACGGAGCGGGATGGCGCCGGCCCAATCGAATTGCGCAAAGGGGGATCCCGGAAGATACGAGGCTCCCGGAGCAGCGGTAAGATTGACGTTGGGCGTGGGGATATAGCTGGATAGTGCCTGCGATTGAGTAGTAAACATCGTCTGGGGAATCTGGTTGTTGAGGAACGGCTGCCCCGTCAGAGGATTGTACAATTGCTGCCCATTGGAGTCGGTGCAGAGCCCCTCGCTCCACGTCATGCACAGATTCGAAAGATCCCCTTGGCGCATGGCCAGTGTGGGGAAATTGACCGTAATGGGCTGCGGGTGTATCTCGCGAATCCCATCGTAATTGACAAAATAGAACAGCTTATCGTGAAGAATCGGTCCGCCCACATTCGCACCGAATTGATTGCGGTTAAAGGGATTCTGATTTTCGCCATACTTGTTTAAGTCGAAACTGTTGGCGCTCAGGGCTTTGTTTTCGTTGTACTCGTAAGCTTGCCCGTGGTACTTGTTGGTTCCCTGCTTGGTCACCATGGTGATCGCTGTTTGCGAACGGTACTCCGCGCCGTTCATGGAACTGTCAACTTTGAACTCTTGCAGGGTTCCGATGGAGGGCAGGTTGGCTTGGGCAATCATTTCGGATGTGCCGATGTATGTGATGTTGCCCCCTCCACCCTGGCCAGGGTTATTGGTGCTGATCCCGTTCACGGTCCAATTACTCATTCCGACGTAAGCAGCGCCCCCGATGTCAGGATTGGAGTTCCCATTGGTGACCCCTTGTGACATCCCCGGGACAAGGTTCATCAAGCCATCCGTGGACGTGGTCATGAAGGGAAGGTCAGCCAGTTCGCGCGTCTGAAGCGTGCCGCCGACGGTGGGAGAATCCGTCTGCACAAGCTGGGCGTGCGCCGAGACCTCCACTGTCTGCGTAACCCCCCCGATTTGTAACACCACATCTTGCCGGGCGGTCTGGGACGAGAGGAGTCGAACTCCGATGGCTTGGTAGGTCTTGAACCCCTCCTTGACGGCGATTACCGTGTAGACTCCCGCGAGCAGGTCAGGAACGGTATAGGTTCCGGAAGCATCGGTTGTGGTCTTATACTCGATCCCGGTACCCTCATTTCTAACCGTGATCCGAGTATGGGGAACCGCAGCATTGGATGAATCGGTGACATTTCCTACGATTGATCCCCTGATGTCCTGGCCGTACAGTCCGACGGCTCCACTCATCCACAAAAGCGCCAAGGTTGAAAACCAGATGCCCTTGATTCTCATAACTCAACCTCCTCAATACTTTGGAAGAATTCCCCCGGCCCGCCACTCAATTGCCAATCCCCTCGGTCCGCAGCCGGTTGAAAATGGCTGAATACACTTTCATCTCCAGCCCGATGCGGCGATCGCCACGGAGGTCCACCTGGGGATAAGATATAAAGTCTTTCATTGACATGAGCGCAAGGTAAGCTTGGTGGAATCGAGTGTCAAGCTGTCAATCAAGGTTTTGCCCGGAAAGTCCAACCGGCTAGAAAAAAAGCCAATGTCACGGCGAGAAGTGTTTGTTAGCAGAATATTCCATTACCTCGCTCGTCCCTTCTACTCGGTCAAATGCAATAGTCGCGAGGCTCAACGACAATTAGTCATGTCGGACGCGGCGCGGGAAAGTTCAATTGCCATCATCGAAGCTATACGTATCGGCTTGGATACTTCAGAAATGCGTGTTGGGTTGGTTCGAGTCAGCCGGCGGAGCGCCGCGTCCCATCTCACCTTCCGGTTTTCGGAAATTAGTTTGCTGCTCAAGCGACTTCGCCCGGGCCAGCGCGGCCTCAGCTCGGGCGGGGTCATTGGCGCGCTGGTATAGGCGCCCCAGCAGATCGTAGGCCTGGGCAGAGTTCGGGTTCAGTTGGGTACCAGTTTCGACTTCCTTTATGCCATCTGCCACGCGGTCTTGTTGTGCCAGCACTTCACCCAGACCACAATGGGTTTGCCAGTCGCGTGGATTGAGGCGGATTGCGGTTTGGTACTCTCTCCCCGCTTCCTCCAATTTTTCCGCCTGGAAAAGGGCCTTCGCCAAGTTGCGGTGCATGACGGAATCTTCTGGACTGAACTCCACCGCTGCTCGAAAATAACCGATCCCTCCGTTCAGGTCACCTTGCTCGGCAAGCCGGATTCCCGTATCGGTGTAAAGTTGGGCCGACCTGAGCGCGTCCCGATCCTTCCGCAACTCCGCAAATTTCCGCATCGCCTCCCGCGACTCACTTGTTTTCCCTTGCAGCCCCAGGATTTGTGCGAGATTGAGAAGGGAAGGGCCGTCCGCCGGACTCAGTTCGATGGCTTTTCGAAACTCCGCTGCCGCGCTTTCGAGCTCTCCTTTTTGACGCAGTAGGAGGCCCATCTCGTAATGGCTTTCAGGGGCTTGGGGCGCCAGTTGGACAGATTTCCGGAACTCATCGAGGGCCTTCTGCGGGTCGCCTTGCTTTTTGTAATACAGACCCCACACCGAGCGAAGGGCTGGGTCGTTGGGTTGGATTCGGGTGGCAGCTTCGAGGGCGGTTAGCGCCTCAGCATACTTGCGTTGCTCCACCAATACGCGCGCTAAATGTACTTGAGCTGCGCCGTAATTCGGTTGCAGGCGTATCGCTTCCCGGAACTCGGGCGCGCCCAAGTCAACCGCATCGGTAAGCTCGCGAACCACCCCCACGCCAAAGTGCGCGGGCGCAAAGCCCGGATCGATTTGCAACCCCCCCTGGAACTCTGCCAGGGCCTCATCAAAGTGTTGAAGTTCCACCAGGGTCCAACCCATTTCGTAGCGGGTCTGAAGGTTCCGGGGCTGGAGAGCGGATGCGGCCTGGAACTCCGTCATGGCGCCCCAACGGTCTCCCGTTTCTCGCAACAATAGACCCAGTTGGAAATGTGCACTTGGATCTTGCGGCTGAAGGCGGGTTAGTTCGTGAAAATGCTTGCTGGCGGAGTCGCGGTCCCCGGACTTCCACTCCGCCATCGCCAGGTTATAACGGGCGTCCGGATAGCCGGGCTGAAGTTGAAGCACCACCCGAAGAGCCGCGACCGCGTCGGGGAAGTTGCCGAGAAGGATATAAGTCTGCGCGAGCATGTAGCGCAGCGCCCACGCTTTCGGCTGGAGATCGATGGCTTTTTGAAATTCTCCAATGGCCTCGCTGGGGTTCCCGTTCTCGCGAAGGGCAATACCAAGTCCGGAGTAGGCGGCCACTGAGTTGGGGTCGAGTTTCAACGCCAGCCGAAACTCCCGTTCTGCAACGCCGAAGCTCTTTTGCCGGAGGGCAAGCTCCCCATCGCGCTCATAAACCCGCGCTTTATTTTCCGGCTCTTGGGCACGCGCTGTGGGGAACTGCAAGATGAGGACACACGTGGAAAGTAGCAGGAGGGTAGCGGCGGTTACACCACCACGCAGTGGGTCACAAGGATACTTCACGATTTTACTTTCTTGACCATGGCAGGCAATAACGCGGCCCCGCACGGGTTGGCGTTCCGCCTCTACTCAGGAACGGAAATCGCCAGTCGAATCAGCTTCCCACAGTGGCCCGCTCCCGCCGGATTCTCCGCCCCCGCGCCGCGCCTTGTCAAGTGGCATACTCATTGCGCAATGGGTCAGTCAGACACCCCCCGCAGAGCGGGCGGCTTGATGAGCGGGGCCGCCTCGAAGGCGGTTGCTCGTAGTGTTCGCTTTGCCTTCGTGCCCGCTGCCGCCGGAACCCCGAAGGGGTTAACCTTGAGTAGCCGTGGGCAAGGGCACGTTTTTTGTGCCGGCCGCCCACGGATCGCGTTCCTACCCTACTTTACCGACCCCGAAGGGGTCGAACGGTTCGGCCCCGCGCGAATTGGGTGTAGGGGCGGTTCGCGAACCGCCCCGACTTTCCTTTATTCCCATCCGTAGTGTGGTGTCCCACGTAAGAATTGACAATAGGCGAGACCCCCTCACCCGGCCCGCCCCGGCTGGCGATTACGCCGGATGCGCGCCACCCTCTCCCCCAAAGGGGCGAGGGCAATAAAATC
>JBEKQO010000370.1:0-7481 GCA_049519635.1 Terriglobia bacterium | reverse complement strand
AGAGCTGATCAACAACTTCAAACCCAGGGGCAAAAGTTTACCCAGATAGGCCACGAGCTTCATCAACCGTCACAATTCCTATTCACCTGAAACGGACCGAACACGACGGTCGACGCAATAGCGGGGTTCTCAATTCATTAGGCTTCGAGTGCGCTGCAGTTTCGCACCAGAGCCAATACGCCCAACTCTCTGACCGAACCCATCAACGACCGCATGTCGGTGCTCGTGGTGCCGAAGGATTACGAAAGCGGGCTGGACTCGTCTACCGCTCCGCCGCTCGGACTGTTCCGCTCCTACCCGGCAGGACATATGCGTGCATGACCGGTTGGCGAACGGGTGGCAACCTCTCCCGGTCCATTAAGAAATAGGTCGGGCATTTCAACTTCGCAGTGCTGCCGAAAACTCATATTCAAGCCATGTCAAGGTGTTTCTCGATCGCTTCTTGGACGCCAGCAGTGTCGAGACTTGCCGAAGCAAAGCTGGCGTTCAGCAGGTCCTCTGGCAGCAGGTGATCCCACTTTTCGCGAACCTTGTTCAACACGGTAGACGCGAGAGCAAGGGGATTGACAGCGCCCTCCGCGCGGAATTCCTCCAATACTTCGCGCACCTTGTCCACGGATGCATCTTTGACGCAAACTGCAACGCCATCATTCATACTTCGCATGCCTCTTGCGAGAAGCATCAGAAGCAAGGTGTCGTTGACTGCATCGCCCCGCCATAGAATGATCTCGACGTCGGCACCCATCTGCAGCAGCCAGGTGTGGTTGAGCCCAAGCCTCGCGTAGTTTGCGCGCGCTTCATTCAGCAGCTTCTGCGCCGTGGGGTCAAGAAAAGGGATCGCATCCGTAGAACCGAGAATGAGGCGCATTTCTTCCCGCACCCTGTCATGGATCATTGCGCCCATGCTTCCGTCGAATGGTGGTACGGTGCCACCAGAGGCAGGCTTGACCTCGATGGTTTTATCATCCTGGTCGACCTTCATAACCTCCCAGCGGCGGCCGGCGAAGATGAGGAAGCCCAAGGGATCGACCTGCGGTGACAATTCTGAATTCATCGCTCGAACTGAAAGCCGCGTAGAAGGAGAAGTGCGACGTTATCTGCTCGCCTTTTGGCGCCAGCATAATCAAGCCTGAAGGATCCTGAAATATGATCTCTTGCTCGTGTAGTTTCCTCAGCAGGGAGGTGAATTGCTGCGGCGTCCCTGCCTTAAACGGGCCTGACGACCCGCAAAGTGTATTCCAGAGACTCTGTGCGTGTGCGCCCCCATTCTGCACGAGGAAGGCAAGCACCTGCTGCACTAGCGTGGACCCGTGGATCTTCGAGGTGGAGACTGGCTCGTACCACCTTAGAATGAGTAGCCGGACCATGGCAGTAACCGTAACTAGCCCTTCTCGAAGCATCTCGGAAAGGCCGGATTTGGCGGTCAGCCCGTTCTCGATGCAGTAGGAACTGAGAATCATCGGTTCTCCTGGGCGACGCCCGGAGCGCCCCAGACGCTGCCGCAAGCTTGCAACAGACGGCGGAGAGCCAACTTGGACGACCCGTTTGACAGGTCCAATGTCGATCCCGAGTTCGAGGGTGGTGGTACAGATGGCGGTAGCGGGACGGTCGGTCTTTTTGAGAGCTGCTTCGGTTTCCTCGCGGATCTCCCGGGACAGGTTCCCATGGTGGGGCCAGAACTCATTCGGCACGCCATTGTTCTCGCAGGACTGCCGCAGGAAATCGGCGTAGAACTCCACATCCGTTCGGCTGTTTGGGAAGACGAGATTGCTTGTGCCGCGAAGCTCCTTGTACAGGCTCTCCGCAATTGAAAGCCTTGCTGGGCCAACCAACTCGTCCTTGTTGTGTTTCTCCTTTGCGCTGTCGAGGACTCCTTTCACGAGCACTTTGAGAGTCTGGTTGGCCCCCGCGCTATTGACCAACTCCACTTGGCAAATGCCATCGGGGCGCAGAAAGGCCTTGGCTCCATCCATGTTCCCGAGAGTCGCGGATAGGGCGATCCTGCAAACTCGTCGGCCAACAGCCTGCTCGACACGATGCAGGAGCGACTGAAGCTGCTTACCACGTTCTGTTCCCATAAACGCGTGCAATTCGTCGACCACGATATACCGCAACGCGGCCAGCATTCCGCCAAGTCCGTGTCCTCGCCGCATGAGCATGGCTTCAAGCGACTCGGGCGTGATGAGCAGGCAGCCATCAGGCTTCTTGAGAAAGCGGGACTTTAGAGTCTGGTTGATGTCACCGTGCCAGGGGGTGATGGAAATATCCAACGGTTCAGCCAATTCGGTCAGGCGGCGCATCTGGTCATTGATGAGCGCCTTGAGCGGGCTGATGTAGAGAACAATCCCGAATTCTTCAGCATTCTGAGCCAGCTTCGTAAGGATCGGAAAGAATGCGGCTTCAGTCTTGCCTTGCGATGTGGAGGCAGCGATGATTACATCGCTGCTGCCATCCAGGATGAGCGGAATGGCCTGTTCTTGCGCATCCCGAAGTGAAGTCCAGTTCGCCTTCCATATCCATTGCTGGATACGAGGGTCGAGCAGGGACACGTTGCTTGGTTTAGAGCTTGAAGTCTGCAAATTCGTCATTGGCACCGCTCATCGAGACCGGGTCCGCATCTTCCGTTGCGAGTCCGTTACCATCGCCGGTATCCTTCTTGACTTCTACCTGACCGATCATGTACCGCCAATCACATGATGGATTCTGCTCCAGAATCGAGAGGAGGTTTACAAAGGATGTGATTGTCGTGCGGGGCGTCCGGAAGTAGGCTTCGCCGATTCTCTGTAGGCAGTGCTGGATGAATGCCACCAGCGCCTCATCCGGCAATAGCCGCTTGGAAGGGTCTCCGTATGCAAACACGTCCAGAATCTTCCCCAGCAGAACCAGAAACTCTTCGGGCGTGAGGCTTGAAAGCCGCAGAACGGGGTGGTTGTAATCGGTGAGGCCGGTGCTTTTAGCGAAGGTGTTCTCGGCCAGGCGAGACTGAAGAGCGCTGTAGCTGTAGAGGCCGCGCCGTGTGTCCATGAGAAACTCAGGCGTGCCGCCGAGCAGGAATCCGAGCCCTTCGCAGTTGTTCTGCAAGGTGTCGTTGAGGATGCGAAGGATCTGCTCGTAGTTGGAACTGCGAGCCTGCGAGTTCAGCCGGTAGATGTTCACCATCTCATCGAGGCAGATCATCAGGCCCCCATGGCCGGCAAGGCGGAAAAAGACACCCAGCAACTTCAACTGGTCATAGAAGTTTGCATCGTCGACGATTGTCCTGATACCCAATGCATTGCGGACATCGGTCTTGGTTGAGAACTCCCCGCGAAGCCAGCGGATTGCGTCGCTCTGGAGGTTCTGGTCGCCCTGCTTGTGCCCTTTCCAATAGGCCTCAATGACATGGGCGAAGTCGTAGCCGAGCACCATGCCCTGTAGCCGCTCAAGCCTGGCTTGGATGATGGTATCTGTGCCCAGACCCTTTGCTTTTGCCTCTGCTTCGGCAGTGGCGATGAACTTTTCAACAATCCCGGAGAGCGCGCCCCCATCGGGCTTCGCCCTAGTGGCAATGTTTCGCGTCAGCTCCGCGTAGAGTGACCTGGCTGTACCGGTCCCATGCAAACGCCTATCGGGGTTGAGATCAGCGGTCGCTGTGACCAACTTCTCTTGCATTGCAATCGAGCGTATTAGATTGAGGAAAAAAGACTTACCGCTTCCGAATTCGCCAACGATCAGGCGGAAACACGCTCCGCCGTCGGCAATCCGGGCGATGTCTTTCATCAGCGCCTCGATTTCTTTCCCGCGTCCGACCTGGATCAGGTGTTGTCCGGCACGAGGTACCACGCCGGAGCGTAACGACAGCAGGAGTGCGTCACGGTCCTTTTGGCGCACAAGAGTCATGGAGTCTCCTTGATCAGCAGATCTGTGTTGATGGTGACTGGGTCTTCGCCCTCAATAAGCGCGGAATCGAGTTTGTCGAAGGACGCTTCATTGATTGTCTCAACTGCACCATCCGTCATCAGACCGCGTTCGGCACAAAGGTGTTCCAACTCCTGGCGGGTCCACTCCGGACGCTGAATCAGGATTTCCAGCAGCGCGGCGTGGTCGGCATCCAGCGGCAAGAGGAGGGGCTTCCCATCTTCAGGCAGCATCTCTTCAGTTTCGGGTTCTCCATGATCTTCGGTGGGGGCGTCATTGAAGATCTCCTCAAGAAGGGCGGAGAGCTTGCCTGTTTCCGAGCGGAGCTTGGCCACTTTGTCCATGTCGAACTGGACGGTAATGGGTTTGCTCGCCGCCATTTGCTTTCCGTTGGCAGCCGCGGGCTTTTCGGCTGCGCGGGTGTCCACGCCAAGGTTGTGGAGTCGGCTGTAGAGCCCCGCCTGATCCATGCCCATTGCTGCGAAGAACTGCTCGAGGATACGAACCTCAGCAGGTTCCACAATTCCATCCGCCAAAGCAATCTGGATCATGAATGAGGCAACGACTTCCCGGGCCTTGGGGTTGAGCTTGGAAAGTTGCCTCTTGATTCTGGTCATTGCCGGAGGCGCAACCCGGTAGATGCTGAGATGAGCCATGAGCCTTTTGCTTTCAGTCGGTGTGACCTTCAGCTCCGAGTTGATGTAGTTCAAGATAACGTCAGTCTCGGCCTCGCCGAAGCCGCTGCCAGCCGAAGCAACAATCGCAGCGAGTTGGAGGAGTAGGGATGCCCATCCGTAACTATCTGAAAGAACGACGCTACCCGACAACCCATCTGCGGCAAACAGAGCAATAGAGTCGTCCATGTTTGGCATGTCAGTGCCAAAACGAACGTCGGGGGCTATACCGAGGCCAAAATTGCCCAAGTTGACGCAGAAATTGGAATACTGCCGTTTCTGAATGGGCAACTCCACCGGGCAAATCTTGGATAGTCCGCCGAGAGTCAAGACCATTGCTGTGCCGCTGCTGAAGCAGGAGTTGCGAATGCCCTCGATGGTCGTCCTAAAGCTGTCAGGCCACAGAACGACCGGTAGCTGTGAAATTGCAGCAACAGTTCCTTTGCTATCCGGTTGGGAAGAAAGATACCTGCGATACGACGCCAACAAGGCAGCGCACTTGTTGCCGATAGCCTCCAATTGATCCGTCGCGTTCTTTTGGAGCGTCACATCCGGTAGAGGTATTTCTTTCGTGAAGGACGCTCCTCCGAAACCAGAGCTCGCGGTTCGGTGAATGGCCTTTATGAGGGTTGGATTATCGGGAAGGACCAGCCCATCTCCCGCCGCCGCCTGATATTCGGCTTTGAAAAGGGCAGAAAACTCTTCTGGCAATTCAGCAAATGCACTACGGATCGCCCACGTCTGGGATGCAGTCAGCCATGCCAAGGCCCATTCAACAGAAACAGGCCTCTTTGCCCGGGCGTGAAGAGCCAGTCCGACTTTCAGTGCCACAGTTGCCCCGCGCGAGGCTGCCGGCTTCGGAATTGGAAGCTTATCTAAATCGAGTCCAGGTCCTTGGAGCACTTCAAGATAGTCCAGAAGGGATGATGCGTATGATGCGAAGCTGCCTTGGTTTCCGTAGATGTCGAGCAGGCGGCGCAGTTCGCCATTGAGAACCGCCAATTCTGCAACGTCCTGCGGGGAATCAACAGAGGCCGTTAACACCCTCCTCTCAAGCCCATAAAAGAACAGGAAAATGTATCCAATTTGCGCCTGGGGGTCCTTCCGGCCGGTCAGATGCCATTTCAAATAGGCGGCCCGCGCTTCTTCACTCGCCCCACCATAGGTGGGCCAATAAGGCAGTAGTCGCTCGGTATAGTCCGCTTTGGACGAGACGGCCAGAGTCGGGTTAATGAGTGCTGGTTCTGTTCCTCCTGAGTTCGCAGATTGGAGTCCAGCCCCCATATAGACAAGGCCGCCGCTAATTCGCATTCCATTGCCGATGACAGCATCTTGCCCGGCTGGAACCCAGAACCTGCTCTCCTGACTCCGTATCTTCATGACCTGTGCTGGGTCGGTGACCGAGGGCCTTTCCTGGATGACTACGGAAAACGTGACTGGAACCTGAACAGCGACGGGTCTTGCAGCAACGACAGCCGCTTTCCTTGCTACTGCCTTTACTGGAGTTGCCCGAATTAGCGCGGACGCGGCCTGCGGCGCGGTCAGTTGACCGGCTTGGCCTAGCTGATCTGTCAGCGTTACCTCGTAGAAATCTTCATTGTCCTTGAAGTTGCTCATCAGGGTTGTTTCATCGATTCTGGTGTTGCATACGTGTCTGCAGGTTTCGAGGAGTCCGCTGAGTTCATCCCTCAAAGCAGCAATGGGAGAATCGCCTTCGATCTCTTGAACCAGACTCCCGGCCTCAGTGACGGCCTCTCCAATTGACTGACTGCGGCCAAGGCTGAATACCCATGTTCCGAAGCCGAGTCGAGGCAGAAGGGAAGATATCCGCCTTTCAAAATCACTCTTGTACTGTTCGTACAGTCTTTCTTTTCCAGCGATGGTACTTGAGTAAAGCCGAAGCCGGTAGATGGCCTGAATCAAATTGCGCGTAGTGTTCTGGCTAAACGGCGGCACAGGATGAGGAATCGGGAGCTTATTGGAATCGGCAATAAGAGAAGCTGCGATTGAGGCAATAGGACGAGCCGACGCGGACCCAACCCCGTGAATCTGGAGAATTCGGCCAGCATCCCATCCCTGAATGTCGGCCAGCGTGTGGATGCCAACACCATGTAGTGCCTGTAGCCTGAGTCCTCCCTGGTGTTTCTTCACCTCTTCAATGGGAATTTCACGAAGTCGCCCCAGACGGATTTCTTGGGCGTATTGCCTGGCTGATTGAACCAGTTCATTGCGGATTCCGATAATGGCGTCTTGTAGTTCAGATGAGATCGTGCACAACGCCACCACGGCTCTAGAGGCGCGCTTCTTGGCGCGCGCCGGAGGCGACACGGCATAAGCAATCGCGGTGGCAACAAAACACACTGCGACGAGAAAGAGCCAGATCATGCAGAAGTTTTCCTCGATGATATGGATAGGGTTTCAAAAGACACAGCTTGGGCGCAAGTGGAGTTGCCCATTTGGCTGAGACTTCGTTCGCCCTTCGCTGCAAGATTCTCAACCTGCAAGATCGTTCTAGCGTATTCTGAGCGCGGCCGGTGAGGCTGAGACGGGCGCGCGGTAGGCAGGGCCAGAACCGTGCGCGGCGGGGCCAGGCGATCCAGCAGCTAGAGAGGCTACAGCTTGGACTCTAGCTCCGTGGGGACGCAATCGATCGCTGGATCGGCCTCCCGATGGATGTGACAAAGGCCAGGTTGGGCTGAGCTTCCTGGCCGAGCTGCTGGCGCAGGGACTCGCGTCCGTGATGTAGGTTGCTGGGTATCATTTCTTCCAGCCGCACGCGGCAGCCTGCGCGGGGGCGCGTTCCGGGCCAGTACCAGACATACAAGCGGTGAACTTGACACTGCCTTTGCTACCGCCAGAATAGAAAAACCGTACAGCTGCCGTTCTGCATCACCGGCAATTGTTCGCCCG
>JBEKQO010000369.1:0-6475 GCA_049519635.1 Terriglobia bacterium | reverse complement strand
GAGGGGGTCTCGCCTATTGTCAATTCTTACGTGGGACACCACACTAGGCACTAGTATAACACGATCTCTAGCCCTGTCCATCAAGCATGAGCCTACTTACTAGCCAATGACCGGGACAAGCCGTCGTCACCAGTCATCTGGACAAATAATCCAGACCTGCCTCGAAGTGCAGGGGTTCTAAATCGCATTTCTCACCCGTGGAAGGCCCCGCCTTTCCAGTAGCCCAATCCATGTCTGGTGAGGAATGCCAGGGTTCCGTCAAAGTCGCGGGCGCCAGATACCTCCATGGCCATGGATGCATCACCCGCGAAGAATCCCCTCACCCCACGCCTTGCGGTCCCACCTCTCCCCCAGGGAGAGGGAGAGAAAATAAAATCACAGCTCTCTCCCAGGGGAGAGAGTGCCCGACGGCGGAGGGCAGGTGAGGGGCCCCCCTCAACCCCATTAGAGTTTGAGGGTGTGCTGTGAGAGATGCGGGCTAGCTGGCGCCGAGGTGACATTTTGTGCATACTTCCGAGATTGGCACCATAAGTGCTTTGATACCTTGGCAGTACCAGCGAATCGGGGAGACAACGGATGGCGTACGATGCGACGCAGATGCAGGACTGGCAGATTTCTGAGGCGGCAGAACAGCGCATGCCGAGTCCTCGCGAATGGCAGGAAAGATTGGGATTACAACAAGATGAAGTTATCCCCATGGGCAGGCTGGCCAAGCTCGATTTCCTCAAAATCATTGACCGATTAAGCGGTCGCCCCGACGGGAAATATATAGAAGTCACAGCCATTACCCCCACCCCCTTAGGTGAGGGAAAAAGCACAACGTCCCTGGGTCTAATGGAGGGTTTGGGCAAGCGCGGAAAAAATGCGGGTGGCTGCCTGCGTCAGCCTTCCGGCGGGCCCACCATGAATGTAAAGGGAACGGCGGCGGGCGGCGGTAACGCGCTGCTGATCCCCATGACGGAATTCTCCCTTGGCCTCACGGGCGACATCAACGATATCGCCAATGCTCATAACCTGGCCATGGTGGCGCTCACGGCGCGCATGCAGCACGAACGAAATTATGGCGACGAACAACTTGCCAAGCTCAGCAAGATGCGCCGCCTGGACGTTGACCCCACGCGCGTGGAAATGGGCTGGGTCATGGACTTTTGCGCCCAGGAGCTGCGCAACATCATCATGGGCATCGGCGGCAAGCAGGACGGCTTCATGATGCAGTCCAAATTCGCCATCACGGTCAGCTCAGAGCTAATGGCGATTTTGGCCATCGTCACGGACTTGGCCGACCTCCGCAAGCGCTTGGGCGAGATTACAGTCGCCTACGACAAGCAGGGCAAAGCCATTACCACCGGAGACCTGGAAGTTGGCGGAGCCATGGCCGCCTGGATGCGCAACACCATCAACCCCACCCTGTGCAGCACGGCGGAATACCAGCCCTGCATGGTGCATGCCGGACCTTTCGCCAACATCGCCGTGGGGCAGTCCTCAATCATCGGTGACCGCCTGGGTCTGAAGATGTTCGATTACCACGTCACCGAAAGCGGCTTTGCGGCAGACATCGGCTTTGAGAAATTCTGGAACGTCAAGTGCCGGTGCAGCGGGCTGAAGCCCAACGTCTCGGTGCTGACCACCACCATCCGCGCGCTCAAAATGCACGGGGGCGGCCCGCGGGTCGCGCCCGGCTTGCCGCTGGCGGAAGAGTACACAAAAGAGAACTTGCGGCTCCTGGAGCAAGGGCTTCCCAACCTGCTGCACCACCTCGGCATCATTCGCCGGTCGGGAATCAATCCGGTGGTCTGCCTCAACTGTTTTCATACCGACACGAAGGAAGAAATTGCCCTGGTGCGGCGGGCGGTGGAAGCCGAGGGAGCGCGGTGCGCATCGTCCCAGCACTGGGCCCAAGGCGGCGATGGCGCCTTGGAACTAGCCGACGCGGTGCTCGATGCCTGCCGGGAAGAGGTCCGCTTCCAGTACTTGTACCCCGTCGAAATGAAATTGCGGGACCGCGTGGAGTTGATCGCCAAAGAGGTGTACGGCGCGGATGGCGTGGCTTGGCTTCCCGAGGCGGAAGCCAAGTCCAAGCAACTGGAGGCGGACCCCAAATACGCCGACTACGCCACCATGATGGTGAAAACGCATTTGAGCTTAAGCCACGATCCGGCGCTCAAGGGAGTTCCGGAAGGCTGGGTGCTGCCCATTCGCGATGTGCTGGTGTATTCGGGAGCGAAGTTCCTCTGCCCCTGCGCGGGCACCATCAGCCTGATGCCCGGAACGTCTTCCAATCCCGGTTTCCGCCGTATCGATGTGGATGTGAAAACCGGAAAAGTATCAGGTCTGTTTTGAGGTAGTGCCAAGGTGCAGAAATCAGCGACACCATTTGTAGTCGGCCGGAAGGACAGGGCTTTAGCCCCGTCGTAGAACTCGGGTTGGTTGTGGGGGCTTTAGCCCCTGAAGCGATGCGGCTTCAGGGCCTGAAGGCCCGTCCAACCCTTTGCATAGGGGCGGCGGGGTTAAACCCCCGCCCTTCCGGGAGCCATAAATAGTCGGTTTTATTAATGCGGTTCGGCACTGGGAGCACACGATGCAAGCTTACGTCTTTCAGGGAATCACGGAGATAACTCGCCAGCGGATACTGGAAAGCGCTCGCGAGGAATCGTACGCGCAGAGAGATTTCATATTTCGGCAAGGTGAACCCGCCCGCCATTTTTTTGTTCTGCGGGAGGGGCGCGTAAGGCTGAGTCTGGGCCAGGGGCAACTCCTGGCTTATGTGGCCAGCGACCCCGGCGATCTCGTCGGTTGGTCGGGCCTGGTGGAGAACGAAACATACACGGCCTCGGCGGAATGCCTGGTTCCCGTCAAGGCGCTGAGGATTGAGACCCAGCGGTTGGACGAGATCCTGCTGGAAGATCCCGCGAGCGGAATGGCTTTCTTCAAAAGCCTCGCCGCCATCATCGGGCGCCGCCTGGTGAAAAGTTACCAGGCAACGCTCTCCGTACACGGAGAGCGGGAGCCCATGCCGGGGGGGTAAGGGCTGTCCGAGGTCCAGAGTCCGAAGTCCGGAGTCGAAAACCCGGACCCCGGACTTCCCGTTTGTCACTTGTAAGGAGAGTTGAATGGTCGCGAACACTGAGAATGAACCGGGGAACCACTTGCGGGTCGCGCTGGAGCAGAAGCGGTTCTTTTGCACCGCGGAACTGGTGCTGGGCCGGGACCACAACGTCAACGAGGCCGAGACCTTCGTCAAGGAAGCCGCCGCCGAACCCAATGGCATCAAGGTGATCAGCGTGACGGACCTGCCGGGCGGCAATCCCGCCCTGCCGCCGGAGGCCTTCGTCGCGGCCATCAAGGAAAAAGGCCTGACGCCGATTGCCCATCTCACCGGCAAGGACGGAAACCGTTCCTCCCTGGAAAGCCGCCTGCATGCCCTGGCGCGGATGGGCGTGGCCAACATCCTGGCTTTGACGGGCGACGCCCAGAAAGAAGGCTTCGCGGGCCGGGCGAAACCCGTGTACGACCTGGACTCCGTACTGATCGTCTGGATGCTGCAAGCCATGCGCAAGGGAATTGAATACAACCTGGGGCCGCGCACTGTGCACAGCACGCCTTTTGATTTCTTCGCCGGCGCCGTGGTGAACCCTTACAAGATTCACGAGGCCGACCAGATGATGCAGTTCTACAAACTGCAACTGAAGATCGCCGCGGGGGCGCAGTTCGTGATCACGCAATTGGGCTACAACCTGCGCAAGCTCTATGAACTGAAACAATACATGGACCGCGAAGGTGTGGGGCACATTCCGGTGCTCGCCAACGTCTATGTGCCCACGGCGAAGATCGCGCAGATGATGCAAGCCGGGGAAGTGGCGGGCTGCGTGATTCCCGGCGACCTCATCCAGCGGCTGGAAAAAGAAAAGAAGCCGGAACGCCTGGAGCGTGCGGCGCTGATGGTGGCGGCGGTGAAGGATCTGGGTTTTGCCGGAGCGCACATCGGCGGCTTCAACCTTTCGCATCGGGATTTCATGACCATCGGCGAGCGCGCCGCGGCGATCGGCAGCGGCTGGCGCAGCCACATGGACGAGTTAGTTCTGCCCGTGGCCAAGGAATTCTACCTGCTGCCGCCGGGCAAAGAGGGTTTGAGCGACGGCGACGGCAAATATCAACTCAATAGCTCGAAGCCGCACGCTACGGTTTCGCAGTGGCTATCCCAGCAGGTGCACCGGCACTTCATTGCCGACGGTTCCTGGGGCGCGCGCTTTTTCGGCGCCCACTTGAAGACCAATGGCAAACCCAATTCCTGGCGTCATGGGCTGTGGTACCGGCTGTTGGGCCCGTCCAGCCTCTATCGCCAGGCCACGCTGGGATGCAAGAATTGCGGAGACTGCCTGCAAGACCATTTGGATTACGCCGGCTGCTCCATGCGCTGGTGCTACAAGGAATTGCGCAACGGCCCCTGCGGCGGTTCGCGAATCGACGGCACCTGCGAAGCTCGCCCGGAGCAACCCTGCATCTGGAACGTGATTTACCGGGGCGCGCTGGCCATGGGAGACGATCCCAAAAAATTCGCCCACAAGCTGATTCCACCGCGTGACTGGTGCCTGGACGGCACCAATGCCCTGGCCAACCGATTCGTAGGGCTGGATAACCTCGGCAAGCGGCTTGAGCTGGCGGCGAGCGGCGATCAGAAGTCGGAAGGCAGAAAGCAGTAGGCAGAAAGCAGAAGGCAGAAAGCGGTAAGCGGAAGGCAGAATGCGGTGAGCGGAAGGCAGATGGCAGAATGCGGTAATCAGAAGGCAGAAATTGGTAAGGGGAAGGCAGGATGCAGGCCCCGAAGGGGCCATCCATGAATAGCCGCAGGTTTCAACCTGCGGATCGCATAGCGACCCGATAGCATCAACCCCGGAGGGGTTGACCAATCAAAATTGGCCCATGTCAACGTATACGCAGATCTGCTATCACATCGTCTTCTCCACGAAGGAGCGTCAGCCAGTGTTACGGGCGGACCGTCGCCAAGACCTTTTCCGCTACATTTGGGGTATCGTCAAAAATCGCGAAAGCCACCTCTATCGGATCAATGGCGCAGACGATCACGTTCACGTGCTCACGAGCCTCCATCCGACAATCAATCTCGCAGATCTGGTCAAGGACATCAAGACAGCATCCTCTCTGTGGATCAAAGATGCGTCCGCCTTCCCCATGTTCTCACATTGGCAGGACGGCTACGCGGCGTTCACGCATTCCCAGGGTGAAATTGGAGGCTTGATCAAATATATCAATGGGCAAGAAGAGCACCACCGTAGGACGAGCTTTGCGGAAGAATATCGTAAATTGTTAGAGGAGGCGGGAATTCAATTCGACGAACGGTACGTAGCGTGATTGTCCGGCCCCTTCAGGGCCGAAAGGGGTTTCGCCCCCTTTCCGTGGGTTGCACCCATGGCTATTCACGGTTAGCCCCTGCGGGGCTGTATCCAGAACGATTCGAACGTCAACGGCAAAATCATTCGGAAGGGATTTGATTCCATGCTTATCATCGGTGAATTGATAAATTGTACCCGCAAAAAAGTGGGGGCCGCGGCGGCGGCAAGAGATGTGGAATTCTTTAGGGAGATTGCCCGCAGGCAGGTGAGTGCCGGCGCCGACATGCTCGACGTGAATGGCGGCCTGCCCGGACAGGAGTTGGAAGTCCTGCCGTGGCTGGTGAACATTGTGCAGGAAGCTGTTCCGGTTCCTCTCTGCCTCGATAGCGCCGACCCGGAAGCGTTGCGCCGTGCGCTGCCGCTCTGCAAGCAACGCGCCATGATTAATTCCATCACCAATGAGCCGGCGCGCATCGCCGCACTGATGCCGGTGCTGAAGGAATTCCGTCCCAAGGTTATTGCCCTCTGTTTGGGCGAGTCGGGGCCGCCCAACACCGCTGAGGAACGTGTGGCGCACGCCAGCCACCTGGTGGATTTGCTGACTGCGGAAGGTTATGTGCTCGACGACATCTATGTGGACGGCTGCGTCCTGCCGGTCAGCACCGGTCCCGAGCACGGCAAGGGGCTGCTGGATGCCGTGGGCCAGATTACCGCACGCTACCCCGGCGTGCACGCCAGCGCGGGCGTCAGCAACGTGTCGTTTGGCCTTCCCCTGCGCAAACTCCTCAATGAAACCTTCGCCGTCCTGCTGATGGCGCGCGGCCTGGACGCCGGCATTGTGGACCCCTGCGACTCGCAGTTGATGGCCAATATCCGCGCCGCGGAAGCACTGCTGGGACGCGACGAGTATTGCACCAACTACCTGCGCGCGTTCCGCGAAGGGAAACTGGAGTTCCCGGCCGCGGCGTGAAGGATTTGGAGAGAATGAACCACCAAGACACCAAGGCACCAAGGCACAAAGAAGGAAAGGAAGACGACAAAACCCAAATTCTGTCTCCCGCAGTTTTTCTTGGTGTCTTTGTGCCTTGGTGGTGACTCCTCTTGTGGGATGGCAGGAGAGTAGCGAT
>JBEKQO010000368.1:0-6482 GCA_049519635.1 Terriglobia bacterium | reverse complement strand
CCGCGCCTGGAACCGTCAGGTCAATCGGCATCGGGTCAAGATCAACTGGCAGTTCACCCGTAAGAGGGCACGCGCAAAGTTCGGCTATAAAAGGAATCTGTTTATGCGGTCAAAGACCTAGTGGCCTTTATGGGTTCTTAAGGGGATTTCCGGGGACTTCCACCTATGATCGGCAAAATCAATGCGGAAGTATGGTCACGGTCGTGGTAGATGACATCGGTTGCTTTCATCATTCGGGTCGCCCGGAGCAGATCCTCTCCTGTGTTCAGATTGCGATTAAATCGAGGGAAATTGCTGCTGGATATCTCAAGCCGCAGTCGGTGGCCAGGAAGGAAAACATTGCTGGTCGCCCAGAGATCAATCAAGAACTTATAGATCTGCCCCGGGTTCATGAACTCTGGCTTTTCAAATGAGTTGCGATAGCGTGCCCGGATAATCCCATCCGTCAGGTTCTGCGCGTACCCGTTAGGCCATATGTCAACTAGCTTGGCAGTGAAGTCGGTATCCACGGCTGAGGAACTGGCGTAAATCTCGGCGCTGATGGGCTCGGTCACTTCCATTGCCTTTTGGAAAGGCGTTGTGGTGTAGACCAAGACGTCAGAACGTGCTTCAACCGGACGTTGGTCCCTCGCACCCGTGGCGGACCCCATTGTGGGTACGGGATCCCCAGGGTCATACACAAAGTGGTCCGGGGACTCCCTTTCAGGAGGTGTCGCGCTCAGCATTCCGTCCCCAGTAAGGCTCGTCGCCTTGCCCCGCGAGTGCAAATAGAATCGTGAAACCCGCGACCCGGTCAGCGGCCATTCATCCTCGTCGCGCCACACGTTTGTCCCCATGACAAAAATCTTTACCGGCTTTTCACCTCCGATGCCGTCATCAACGTTTTTGAGAATGTAGTCAAACCATCGCGTGGCCAGTGTCTCCATGTTGCCGCGAGAAGCTGGGCCAAAGTCTATGTCTCCCGGCTTACCCGTGAGTGGACCGTGATTCCATGGGCCGGCCATTAGCCACTGCTTGCCCCTGGCAACCTCTCCACCATGGGCTTTGAAGGCCGCATAATGCTTAAGAGTTCCTCCTAAGAAGAGGTCGTACCAACCTGCTACCTGATAGATCGGGACATTGACCGCATCGGCGTGGAGATCGGCCGACCACTGCTTCCAGTAGTCGTCATAATTTGGATGAGAAACCCAATCGAAGAAGTAGGGGGCTAATCCGGGTCCAAAACTCCCTTGGGGCGCAAGGACCGGATATTCACCAAGGGGAAGGTCCATTTCCCATCGAGAAATCGGCATATCCTTTTGCACTCGGCGCTCGAGGGTGTTGAGAGCGACACCAGAAGTCCAGCCTTCCATGAGCTCCTGGAGGAAGGCTCCCCCCTGATAGGCGAACCCATCGTTATAGTCAGAGGCGGGAAACACCACAAAGACTGCTGCCAAATGGGGAGGGTGCGCAAGGGCGGCGAGTGTCGCCGTGACCGCAAAATACGAATCGCCAAACATTCCAATTCGGCCGTTGCCATAGGGTAATGTGGCCGCCCACTCGATGGTGTCGTACCCGTCTGTGGATTCGAATTTCAGCGGATACCATTCACCCTCCGAATGGAACCGGCCCCTGCAATCCTGGATAATTACCAGATACCCTTTTCCTGCCGCCTTCGAGGCAAATTCTGGGGTGAAAACCCCATCTCCGTCCAATTTGTTGTAGGGAGTCCGCTTAAGCAGAACCGGAAACCTGCCTTGATTGACAGGTCGGTAGACATCCGACCGCAAGAGTGTTCCGTCCCGCATTCTTGTAGTAACGTCCCTTTCCACAGCCACGGCATACTCTCTAGACTGAATCGGACCGTTTCGAATGAGGTTTTCCGCTTTGACCCGCAGTAATGAAAACACGAGGGTCGCCCCGACCAGGCATGCCCTAAAAATGTAAGCACCCTTTCCCATTTCCGCCTTTTAATTAGGTAAGACCCGGATTTCCAAAAAGATAATCGTCAGACCGGCCAACCCTGCTGTGCACGGTCCAAGTTACATCGCAGGTAGTTCCAGAAATAAAGGAGTAAACTCTTAATCAAGTCCGGAGCCAATCAGAGTAGCCTGAAATGCTTTCTGTCCAGAATTCTTCCGGATCAGATTCCCTACCGCCATTAGCTCCTGCGACAGTTGAAGTGCCGCGCCCGTCCGTGCCCCCCGTGCTGCCGTATCACCTTCCAAATGTTCCTGCACGCCGATCATAGTTCCATGCAGAAATAAGTCAAGATTAGATAGCGCTCGACATGTCGACTTAGTTGCATCAGAGAGAAAAGCTATTGACAATGTATTTTCCTACTTGTACCTTACGCTTCGTTCTCTGTTCTGCGCGCTCTTCGCTAGGGATTTGGTTTCACTGGAGGGCTCTCCTTCAGGCGTCCGGTCGAAGGCTATTTGTTTTCCGCGGGGTTCAATTAAGGAGGACATTAGGCGGACAGGATGAGCGCTTGGATTCTAAGCTGGATCGTTCGACTCGATCGCCCCGTGCCTGATCGGCCTGAATCACTTTTCTCGAGAGGGTGACAGGGGCAGCACAGCGCTGAGTCTTAGCCCAGCACATGCCAACCTGGGGGCGACGCTACGACCTAAGCGTGCCCGTGCCCTCGGCAACTCAATGGCGAAGATCCCGAGGCTTCGACGGACGCGTTTTATCATGCAGGCTGCCACTTTGGGTGGAGCACCAACCTTCATACTGACCCAATGGCCAATGCCGGGCGCCCCATCTGGAACTGCCCTGGGAAAGGATAGGAAACCGTGAACAGACGTGAGTTCTTCCTTACTTCCGCCCTTGCGGGCACCACGGGCAGCGGATTCTCGGGCTCCGGCATACCTTCACTTGGCGCCGAAGAAGCAACCCCGCCTGCCCCTGTTTTGGTTCTGCCTGTCCTGGGCCTTAACTTGCGATTACACTTTTCTGTAAATGCCCCCTTAGCGGAATGGCGCCACATTCAACAGCAGGCCGATTCCTCGATCTTCGCAGGCGGTCCCTTTCGCGTGACGGTCCGCCTCAAGCCCATGGCGGCGGATGTCGTGACAGTGGAAGTTGAGATCCAACGGGAGGACGGTGGGAGTTTCGAAATCACTTCCGTGCGCGTGACGCTGGCGGTCCCCTTGGCGGGCATCTATCACACCTACGCCTTTCCTTCCATGATCGGCCAATCATTCCAGCCCGACATTAAAGGCTTCGATGTCTGGTCGAGTCCGGTGGGAGGCATCCCCCTGAGCTTCCTGATGGGGCTGAACGGCGACAATGTCCTTACCGTCGGTTTGCTGGATCAAACCACGATCACCCGCTTGCAAGGACAATTCTACGGCGGGGAGTCGATCGACGAGACGACTGCCGCGGATTACCAACGCTTAGGCGTCGCCAATAATAACTATTATTTAAGTTTTAACCAATTGGCCGCGGTGGAAGAACCGCTTCAAACGCGCCGGCACGCGCTCGTCATTTTTGTCTCCAGGCAACGCACGGCTTGGGAAAACGTCTTCACCCAATACGCTTCGTGGGTGGATGAGCAACAGCACTTCCAGCCTCGCCCGGGATCCAGTTATGCGCTCGATCCGATGTGGCACTCCTGGTATGCCTTCGGCGAATACATTGATAGCAAGAAGATCGAGGATAATGCGCGCCTCGGAAAGGAACTCGGACTTACCAACATCCAGTTCGACGCGGGCTGGAATTCACCTATCCCTTACGTCTTCGAGACCGAGGGCGACTACCATTTCGTGGCCGACCGCTTCCCCAACTTTCCGGAACTGGTTGCGAGGTTCCACGAGAACGGCCAGCACGTCTTTGTTCACTGGTCTCCATTCATCATGGGTCCAAAGTGCCCCGCGTACTCCAAAATGCAAGACGCCGTCATGCAAACCGCAAGGGGCAAAGACCCAGTGTTCGATCCTCTTCGGTCCACGGGGGACTACCTGGGCAAAGAGCCGGTCCTCTGTCCTCGAACCCGCGCCACCCTGGATTACACGGTCGAGTGCACGCGGCGCATGGTGGAAGATTACAAACTCGACGGCTTGTGGTTTGATTTTATCGATAGCGTTCCGCTCCGGCGATGTATCGCTCCGCATCGGCATGACTTCCCGAGCTTGGGCGAAGGGGTCACGGCAACCCTCCGCGAGTGTGCGGAAACGGCGTTGCGTCTCAATCGCAATGTGGTTATGGTTTACCGCCAACCTTTCGCCAATCTCAACAATAAATCCTTTCTCACTCACGTGTGGCCGGTGGACGCGCCGTTTGACTTCAACATGAATCGGCGCGAAGTGATGTTTATGAAGCCCTATGCCAACGGCGTGCTGACCCATGCCTGCTGCACCTGCTGGCACCGCGACGAGAGTGACCAGAACGTGGCGCGCCATATGGCGTCGGTGGTGATAGCCGGGGTTCCGTCGGTCTCCGTGGATCTCGTGACCATTCCAGAATCACACCGCAAAATCATCCGCTCCTGGCTGGGGTTCTACAATCAACATCGCGGCGAACTGCTGCACGGAAAGACGGCGCCGCTAGCTTTCCTCCCGGCCGCCGGAGCGCTGTCGATTGCCGGGAAAACTCGGAATTATATTGGACTTTTCGAAACCGTCCCCCCGCTCATAGCGCTGGTGGAGCCTCGGGACGAGATCTATCTTATCAATTGCACGGGCGAGCGGCTGGTGACCAACATCCAAAACTTGCGCGGCCGATTCGCCGCCAAAATTTACAATCATCTCCTGGCACCGGTGCGGGAACGGGATCTGCACGCGGATGGGGAGTTGCACCTGGATATGAGTGCCCCAGATCCCTTCCTGCTTGAGTTGCGACGGGCATGAATGGAGGGGCCTCGACGCTGGCGCCGGGCGGAACGCTGTTCGGCCCTACAAAATCCCGAATGCCGTTCGGCAATGTGGAGGGCGTGAGAATTCTCGACAAGAAAGGAGGATTTTGCGGGATTGCCATAAAGCCATGACCTTTCCTCTCCAATATTGTCCGGACGGCTGGCAGCGCCTGGAGCGGCTGCGGGAGCTTTACGAAAAGCGCCCGCAAGACAAAATCTACGCCCACATGGAAATGGCCACTGAGGCCGTGCGGCGCTTCGCGGAGCTGCATCCTGACGGGCCAACGGATTGTCCCGATTTGGACGAGCGCGTCACCTTCTGGGATGCTTTTTTCGCCGAGCGCTGCGCAGTGGAAGACGACTCCATTCCCGCGGCGTACTTGAGCGAATTGGATCAGGGCCTCTACGGCGGGATGGTGGGTGGTGAGGTGCGATTCATGGCCCACACCGAGAATGGGTGGATCTCTTCCATGGTTCCACCCATTTTCAAATCCTGGTCTGACCTCGCGAAGCTCGCGATCGAGCACGAGAGCCCGTGGCACCAGTTCTACCTCCGCGAGCTCGAAACCTTCCGGCGGGGCGCCCAGGGAAGGTTCGGCATCAGCCATTTCATTTTGATCGATAGTCTCAATTTTGTCTTTGAGCTCTTTGGAGCTACGCGAACTTATATGGAATTGCTCGACCACCCGGAATACGTGCACCAGGCGGTGGACTTTGCTTATCAGCTCAATGTGGATGTGCAACAGACGTTTTTCGCTGCTATCCCGTTGCTTGCCGGCGGGACGTGCAGCATCATGATGGAATGGGTTCCGGGGCGAATTGTGTGCGAGAGCGTCGATCCCTTTCATATGACTTCCGTGGATTACTTCGAGAAGTGGGGTCGAGAGCCGGCGGAGCGGATGCTCACCGCCTTCGATGGTGGGGTCCTCCACATCCATGGCAACGGCCGCCACCTGCTCGAGGCCGTCTCGACTTTGCGCGGCATCAAGGGCATCTTGCTGGGCGACGATCAGCACTTCCCCGCGGCTATTTCGGTGATCCCGGCGCTGAAGGCCCGCACGGGCGACCTGCCCTTAGTGGTGCAAGTGAACTTCCGGGATTTTCAGGCGGCGCTGGCGGCTCATCGTCTGCCCGGAGGCGTTTTGTACAAGGTTTTGTGTGTTCCTGACCGCGACACCGCAAATCGTGTGATGGATGGCGTCCGTGCTTACCGCCTGTGATTCGGGAGGCGGATAATGGTAGAAATGCTGAGTGGCTGCCTTCTCCTGATACCTAAAGGCAAGGAGATGTCATGAAGAAAATATTCCCATGCCGGAAAGTGGTCGTGGCTGCATTTCTCGGATCACTGGCCTTGTATCTGGTCGCCACGGGCGCTTTGAAAGTCGCGGGCCAGCCCGCCAACAGTCGAGACGTCCAGATCGCCATCGAGTGGAAGGGCGTGCACCTGGCCGGGCAGATTGTGGTCACCGACGGCGCCTTGGATAAGTTGCAGGTGGTGCGGGGCCAGGGCGAGATCCAGGGACCAGACCGGTTCAGCGGCCAGCAAGGCGGGTCACTGCGGCTCGGGTTGCAGGTCAAAGGGACAGACGTCGCCTACGGCAAGGGAGGGACGCTGGTTACCGTGGCGGACAGCGAGCATCCTTTC
>JBEKQO010000367.1:0-6493 GCA_049519635.1 Terriglobia bacterium | reverse complement strand
GCGTCAGGGTTTCCGGGTCATGAAGCACACTTCGTCCCCGCCCCAACTGGAGCCCGATTTCAAGCACACTGGCAACCACGGCGATGGCGACGCTCTGGCCCAGGTCTCGCCCTAAAGTCGCCATAAACAATGTCAAGTAATAAAGCAGGAGAGTCTCCGATTCGTACCCCGAAATGCCATAGAGGACAATCGTCAGAACTCCCGAGTCGACGATAAAGACGGCGTAGGTGAGCTTGGGGTCCTCAAGCCAGGAAAGGGGTAGAAACCAAACCAAAAAATCGGAAAGGAGCAATCCGGTCCCGAGCAGCCACAGGCTGGCCGGAACCGTCGTTCGGTGATAGGCCATCAGTATCAATAAAACGATAGCCAAGAGGCCGCGGAGCTGAAAGAAAAGCGTTCGTCGTTTGTGGATCTCAGTCATCGGAATTCTTAGTTCGTCCTTAACAGTTCCTACGCCTCAGTGATGAATCTCCCCATTCGATCGGCTCGGGTCTGCGCAACATTCTCCACGCCGCGTGAAACTGCGTGCCCGACGGGAGGCGCCGGCTCAGAACTCCATAAGGCCGCGTTCCAGATTAAGAGCGCCAGGATGTGACCCAAATTTTCCACGACCGCAAAAAAAGTGGCGTACCCTGTTCGCCTATATCTTGCCAATGAAAAGGTCGCCATGCTCGCAGCCGCATAATAGCGGGAGCATGGCCGTGACTCCCTCTCCGGGGGCGCTTCGGCCTCAACCCTGGGGCGGTACCAGCCCGGAATTTCCTCGCGTAGAGTCTTAGAGGTATCGTACCACACTCGTTATCCTCTAGCGCCCAATTGTTGCGATGGTAACTACTTAGACAAATATGGGCCGGCATCCATTTCAGGATTAATAATCTCGCCACCCGCGGCACAGCCCACCGGCCCTCCCCTGAGGGGCAGGAAGCTCATTAGCCGTAGGACTTATGTTGGTCCGGTCCCACGGGGTGAAACTTTTGGGTCCGGACGCCAAAAAAAAGAATACCCTTGACCCTGACGACGTCAAACGGGTGGACCCCTTCCGGACCGAAACCTAATTTCCCGGGCTTACTTTCCGTAGGTTTCACCACGGCCAATGATGTTGTTCGCTTCGGGGGAGAAAGTCTGAGGCCTGCCCACTTCAAATTGGGTCGCTTATTTTTAGATACTGTGATTACCGGTTCTACCCCCACCGGGAGGATTACACCCGGCGCCACGGTGGTCGTCGCATTTGAGCGGGGAGATCCGGCACACCCGGTGGTGCTCGGCCGTATTGAGGGTCTTCCGTAATGCTCCAGGAAGCCCCGTGAGCGCCTTTCTTGCGGAGGGCAGGCGGAATCTCAAGGACGCAGCTTGTGTTGTCTTGCCGGACCGGTGGATTTGCGGACGATCAATTCAGTTTGCACGTAATAACTGGCGCCCTTCCGGCGTTTCAGCTTAAGCATTCTGTCCAGCGCCTCAAACGCTGTTGTGCCCAAGCGCTCGCGAGGAACACGGATCGTCGTGAGCGGCGGGCGGGCAAGGAAGGCAAAGGCTATGTCGTCAATTCCGACAATGGACACATCCTCCGGGATTCTGACGCCCGCTTCCTCCAGTGTGTTCATGGCTCCCATGGCAATAAGGTCGCTCCCACAAAAAATGACAGTAGGGATCTCGGGGGTGGAAAGGATTGTCCGCACTGCCGAGGCCCCCGCGTCCACGCGATAATCGGTACTGGTCACCGGAAACGGGTTCATACCTTTTTTCTTTAGGCCACCGACCAGTGCTTGCCGAATGTTTGCGGCGGTCCGGTTGGTTTCCGGGCCGGCAATCACCGCCGCCGAGCGATGGCCCAGCGCGGCAACGTGTTCGATGGCTTGAAAGATACCTCGCTGATAGTCGATCGAGATATTGCTGACAAGCTTGTCCGCAGGGCATATGCTGCAGGAAACCAGGCCAATGCCCGCCTCGATCAGTTCCGGCGTCATACTGCGATCGATGGAGGCCGTCATAATAGCGACGCCGCGAACATCGCTCTGAACGAGTTTGCGAATGATCGACTCGGTACGCAAGGGGCTGTATTCGGTATTGCAGAGAAGCACGTCCAGGTTCCTGTCCCACGCCGCGGCCTGAAATCCGTGGATAATTTCGGGGAAATAGGGGTTCGCTATCTCCGAAATGACCAGGCCCAGCAGGTCGCTTTGCCCAGTTGACAGGCGCCTCGCATGAACATTTTTGAAGTAGTTCAAATCTTTCACCACTTGCAGAACACGCTGCTTCGTCGCCGCGGAAATGTAAGGGGTTTTGTTGAGGACTCGCGATACCGTGGCCGGAGAGACCCCCGCCAGCCTTGCGACCTCCTTCATGGTGTATGCCATTGCTATTTTCCCAGGTTCACACAGTTTTGATAAGGCAGGGGGTTCTCTCCCTCGCCCGTTTCTGGGAGACTGTAACATTTCTGTAAAAATTAGGGTAGAGGCCCGATAAGTTGGGCTTTTGGCTCCCGCAAAAAAAAGTTGACAAGTTTCCTGGCCATGATAAATTGAACGGGAATCAGCGTTTGCAATCGGTTTCTGAAATCGCTTTCCTGCAATACTTCTCTATTGCGCGTCTGCACACCGTCGGGTCAAAACTTGATGAAGGAGATGCCATGAAAAAGTGTATCGGAAGCCTGCTTTTTTTGGCGGCCTTTGTGCTTTTGGCCAACTGTCCCTTTGCGCACGCACAGGCCGTAGGAACAATCACGGGGATCGTCACCGATCCTAGCGGGGCCGTTATTGCGGGCGCCAAAGTGATCGCCACGCGCGTGGAAACGGGTGTGGTTCAGTCCACCGTGACGACCAGCGCCGGCACGTATACCATTCCCAGCCTGGTGGTCGGCACCTATAACGTCACGGCCGAAGCCCAGGGTTTTAAATCCGGGACCGCCACGGGAATCGCTTTGGACGTGTCCCAGACGCGCGCCGTGGATTTCAAGCTGGTGCTGTCGAACGTTATGGAGACGGTGGAAGTGAACGCCGCCCCACCGTTACTCAACACCACGGATGCCACGCTCGCGCAAGTGGTTTCCACCGAGCAAGTGGAGAATCTTCCACTGAACGGCAGGAACATTGAGGGCTTGATGACGATGCAGCCCGGCGTGGTGGGATACAACGGCGCCAACATGGGTTGGATGAGCGCTGAACTGTCCGGCAACGGCAACCGGGGTGAGACGTCGGTGGGGACTCTCGACGGCGCCGATGCGAGTGACGCGGAGATGGGCACGCTCCAGTTCACCAATTTCAATCTCGATGCCATTGCCGAGTTCAAGGTTCAGCAAAACAATTACTCCGCCCAATATGGACAGGGCGCGGGCACGATCACGCAGATCGTAAGCAAATCCGGCACCAATCAGTTTCATGGAAGCCTCTTTGAATTTGTCCGCAACAACGCTTTCGACGCGCGAAACTTTTTCGCCAATGGACCCGGCAGCGCGGGTATTGTTCCTCCCTTCCGCCGGAATGAATTCGGCGGGACCTTTGGCGGACCCGTCAAGAAGGACAAGACCTTCTTCTTTGTGCAGTATGCCGGCCTGCGGCAACGGCTCGGCGAACCGAACAACTCCGTCGTTCCCACCGCCGCGGAAAGGACCGGCGCGGTGACGGTCACGGACGCGAATGGGAATCCGGACGACCTGCAGGTCCCGCTGAATTCCGTCGCTCAGGGTGTACTCAACCTCTATCCGCTCCCTAATGCGCCGGGTGGAATTTACGGGGCCAATACCTATACCTACGAGTTCTCCCAGCCGACTAACGACGATCAGTGGTCGGCGCGCCTGGACCATCATTTCTCTTCCACGGACACATTTTTCGCGCGCGCTTCTTACGATAACCACATCCTCAGGGATACTGACGCTTGGGCCGCCGAATTGGGCGGTTCCAATTTCTCCAGCAGCAACATCGGGGACGCGCGGAACTACGCTGCGGGCGAAACCCACATCTTCTCCCCTACCCTCGTGAACAACTTTACCTTCACGCTCAACCGGGGTGTTGAAGGTGTGCCCGAAACGCCCGCCGAGTTCAACACAACCCAGACCAGTTTTTCCGATGGCAGCCTCCAGAGTTGGGGGCCCGACACATTCGAAACCAAATACGTGACCACCCTCTTTGATTATCTGGACATCGTCAACTGGACCACGGGTCGCCACTCCTTTGCCTTCGGCGGAGAGTTTCGGCGAGAATGGGACAACGGCACCGGGGTCACCGGGACGGGTCCTAGCGGCTCTTACAGCTTTAATCCGGGTACGCCCCTGCCCGAAGCGATTCCCTCGACCAATGGAGACGTGTCCTTGGCGGCTGGCTCGTCCAGCCCCAGCGGGCTCATCAGCATGATGGAAGGCAGTGACTATCAATATGAGCGCGCCACAACGGCGCCAGGCTTTGGACCGGCCGGAGCGGGAGGAGGCGGTGTGTGGTGGGGGCTACGCCGGTGGACCATCGCGGGGTTCGCGCAGGATGATATTAAAGTTACGCGGAGACTGACCCTGAACCTCGGCCTGCGCTACGAATACGCTTCCGTTCCTTGGGAAGTTGGCGACCGTATGGCGCGCCCTGAGGACCAGGGCAGTCTCTACGGAACATTTGTGGTGAACCCTAACCCATTGTGGGCGCCGGATCGTCTCGCCGGTGATTTTGGTCCCCGTTTCGGTTTGGCGCTTGACCTGGGAAAGAAAACGGTCCTGCGCGGCGGCTTCGGGATTTTCACCAACATGATTCCCACGGTCTATCCCGACCAGGACCTGGTGAATTTTCCCCTGGCCAGTGAAAACTACCTGCTCGACGCGCCTTACTCTCTTACGCCAAGACCCGTTGCACTTCCCGTGATGACGAGTACCTCAGGGCAGCCGATAGCGGCCAATGGAAATACCAAGACGATTCCCAAGAACACTCCGGTGGACATTGCTCCGTACGCGGCGATCCTGGGTAACCTTTTCGTTGACGACCCATCGGATCGGATGAGAAACGGTTATACCATTAACGGCAATTTCACCCTGGAACACGAGTTCCCGGGGGGCATCGCGACTTCCGTAGCTTATGTCGCGAATAACGGCGTGTCTCTTTACAACCAGTGGTACCCTAATGCGTACAGCGGAGCCGAACCCCAGTACACTCCCTACAGCAACGTCACTCCCGGTCTCGGAGAACTCCAGGTTTTCTACAACGGCGGCCACTCCAGCTACAACGCCCTGCAACTTCAGGCGCGCAAGATTTCCCCGTCACACGGCATACAATTCCAGGCCAATTACACATGGGCCAAGGATATGACGGATGCTGATTCTGTCTGGAACACCGGAGCAACAAACATGCAGGATCCGAACTGCCTCAAGTGCGAGTACGCTCCCGCCGCTTACAATGTCGTCCAGCGGTTCGTGGCCAATTTTGAGTACGACCTGCCCCTTGGCCACTGGCAAGCATTGTCGCGTCTTCCCAAGCGGCTCACTGAGGGATGGCAGACCCTGGGCATTTTCCAGGCACAGACCGGATATCCCTTCACCATTGGTTCCCCTTATGGAACATTACAATACGGAGAAGGTGGCAGCAACCGGCCGTTCTTCCTGCAAAAAGCAACCTTGAGTCCGGGGGAGGGCAGCGGGCCGCAGTTCTTTTCGAATGCCGTGATCGGAAGTAATAACGGCGCGGGCACTGGGTATTTCAGCCTGCCGACGGTCATCAGCCCGGTGAATCAAGATCAGGTCATGCCCGGTCCGGGAACCCTGGGGCGAGATACGTTCACGGCTCCCGGGTGGTCCAACCTGGATTTTTCCGTGATCAAGAATACGCGCATCACCGAAACCAAGACCCTACAGTTCCGCGCCGAATTTTTTAACATTTTCAATTTCGCGACGTTTGGCGCGCCCGGCACGACGGTCGGCTCGCCGGGTTTTGGGGTTACGGGCAACACGGCAACGGCCGAGCGCCAGATTCAGTTTGGTTTGAGGTTCATCTTCTAATGTAATTTAGTGCCTGGAGCGCCGACCTTCAGGTCGGCAGGCACTAAGCCTGTAGCAGATACTGATGGGCATCTTGGGCGCGGCGGGATGTAAGTCTCGCCGCGCCCTGTGGCGACAAGAGGTTGGGTTCTGGAGGCAAAGGCGCTGATTTTCGAGCTGCCGGGTGACAGGTATTGGGCATAACGCAACTTTGGGTTGCCATCTCGCGAATCAGTCTTATCTCCGCAAGAGCAGGTGTAGCGCGGACCTGGTTTTTAGGTCCGCGGCTCGTGCCCGATGGACAAGGCAAAGCCGCGGACCTAAAAAACAGGTCCGCGCTACCCTTCCTTATCGAAGCCGATAGGAGATTTTATCCATGGATTCAACGAGTCCTGTATCCCGCCGGAACTTCTTGAAAACAGCCACCCTTGGCGGCGCGGCGCTTGCGGCTTCCCCGGCTTGGGGCCGTATACTGGGGGCGAACGACCGCATTAATATCGCCTTGATCGGCGTCGGCTGCCGCGGTAACGATCATCTTGACTTGCTGCT
>JBEKQO010000366.1:0-11471 GCA_049519635.1 Terriglobia bacterium | reverse complement strand
TTATTTCCAAGTCCCGCACCCCGCGCAGCTTGCAGCCGCAAGCTGCGCGGGGTGCGGGACGAATAGAGGGCGGGAGCCGCGATTTCGGCGGGGCTGAAGCCCCGCCCTTCCAGCATCGTCCAGACCTAGTGAGAAGTCCGGGTTAGTGGCGATGCTGTTTCCGTACCCCAATTCTTTTCCCTGTGGAAATTGCGCAGGAGCATGTTCCGAATGCGACCTCCTCACCCCCACGACCCACAAAACGTGGGGCGCTCCCCCCTTGCGGGTCTCCCCTCTCCCCCCAGCGGGCAAGGGAAGAAGCAATTTGAATCTACCGCCCTCCCTCATAGGGTTCTACGTCTGCACGACATGCCCGACGTTGAACCCTTCCACCACGATGCGTGGCGTCTCGCCCCGCGTGTCGGTGTGTTCCAGTTCCGTACGGAGCGTTTGCCGCTCGCCGGGCATCAAGGCAATGTAGTTGTCGCTATAGATCGCCGGCAGGATTCGGTCTCCCGTCTTTTCCCTCACGGCTTTCAATCGGACCATCAACGCCGGCTGGGGCGAGGAGTTGTGCAGCTCAGTCGTTAACTGCCAGCGATTCCCTTGGGGCTCGACGCTCGTTGCCGCCTCCAGGTTGACTTTCGGCAACTGGCGAATGGCTCGATAATTGCCTTCCGCGGGGCCTCGCATATAGAAATTTGTTGAGACCGTCTCCGCTCCACGGGTCAGTGAGAGCCGCAGGAAATGTGTCGGCGAGAGCGCGGACGGGTACTCCATCTTGATGCACGATACCATGCTGTCTTCGGAACTATCGACCGTTGTGGACTTCTCCCACTGCTTTGTCCCGTCCAGGTCCAGCACCTGCACCGCGGCGATCAAGCCCCGGGCATTGCCGCCACTGGTGTTGACCACTTCGATGCTCTCGGCGACGGGATTCCATTGAATGTGGAGCGGTTCGGAGCCTTTCTTACATCCGAAGTAAGCCGCCGTCGGCTCAAAGTAGTAATCGTAGGTTTGCCAGACAAACGAAGGCCAGCAAGGATGGCTCATCCAGAGAAGCAGCCCCATGCGGTACTTACTCTGGCCTTCGAACATGGCGCGGTAACCTTCGTAGTTGAGGAATTGAGCGAGTGAGACCCATTCCTCCAGGTTGTCGGCGCCCCCGTAGTTGAACTCGATCAGGTTCCTAAAGCCTTCTCCACCCTGCGCGCCTGCCAGGGTGAAATCGTGCAGGCCCCAGGCGAGTCCCTGCGGCCAGAGGGCCGATTCGGGCATCATCGCGCGCACGCTTTCCACGGAGGGAATATTCGGCATGCCCATTTCGCTGTGCAGCTTCGAGTGGGCGCCGGAAGTGAAATAGAAGCTGAGGGGCATGGCCATGTAAGGGCCGCCTCCACCCACAACGCCAAAGGCCGAGTTGGAAATATAGTGGAGGCCGGGATGTTTTTCGCCCAGCACTTTTCGGATGCCATCATCAAGAGGCTGCGGGGGGTTGCCTTCATTGCGGCCGCAGTAAAGGCCAATCGAAGGATGGTTTCGAAACCGCAGAACTGAGTCATTAACATTGCGCATGAACAGGTCGTCATCTGCCGGGTCGGGCCCGTCCCAAGGGTTGGCCAGCCAGAACTCCTGCCAGACCATGACGCCGTGCCGGTCACATGCCGCGAAGAACTCTTCATCGCCCACCTGCCCCACCCAGTTGCGAATCATGGTGAAGTTCATCTCGCGGTGATAGCGCACGGCGGTATCATATTCGCGCCGGCGATAACGCAGCATGGACTCGCCAAAGCCCCAGTTGCCGCCGCGCGGCACGAACCGCCGGCCATTGATCCAAATCCGCAGAGCACCCCCTTCTTCACTGTAGGACATTTGCCGCACTCCCACCTTAAACGCCTGAGTATCTGAAACCCTCTGGTCCCGGGTTTGGAAGCTCAGTTCGATAGGGTACAAGTTCGGTTCGCCGTATCCCGCGGGCCACCAGAGCTTCGGGTTCTGGAGCCGCAGGCCGGGAGTGCTCGAGGGGTCAAACCTCACTTTCTTCGTGGCGGAGCCATTGACAGTCACGTTCTGTTCAAACGGCAATTCACCCAGGCGTCCGCGCAAGGTTCCCGTCACCGGCTGGGAGGTGTGATTCACCAACTCGACCTCAACATTCACGTCGGCCCGGGTTGTGTCCGGCAGCGGCAGGGTGGTTGTGACGAATGGGTTTTCGAGAGTTACCGGTCCGCTAAGGCGGAGGAAGACGTTCCCCCAGATGCCGGTATTGCGGCCGCGAATGGTGGGAATCCAGTCCCAACCTATCGAGGCGTGATACGTAGGATTATCGAGTCCAAGCGCACCTCCGTTCTTGCCCGTGCTCGCAAAGGTCTTCTGCTTTATGCTTCCCGGCGTGGCATTTTTCTCCACGCGAACCGCCACCGCATTCTTACGTTCCGCCCGCAGGAATCCGGTAACGTCAAAGCGGCCCCGCATGAAACCACCCTCGATGCGGCCGAGTTTCTCACCATTCAGAAAGACGTCTGCCTTCCAGTTAATCCCGTCGAAGTTCAGCCAGGCGCGCTGGCCTTCCGCTAATGCCGGAGCCGTGAACTCATTGCGGTACCAGAAATCCGCGTAAAAGAACGAATCGGAAATGAGCAACTGATTTTCGCCGTAATTCGGATCAGGAATTGCCCCCACATTCAGATAGGATGTAAGCACCGTCCCCGGCACGGTAGCGATAACCCAATCGTGATCCGCGAATCCCACTTTCGAAAGGGTTTCGCCGTCGGCGTTCACATTGGAATCTCGCTCGAGGCGCCAGGCGCCCCCCGCCAGGTCAAGCCGCCCGTCAGATCGAGTTGCGGGCGCGGGCTTCGGTTGCGCGATGGGTCCGCCCCGCCCGTAAACCTCCACTTCGCTCAGAATGTAGCCATCGGGTAAGGTGGGCCGCTGCATCAGGACGCGCACGTATCTCCCCTGGACGGGTTGGGCGAGCCTGAGGTCGTCGGTGTTCCCAGTTCCGCCGGGCAGAGGTTGAACATCCCGCCAACTCTGGGCATCGTCGGAAACCTGGAGGGAGCCTTCCGCGGCGCGCGCGATCCAGGACAAGACCACGCGATCGAACTCACAGCGAGCGCCCAAATCGACATACACCCACTCCTCACCCAAACCCGCGCTCATCCACGCACTCGTGAAACTGTAAGGCCCGCCGATTTCCACCCTCCGGTTTTTATAGAAGAACGCAACCTCACCAACCTGCCATTGCATCTGAAATGAAAATGGCGGAGCGTTGGCAGCCTCGAATTCAACTCGATAGAAGCGGCTGCGAGACGTTGCACGAAGAGGAATGGAAGGCTGGAAGAGTTGGCCCGGCCGCGCAAAACCCATAGGGTAGCCGGTAACGGGTTCCGGCGATGGATTCGTCACCTTACCCAATTCTTTCCAGTCCCGTCCATCCTCGGAGACAGACACGGAAACAATCACGTCCACCGGTTTCAAGTTGCTGGGCGCAACAAAGAGCACATCAACACGGTCGATCTCCGGAACGCTCGCCCCTCCCCCCAATTGGACCTGCACCCAAAGGCGCGGGCCTTGCAAGTCCACGACGCTAGTCGGATTGTGGTCCAGGATAAACTCGCGCTCGATCTTAGGGAGCAGGCCGCGATAGCTCACCGAAGTTGCCACCCAGTTGGGGAGGTGCGCGTCCTTTATGCCATCGGTAACCAGTTGGGCCGTGAGATTGTAGTCGTAGCAACTGGAATGATAGGCGGGCCGATGCAGGGCAAGATTGCGATAGGTTGAGGCGTCTGGCTCGAGCGTCGGCCCAAAATCCTCGCGTGGATCGCCGGGGTAGACCCCGACGCCGCGCGTATACTCCGCATCGGTCAATGACGGTCCTGCCGGCGCGAGAGGTGTGCTCCGGCCGCTGGCCAACGGGTCAGCCACAGCCCCGGAACCCTCGGGGCCGATGGCCAACTCTCTGGCTGCCACGCTCGCGCCAGCGATTGCGCTTTTTAGAAAGGTCCTTCGGGAAGTTGACATGGAATTTCCTCCTGTGTTCATCGCGCTCCAGAGTGGGAGCCACGTGGGTGCAGATTCGAGACCGCAAATGCAGACACTCTGCGCGCTACGGTCATCGCGAGGGCACGAGCCAAGGGAGACTATAATACTAACCCGCATTTCTCACCACGATTTTGGAAGGGCGGGGATTTACAGGATGCGGAAAAACTTCCCAATACTGTCATTCTGAGAAGCCAGCGGGCGACGAAGAATCTCAGGGTCCCGTCAAAGTCGATTGGGTTGAAAGGGACCCCTCACCCACCGCCTTGCGGTCCCCCCTCACCCCCGGGAGAGGGATAAAAAATCAAATCCCCCCCCTCTCCCATGGGGAGAGGGGGGACCGCAAGGCGGTGGGTGAGGGGCCTATTCGCAGATGATGCATTCGTAGCTCTGGACGTGTGCGGCACCCTGGACAATGACGGGGCCCTGCGAAGAATCTGTAGTCCTGGAAAATTCAAATCCAGATCCTTCGCTGCTGCTCAGGATGACAGCTTGGACGAGTTTTCCGCAGCCTGTTTAGCCCTGCCGTTGCAAGGCCGTCCTGATTATTTCCAGGTCCCGCCCTTCCAGCATCGTCCAAACATGGTGAGAAGTCCGGGCTAACGCCTGCGGTTCTGAAAATGCTTCCCTCCTCAGATGAAGAGGGGTAGGGGGTGGTGCTGATTGCGACTTTATGCTGTCAGCTTCCTAAGATAATCACCCCGGCGCTCGGCGCGCCACCCCTCCTGAATCAGGAGGGGAATTGCCCGGAGCATTTCTATCCTTCGTGGTGCGCCGAAGGGTCATAGCCCGGATTTCTCACCACGGTTGGACGTTAATGCGCGTTAGCGGAAGGGCGGGGCTTCAGCCCCGCCGAAATCGCGCCTCCCGCTCTCTGTTCGTCCCGCGCCCCCCGCAGCTTGCGGCTGCAAGCTGCGGGGGGCGCGGCAGCCCCGCCGAAATCGCGCCTCCCGCTCTCTGTTCGTCCCGCGCCCCCCGCAGCTTGCGGCTGCAAGCTGCGGGGGGCGCGGGACATGGGAATATTCAAGAGCGCCTTGTAACGGCGGGGCTAAAGCCCCGCCCTTCCAGACTCGTGGTGAGAAATTCGGGATAGGCGTAGGGGAGGAATACAGAAGCCGAGTCGGCGCGGGGAGGTCGCTGGTGGGCAACGGATGACGACGGCCAGGAGAAAGCCGGACTACTCCGGTTCATCCTCCACTTCGATGGCGTTCACGGAGGCGTAATCCTGGACGGGGACAAAGCTGAGGGTGAGCTTGCCTTGCGCATCCGGCTGGAGATTATGAAAAGTTTTGTCCCTGGTCACCAGTGGACCGCCGGCTTCTTTGAAGATGTCGAAATTCTTCAGCAAGGTCGTGCCGTTGCAATAGACGTCAAAGACCCGGCTCCCAGCCCCGCCCACCGGCGAGTCGTTGTGGTCGGGCAAATTGGGATAAGCATTCTGTAGGCCCCAATAGGTCTCCGCAAATCGCAGGGTGACCTTGTATTTGCCCGGCGGCACCGGAATCGCGTAGCTGAAATTTCCAAAGCGCTCACTGGAGTAAAGGTCGGGATCCAAGGTTCCGCTGACGGGCGTGCGAGTAAGATGCAGGGCCAATTGGCCCCCCCGGTAGTAGCAGTCCGGGCTCCAGACGCTGCCCGCACGGTCGGTGTAGGAGTTGTTTTGAGCAAGGATGCGAATGGGGTTGATTTTGCCAGGGGGCGCGGGGAGGATAGCGAGCGCATTCAGAAGCGGCGAGTCGAGAAGTCTCTGGAACCTCAGATGTAAATGATTGTCAGGCGCCGGGGTTACGTTCTTGAAAACACGCTCGTCCGCAATGTTGTTCCCGCCGGCGTCCTTGATGATGTCGAAGAGCTTGATCAAGGGCTGGCCGTTCAGCAGAATATCAAACATACGGCTGGTTTCACCTCCCCCGCTGAGGTTCCCCGGCCCATAGTGTGTTTCCATAAAGTAGAGATGCAGTTCGTAGTTGCCGGGCCGCAGCGGGATGTCGTAAGAAAACTCTCCAAAACGGAAGCTCTGATACAACGCAACGTCCGGGGCCCGCGACACAAATTGCAGCCGCTGAACAGATGCGTCGCCCCCGGAATAGTACCGATCACCCAGCCAGACATTCCCCGCGCGGTCGATGTACTTATCCTTGGGATAACCACACAGGATACGAACGGTATCCAACGATCCGGCCATCCCCGTCGAAGCTGCCAGCGGTGAGGGTCTGGGCGTAGGCGATGCTTTCACCAGAGTTCCCAAGTGGGCCCCGAACCTCAGGGCAACGGCAACCGCCACTACGGCGAGAGCCAGCACTCCTACCACCATTGGCCAGGCGCGAAAGTGCCCCCGCTTGGCACTTTCTGTGGTCCCACGGTGCGGGGGTTGACGGGATTCAGGGTTCTGACTTGCCAGGGGATGGGTAGCTTCTGAATTCGCCTCGGGCTCAAGGGAAGTGACTTTTTCACGGGCAACAAACCGAGGGACGTACTGCCCGGAGTCGATCACAATCTGGAGGGAGCGCGCCGCACCCTCGCCCTCGTAATACTCTTTCAGCTTCTTACGCAGCCGATGAACTTCCACCCGCACGATGGCGTCGCGGTTCTGGTCGAAGTCCGCTGTCTTTCCCAGGACCTCGATTGCTAGCGTGTATTCCTTAATTTGGTCGGTCCTGCCTTGTAGGTATTCGTCGCAAATGTACCGAAGCAGTTTGGCTTGTCGCGGGGCCTTGGCAAAGATGCCTGAGCTTAGTATGTGCTCAAGCTCGATTCTCTCTTCGTGGTCAGAGACTATCATCATCCTACCCCACTCTACCGAGGCGGAAAAACTTGGCGTGAGTTTAACACTAGATTGCATTTTTCGGAAGTCTTACTCGTTACAGTTGAACGTGGACATGTACGTGATTGAAACAAAGAAGGTTAGTGCAGTAACTGGTATTCGGTAAGAATTAACAGCATTAACGTTGTGTTACGGCTGACTATCTGGTAAAAGTCAGCGCGCACATATTTGGGGGGCAGGAGCGGGCGGTCCCGTAGGGACTTGCAGACCGTTCTTTGAAGTGCAGTCGCGTGCCCCCACTTTAACCTTAATTGTACTTGTTGCTGTCTGGCCTGTGTTCCAGCACGCGGGACAGCGGATACCTTATGCGATTTGTCTACTGTGGCATGAAGTAGGCAGAGAGCGCTTGCTATTTGTGTCGGGCCTTGCTTGCAGGGGGGAAAGTATGCGGTGTCGTCCAGGACGACAGCGAGCAGGGTGCCAATTCGTTCGGACTCAAGGCGGATCAAATCGCGGGAGTAAGTACCGGAATATTAAGCCCTCCTTTAACGTCTCGCTCGCACTTGCAGTGCTACTTGTCGACTGGTCAACCAGTCATGGTTTCTCTCGGGTCTTCAACCCTAGGAACAATCCGGAGAATGCGTACACCCAGGGCGCGTTGAGTTGGACGCCTCACGCAGCGCTAAGCCTGGCGCACGACCGCAGCCTGACTTTGCTGTTGTCAGCCTTCTTAGAGAAGGGTGAACGCGGCTTTCGGACCACACCTCACGAGTCAAAAGTTGACAAACTTCGCTGAATAGGAGTATCAAATGTCACATCTCAAAAAGCTTATGTTCGTGCCAGTAGGAGTCGTTTTCCTATTGGCGATCTGGCCTCGCGCTGGTTGGGGCCAAACCGTATATGGGTCCATCGCCGGAACCGTACTCGATGCAAGTGGAGCGGCAATTCCCGCTACGAGTGTTACCCTGACCAATCTCGGGACCGCGGACAAGCGCAGCATGGAGTCCGATGCGGCAGGGAACTACACGTTCGTCAACATTGTGCCGGGCAACTATCGCATCGACGCGGAAAAGGCCGGTTTTAAGCACTTCCGGCGCGATCCCGTCGTCGTGGAGGTCGGAAGCGGATTTAGGGTTGACATCGCGATGGAAGTCGGCGCCCTCACCCAAACCGTCGAGGTAACAGCACAAACACCTTTGCTGCAGGCGCAGACTTCCGACTTGGGGCAAGTGGTGGAATCGCGTACGGTTACTGAAATGCCTCTTAACGGACGCAATGTTATCTCCTTGGTGCAGCTCTCACCGGGAATCCAGCCGCAGGGCCCGCCATCGGGAGGCAACTCCTCGATGAGTAACCCCGTCGGCGCCAACCCCTTTGCGTCTAGTGACTTCCAAATAGGTGGAAGCCAAGCCGGTCAAAATGCGATATTTGTGGATGGTGTTCCCACCAATGGCTCCTACCTGAACGTCATCACCCTGATACCCACGCAGGATGCCATCCAGGAATTCAAAGTGCAGACGAACGCCATGGGACCCGATTTTGGCCGTTTTGCCGGCGGGATCGTCAACATGACGACCAAGTCGGGCACAAACTCCTGGCACGGCAGCGCCTACGAGTTCCTCCGCAACAAGGTTCTTGACTCCAACAGTTTTTTCCTCAACGCCGCAGGAGGAACGGGCACCGATGCTGTGGGCCCCTGGACCCAGAACCAGTTTGGCGCTGACGTGGGCGGGAAAGTTATCCGCGACAAGTTATTCTTCTTCTCGAGCTATGAAGGCTACCGCGTGCGCTCGTCCGCAGCCTTCTCCGGCATCGTCCCCTCCGCTGCGGAGGCAAGTGGTGACTTTACCGCAGCCGGAGAGCCCGCCATATATGATCCAATGACGAGCGTCACCACCGGCGCTGGATCCTGTACGGCTCTGGCAAGCGTTAGCCCACAACCAGCAGCACCAGCCCCCTGCCGAACGCAAGTTGGCCTGGAACCCGGCGGCAGCGGCACCCCCAACGTCATCGCCCTGAGCCAATTTAACCCGGCCTCGAAAGTCCTTCTGGGTTACTACCCGGCAGCAAACAGGACACCCACTGCGAACAACCCCGACAACTTCGTAACCTCTTATGGCACCGGGGGCGACACCGACCAGGCAAACGAGAAGGTTGACTGGAACGTCAGCGAAAAGCAGAGAGTAATGGTTCGTTTCACCTATTACAAGCTGCTCAACCTCCCGGACAGCCCCTTTAAAGATATCTGTACTGATCGCTGCACGGAAAACATCCACACCAAACAAGTTGCTTTGGGCGACACCTTTAGCTTCTCACCCACAACGATCATGGACTTGCACCTGGGCTACACACGTTACGATTACGTGCGCGTTCCGCTCACCTCGGGGTTTAGTATGGCCTCGCTTGGCGGGGCATGGGGCACCTATCAGTTCAACTCGACCCCCCTCCCGATACCGTGCATATCGAATAACTCGAACGACCAGACGTTGGGTCAAGGTTTTTGCTCAGCCGGAACAGGAAGCGAGATTGGCGCCGGTGACGACACTTGGAGCTTCACCCCCAGCCTCACCAAAATCAAGGGACGCCACACCCTCAAGATGGGCTATGAATTCCGCCTCCTGCGCAACAACTATTACCAGACCAATCAACCCACCGGCTTGTACGCGTTCGACCGCTACATGACCTCGGCGAATCCATTGGCTTCAGGGGCCACCGAAGGAGATGGTTACGCTTCTTTCCTGCTCGGCTACGGCGCCAATGCCAACAACGGCAGTGACGTGGTGACGCCTTCGCAAATGGCCAACCAGATTTTCTATAACGCCATGTACATTGGCGACACCTTGCAAGCCACCAAGAGGCTGACTCTGAATTTGGGAATTCGCTACGATTTACAGGGGAATTGGACGGAGCGCTTCAACCGACTTGTAAATTGGGAGCCGAACGCCGCCAGTCCCTTGGCGGGTGTGGTCAACCCCACGAATGGACTGACGATCCCTAGTGGACTCAAGGGCGCCTTTGCTCTGGTGAATACTTCGGCAGATCCGGGTCGCACCGAGGAGAATATGCCGTTGACCGAAATCAACCCGCGCATCGGCCTCGCCTTTCGGCTAAACGACAAGACGGTGATCAGGAGCGGGTATGGGATATTCTACCTGCCTGACGATATCGCGTGGAATTCCGCTCCCCACAACCTGTTCATTAACACTTACAGCACGGCTTGGCTGACGACCGTGAATAACGCCGGGGTTGTCCCGCTCAATAACTTCAGCGATCCCTTCCCCAATGGGGTTATTCAGCCCCCGGGGCGCAACCAGGCGTTCATTAACACCAATGCCAACGGGCCCAGTGCGGCGGTTTCCAATAATCCCGGCGCCTACTCGCAAGAGTGGAACTTCAATATCCAGCGCGAGCTTGGCAATGGCACCTTGCTCGACGTAGCCTATGCCGGGTCGAAGGGTACGCACTTGCCCATGCATAGCCAGGACGTCGACCAGTTGACTGATGCGAATCTCCCGGGCGGATCGGCCGGCAATACGGTCGCTTCACTTACGGCATCGGTTCCCAATCCGTTCTACGGTATCGTGCAAGGGAATTTGACCGGCGCGAATGTAAGCGCGGCGCAGTTGTTGTTGCCCTATCCCCAGTACTCCGATGTCTCCCTGGCCGAACCCGACGACCGCGATTCCATCTACCACTCCTTGCAAGTAAAGGTTGACAAGCGCTTCTCCCACGGCGGGACGGTCATCGCCAGCTACACGGTATCCAAACTCATTAGCGACACCAACAATGAAATCAACTGGCTGGGAGACGCCGCACCCTCCTGGGGTGACATCGATGCCTATAACCTCCACAATGAGAGAAGCCTGGATGGGTTTGATGTTCCCCAGCGCTTTGTCCTCGGCTATGTGTTGGACTTGCCCTTTGGCAGGGGCAAGAAGTTTGCCAGCGGCCTATCCCCGGTTGCCGATAAGATCGTCGGAGGCTGGGGGATCGATGGCATCGTCACTCTCCAGAGTGGCTTCCCGCTAAACATCGGCGGAGGCAGCAATGCTCTTGGCAACGCCAGTATCCCTGAATCTGGCGGCGCGCGGGTGACCAGAACGGGCGCCGAATCGCTTACCTCCGGGTCCACTACCGCACGGCTGGCCGAATGGTTCAATACCTCGGTATTCACCAACACGACCACCCTCACTCGTGGTAATGATTCCCGTACGGAACCGGATCTGCGCCAGGATGGGGAAAAGAACATGGATTTTGCGCTCTTTAAGAACACGAAGTTCGGCCCCGATCAAAGGCTTGGTCTGGAGTTCCGCGGGGAGTTCTTCAACTTCTTCAACCACCCGCAGTTTTCCGCTCCCAACACGTCCTGCTGCACCTCCGTCGCGAATGGGGGCACCTTTGGTCTGGTCAATTCGCAGTACAACCTGCCACGCCTTATCCAGTTTGGTCTGAGGTTCACTTTCTAGATTTCTAGAGGTGGACTTGGATCGACCTACAGGGGCGAGCGGTTTGTCCCGGATTCAGTGCACCGGGATGGGTCGCTCGCCCCATCTTTATTATTGGCTCCTCCGCGGATGCTGGAGGTAGCGCATCCATCCTATGCCGGGGCCTTCCCGGCGCCTGAGAAGTTGTGAAATAATACGCGAGTGTTGTGGCTGGCGATTGAGTTGGGAAGCAGGTGTAG
>JBEKQO010000365.1:0-6529 GCA_049519635.1 Terriglobia bacterium | reverse complement strand
CTCGCCCAACATAAGAAGAAAAGATTCTTCTTCGCGTTGCAACACCAGTAGTGTTTCATCGTCGCTGCGAAATCTGCCCCGAAACAACGCCAGTCGTTTAAGCAAGTCTTCTCCAAGCGCTCTCGGAGAATCTGCCGGACCTTGGCGCGCCCATTCCATAAGTTGCTCTCGTCCCAGTTCCTGACCAGTCCCGTTCTGGGCTTCGGTGATACCATCTGTGTAGAGCACGAGAAGATCTGATGGCTTGAGAGTCACAACGGTCTGACTATAACTGGTCCCAGGAATCAACCCGACGGGTAAGCCTGAGTTTTTTTCGATATTCGGGTCAGTTCCCTCCTCGAGCCAGCCCCAGGTTCGCTGTCCAGCGTGATACCAAATAGGAGGCGGGTGCCCCGCGTTGCTGAATGCCAGCCGCCCCGTGACTCGATGGAAACTCAAGACAATTGCTGTAGCATATTCATCAGTGCTGCTTCGGCCAAACGTATCGTTAAGCCCCCGCATGAAATCTGACTGGTCCCACGAGTTGATGTACTCGCGCATTAGGCCGCGCAGCGTCTGAGCCACTGCGTCGACATCATGACCATGGCCGCTCACGTCGGCTAGGGCCACGCGGGAGATCAGGTCGTGATCGCAAACGGACATATAGTGAAGGTCGCCTCCCCCTTCTCCCTCCTCGACAGGAGCAGAGGCTACCCATGCCGCCAAGCTCGGCAGCTTTATCGTGCGAATGACCTCTCGATTTCCACCCCAAATTTCAGTGCAGACCAAAGCATGAGGCTTTTCTGACTCATCGTACATTGAAGCTCCTGACTGCCTTGCGGCCGGCTAAATGCATTCCAGCACTGAAATGCGACCTGATGTCGGCCAGGGTGCCAACGGTTCCTCGGTCAATCAAACTCAAAACATTTGCGATGATGATCAAGTCGCAGGACGGAACAACAACCGCTCATCTACATTAGTGGATGCGGCGTGCAGAATGTCTGCCTTCCGCTTCGCCATAGAATGAGCATGAGCAGATTCGTCTGCCACAGTTGCGGTCCGCTGAGGCGGCTGGCTTGACCGGAGGCCTTGACGGTGAGCGACGGTTTCCTACTAAGCTGCGGAAGCCGCCTTCGACATAGCAAGCACCGCATCTGCCTCAGAGTTGGAAACTTCAAATACGGTGACCAGCCGGGTGATCTGCAAGAGTTCGTTAGTTCGCGATCCAAGGTTGCAGAGCCCCAGCGTTGCTCCGCTCGATTGTGCGCTGGAATGAGCGGCGACCAGTGCGCCCAGACCCGAGCTGTCGATCAAGGTGACATCTTTTAGGTCCAAGATGAGTTTCTTTTTGCCTGCAGCCAGCAGGCCCTTCACTTTTTCGCGAAACGTGACGGTTTCTTCTCCGAGCGCGATGCGCCCTTCCAGCGCCAGCACTGCCACCCCATTCACTTCGCGCTCTGTGATCTTTAGAGCCATGTTTGTTCTCCTTTTCTGGTAATGATGGCTCCCACCATCATCCCGATAGACGCCAACGACCCTGCTGGACTCACTTCCTGGGATGAGACTACGCGAAGCGGGAAAGGATTCGGAAAATCTGGGCTCGTCGAACCAGCCCAGGGCTGCCCGAGGGACGTTCCTCCAGTCGAACTTCTTTGAGTAAGCCCATTCCCACCTTTCGCTGGCTCGGTTCAACAACGAGGGAGTGGGTACCTCGCAATTCGGCCGCCTGCACGCCTTATTAAGAGGCGTTTGGATTCCCTCCTAATTTCCTTCAAGCGGAAACCTTGCTAACTCGCGTGGTCGAGGCCCAGTCCAATCTTGCTGGCGCAGATACTTTTTGTTCATCCATGCAACTTTCGTACGACAAATGACTCCTATCGCAGGTGAGAGTGCACGGCTATTTCGTTGGACGCGGAACTGCCAGATTGTCCAGATCTCGTCGAAAGCACTAGCATCCGATAAAAACGGGTTCGGCGTATAGAAGTCAGATGCAGAGAGGAAATTTGAGGCGCAGCGTGCGCCTGGAGGTTCTAGATGCTGACAACGCCTTCCTCGAGCCTGAAATATTCGGATATTACTCCTCGGGGTGTGTACCTAAATCGTCGCAAATTCCTTTATGCAATGGGCTTAGCGGGAGGCCTAGCGCTCGCGGGGGAGTACGTGGAGAACCTCGTTAGCCCTTCCACACGCGCTTATGCGTCGACGAAGCTTTCCGGCCTGACCTCGAGCCCGTTTAGCACATCGGAAAAAGTAACGCCTGAGCGGGTCGTGACAACTTACAACAACTACTACGAATTTGGGACCGACAAAAACCAGCCGGCGAAAAATGTGCAGAAATTCATCACTTCGCCCTGGACGATTTCAGTCGAAGGGGAATGTGCCAAGCCGCGCAAGTTCACGATGGACGAAATTGTGAAGCTGGCACCACTCGAGGAGCGCATTTACCGGCACCGCTGCGTTGAAGGCTGGTCCATCGTCGTGCCATGGATTGGCTATTCCTTCAACACGCTCGCGAAGCTTGTAGAGCCCAATGCCAACGCCAGATTCGTGGCGTTTGAAAGCTATTTCGATAAGAAGCAGATGCCGTTGTGGGGGCTTGCTGGGATTCAGCTCCCCTACGTCGAAGGGCTGCGGATCGATGAGGCCCTTCATCCGCTGGCACTCCTTTGTGTCGGCATGTATGGTGAAACGCTGCCAAACCAGGATGGCGCGCCCGTTCGAATGGTGATCCCTTGGAAATATGGTTTCAAGAGCATCAAATCAATCGTAAGGGTTAAATTCGTCAAGGACCAGCCGCCGACCACGTGGAACATTACCAACGCTCATGAATACGGTTTCTATTCCAACGTGAATCCGAAAGTGGACCACCCGCGCTGGAGCCAAGCAAAGGAGGTCCGTTTGCCCGGCTTCTTCAAGAACACACCCACACAGATGTTCAACGGCTATTGCGAACAGGTCGCCAGCCTCTACGACGGCATGGACCTGAAAAAGTATTTCTAAGCTGAGGCGTGGTCGGGAAGCTGGTCGGCAAGGTGCCCGGCAGTTCGCACTGTGCGTCGACTTCTAAGAACGCAACGGTCGCGCGGACGGATTACTTGCGAACACTCATGCCGGGAAATAGTACTTCGGGATCCGAAATCCCCCCGACCAGTGTCTGCGTTAGTTAATGTTTTCTCATTTCACTTGATGCAAGAATTGCCAGTAAGGTCATGACTGGTTTTGAAACCTTCGAGCCCTGTGACACGTCTGGAGACTGAAGTGGAAGGAGACGCGCAATGTCTCGCGCTGGACCTGGAGTAACCGATTATCCGCAGGGGGACGTCGAAGTTTACCGGTTCTTTTTTGACTGGAACCCACAACCGATGTGGATCTGGGATGTGGAAACTCTGCACTTCCTGGCTGCTAACGAAGCCGTAATTCATCACTTTGGCTATTCCCGGGATGAACTCCTGGCGATGAAGTTCGCAGACATCTGGGCTCCAAAAGCTTCCTCACGTCTCTCGAAAGACTGGGTGAACATTCCAACATTTTTTGATCCTCCCGAGATTTACACTTGCCACCGGAAGAATGGAACTCCGATTGAAGTAGAGATCTGCGGCCACAGCATCAATTGGGCAGGCAAGCCTGCCCATTTGGTAGCGGCGCATGATGTCACCGGCCACAAATCGGTGGAGCTTGCCCTGCGCGATAGCGAAGCGCGCGTCAGGCTGATCCTGGCTTCCGCTGCTGAAGCCATCTTCGGCTGCGACCGTGTAGGCACCTGCATCTTCTGCAATCAGGCGGCGGCGCAGGTGCTCGGATACGATGATCCTGCTGAGTTGCTCGGGAAAAACATGCACACGACCGAGCACCATACCCGGGGCGACGGTACCCCTTATCCGCTCGAGGAGTGCCCCATTTACGCGGGGTTTCAAAGAGGCCACGGTACGCACCGAGACGATGAGATTTTTTGGAGGAAAGACGGCACTAGTTTTCCCGTGGAGTATTGGTCTCATCTAATGGTTCAGGACGGTCGAGATCTGTGCGTCGTTGCATTCATGGATATCACTGCGCGTAAACAGGCGGAAGAGGCGCTGCGGAAGAGTGAGGAGCTTAAGACCCGCCTCATCGCGAGCAGTCACGATTGTATCTCGGTGCTTGACATGGGGGGCCGGCTGTTATCGATGAACGAAGGTGGCATGGAGGCTCGGGAAATCTGTGACTTGGGCTCTGTCGTGAACACTTCATGGATTGATTTCTGGGACGCCGACGATCGCGAAGCAGCGCGAGCTGCCGTGGAGGTTGCCAGCGGGGGCGGTACCAGTCGTTTCGTGGGATATTTCGCAACAAGAATTACAAAACAACCCAAGTGGTGGGACGTTGTTGTCAGTCCCATTCGTGGTCGGAAAGGCGAACCGGAACAACTGGTAGCCGTCTCACGCGACATTACCGAACATAGGCAGAGCGAAGAAGCTTTGCGTAACGCGAACATAAAGGTCACGCGCAGCGAGCAGCGCTGGCGGGCCGTGTTTGAGAATTCGGCCATCGGCGTTGCACTTACGAACCTCAACGGCCGCTTTATTGCCGTGAATCGCGTTTACGAAAAAATGCTAGGTTACACCGAGGACGAGCTCCGTAATATAACTTTTCTAGACATCACTCATGAGGATGACACTGAGCACAACCGTGATCTCATGACCGAGCTTTTGGAGGGAAAGCGAAAGCAGTTCCAAATCGAGAAGCAGTATCGACGAAAAGACGGCAGCCTGATATGGGTAAGCAACAATGTTTCTCTGGTTCCGGGCACCGAGAGCATGCCGCAATTTATAATGGCGCTTTCTGAGGACATTACAGAGCGCAAGCGCGCGGAAGAGGCGTTGCAAAGAAGTGAGGAGCGCGCTCGCACGCTCCTGGGGATCAACAACGCCGTCATTACGAACCTCGACGAGGAAACCCTCCTGCACTCTATTTCCAGGGTCTTGCATAGTGTTATCTCCTTCGACCGCTGCGCCATTACCCTCTATCAGCCGGACAGAGATGCCTTCCGCTTCCTCGCCGTGGGCGGAGACCTTCTCTCGGACTATTTCCGAGCGGGGCTGGAAGATAGCCGCAACGAGACCTGCGCCAGCTGGGTGCTCGACCATCAGCGGCCTCTACTGCGCCGCGATCTTGAAAAAGAAGGGCAGTATGCCAATGAGCGCCGCCTCGTCGCAGAGGGCATCCAATCGATGTGCGCCTTTCCCCTGCTTTTCCAAGGAAAATGTATCGGTACGCTCAGCTTGGTGAGCCGAGAAAGGGATAGGTATTCGGATGAGGACGCCGTCTTCTTGCAGGAAGTGGCGAACCAGGTCGTATTGGCGATTCAGAATATGCGGTCCTACCAGGAGATCGACAACCTGAAGGCCAGGTTGGAGAAGGAAAACATTTACCTCCAGGAGGAGATCCGCTCCGAGCACAATTTTGAAGAAATCGTGGGCAACAGTCCCGCGCTGATTTCCGTGCTCCGCTCCGTGGATCAGGTTGCGGCCACAGATTCCACGGTCCTCATCCTGGGAGAAACGGGCACGGGGAAAGAGCTGATTGCCCGCGCCATTCATGACCGCAGTTCTCGCAAGGAACGTACCCTGGTTAAAGTTAACTGCAGCGCGATCTCCGCGGGTTTAGTTGAGAGCGAACTCTTCGGCCACGTGAAGGGTGCGTTCACGGGCGCTCTGGAGCGGCGGACCGGCCGCTTCGAATTGGCCCATGGCGGCACCATCTTCCTGGACGAAGTCGGAGAGCTTCCTTTGGACACGCAAGTTAAGCTGCTGCGCATCCTTCAGGAACGAGAATTTGAGCCGGTAGGCAGCAGCCGTTCGATTAAGGTAGATGTTCGCGTCATCGCTGCCACTAACCGCGACCTCAAGGAGGCCATGAAGGAGGGCCGCTTTCGCTCCGATCTTTTCTACCGCCTGAATGTTTTCCCGGTTCATGTCCCGCCATTGCGCGATCGTCGTTGCGATATCCATCTGCTGGTGAAGTTTTTCCTGAGTCGCTTATCTAAGAAGTTCGGCAAGAATGTCAATGTCGTCTCCCAGACGACGATGGACCGTTTGGTGAGCTACTCCTGGCCGGGAAACATCCGCGAGCTTGAAAACGTGATTGAACGAGCCTTGGTGTTATCTCAGGGGCCGGTTCTTGAGTTGGATTACGAGTTAGAGTCGGTGCCTGCCGTCAGCGTCAGCCAAGCGAGAACGGAAACAGTGGCTGACGAGGGTCAGCCAGTCGATGGTCCGTCTTCACGGCTTCCTACTCTGGGAGAGGTAGAGCGAAATCATATCCTGGCTGCCCTCAAGCTGACCTTCGGGGTGATCGAGGGACCGAAAGGTGCGGCGAAAATCCTGAATCTGCATCCCAACACGCTCCGCCATCGAATGGAGAAGTTCGGCATTAGACGCTCTGACCACCATCCATCGTAGTAACCCCCTAAGGGCAGTGTGCGACCCACCAAATGAGGTGGCGCGCAAAACGCATATTTCTCCTCGATTCCCTTCAACTGCTTTAGCCTCAATCACGTACACGGCATTTTTTG
>JBEKQO010000364.1:0-7640 GCA_049519635.1 Terriglobia bacterium | reverse complement strand
GTTGAGGTCATCCTGCGGCGATGCCCCGTTTGTGCACGCGACTCGATCATCGGCCACGGGCGCCGTCGCAAGCAGGCGCACGATCAACATCACGACTGGATTGGGATCCGGCGCGGCCTCTGCCACGGTTGCGGAAAGACCTTCACCTTCCTTCCGCTGCTTTCTCTCCCTTACACGCACTACAGCTTACTGGCTCGCTGTCAGGCGCTCCGCCGACACTGGGTGGAGCAGTGCTCCTGGGAAGAGGCAATGCCCACGCTCAAAGATCCCGATCGGCTGCCCGATCCTTCCACGCTCCGCCGCTGGTCGAGCGGCCTGGACCGCTCTCAACCGGCAGCTTCCTTTCTGCGCCGAATTCTCGCCTGCGTGGTTCACTGGCTGGCGCGTGGCGGTCAGGTGGATCCCGAAGCTTGGCCGTTGTCGGTGCTGACTCCGGTTCTGCAAGTCCTCTGGCCCCTGCGTCTCTAAGAGTTTTTTTCTTCCTCCCACCCTCCTTGCCTGGGAATGCTGGCCGCTTTCTCCTACGCTCGTCTCCGGAGGCAGAACAGCACCATGGGCGAGGACCTCGAAAAACTCAAACAACGCTTTCCGTTGCTCGATTATTTACGACAGCGGAATTGGAGCGGACGGCCTGCGGGTCAGGGCACCGAGTTCGTCGGACTCTGTCCGTTACACCCGGAAAGCCGGCCTTCGTTCTATGTCAATGCCCGAAAAAATCTCTTCTACTGCCACGGCTGCGGACAGGGCGGCGATCTGATTCGCTTTGTCGAGTTGTCCCTGCATCTCTCCTTTCCTCAAAGTCTGGCTTATCTCCAAGAGCCAAGCGTTCGGGTCGACGCTCCCGGCCCGCTGCAGCAAGCCGCTGCCTTCTATCAGCAGCAGTTCCCGCGCCACCCCGAGGCGCTTCGCTATCTCGAGCAGCGCGGAGTGCACGAGCCTGCTCTGATGGAAGAACTCCGCATCGGATACGCTCCCGGCGGAAATCTGCGGCGTTATCTCACCGACCAAGGTTATTCCTTGGAGTCGCTACAGCGTGCGGGGCTCGTCAACCGGCAGGGCTGCGATGCCTTCTACCGGCGTGTTGTCCTCCAGGCCGGTTTTCGCAATACCACCTGCGCCTTCGGCACCCATCTAACGCCCTTGCAGTTCCAGCAGCTTTCCGAACCGCCGGCTCGGGTGGTTTATATCGTCTTTGACCAGGATGAAAACCAGGCTGGACAACGCACCGCTCATCATCTCGCGCGCCGCCTCGCCACGGTCAGCGTTCCCGCGCGCCTGGTTGAGCTACCCGCCGGACACGATCCGAACAGTTACTTCGTGGCCGGTGCCGCGGCTGCCGACTTTGCCGATTGCCTCGAGGGGGCGCACCCGTTATGAAACTCGCATTGGCCCGTCCATCTGCCACCCAACCCGGCACCTGCCCCTATCGCGTCCTGGACGGGCAAGGTCACGAAATCGCCTGGGTCAACGATTTTCTGGATGCCCAGCATCTTCGTCAACTGTCGCCGCGATCGCTGCGCGCCTACGCTTATGACCTCCTTCACTTCGCGCGTTGGTTTCAAAGCCAGCCCCAGACCCTTTCCGCGATTACCGAGTCCACGCTGTTGGAATATGTTCGGCATCAACTAAACAAACAACCCCAGCCTACGCCGCAAACGGTGAATCATCGCTTGACCGTCATTCGCTGTTTGTATCGATTCCACCACGGGCAGGAGATTCCCCCTGGCCATTCCCATTTCCAGCGCCTGCATACGACGCGCTGTCCCCTCGGCTATGGCCGTCCCCATCGCACCGTCGCCTTCGGTCTCCGCCTCAAGCAGCCTCGGCACGTCATCCAACCCCTAACGGTCGAACAAGTCGCCAAGTTTTGGGCGAGCTTTCGTACTTTCCGCGATTTTGCCGTGGTGGGTCTGATGTTACTCGATGGACTGCGTTCCTGCGAGGTCCTGGCGCTTCAGATCGAAGATCTGAAACTGGCCGATGCGCAACTGCACGTTCTCGGCAAGGGTAGGAAACCGCGTACCTTGCCGCTGCCCGGCGAAATCATGGATGTTCTCCAAAGCTACCTGCGGGTGGAACGGCCGCTGACCAACTCCCCCTCTCTGTTCGTTTCCCTGAAGGGCCGCCGCCGGGGTCAGCCGATGACGCCCGCGGGACTTCGCTCGCTGTTCCGCCATCATCGATTGCGCAGCGAAGTCCCGGCCGCGAACCCCCATCGATTTCGACATACTTTCGGAGCGGATATGGTGCGGGCGGGCATCTCCCTACCTGCTCTCCAGCACCTGATGGGGCATTCACAGATTCACACCACGATGCTCTATGTCCAACTTGCGCCACAGGACGTCTGGCGCGAATATGCGCGCGCCGTCGCAAGCCGTGCGCGTTTGACCTCCCCGCGGGTGCCATGAACCAGTCCAAACGAAGCCTCGAAGAGATTTTTGAAACGCAAGTCCAAACTCTTGCTCTGACGCTACAGCCCTTCACCGTGGCCAAATACCAATACGTTGCCCGCCACTTCGTGAGTTATCTTCGCGCTACCTTCCCCAAGGTCCGCCGACTCTCACAACTCCGTCGCGATCCCCATATGCTGGGCTGGTTCCGTTGGCTTTGCGAGTTGAGGCCGCCTGTGGGCAACCATACGCGTGAGCAGCGCCTGCTCTGTCTTCGCCGGCTGCTCGATGACTTGGCCCTTCAAGGTCATCCGCTCCAGCCCGGCCTGATCCTCCGTGAGGACTTTCCTGCACGTCCGGAATATCTCCCCAGAGCGCTGTCTCCGGAAGATGATCGACGACTTCAAGAGGAATTGCGCCGGGCAGACAACCTTTATTCCAATGCTCTCTTGTTGACTCGTGTCACAGGAATCCGCATTGGAGAATGCATCCACCTGCCCCTCGATTGTCTTCGCCATGTCGGATCCGAACAGTGGGCACTGCACGTTCCTCTCGGAAAGCTTCACACCGAACGTCTGGTTCCCCTTGACTCGGAAGGACTACGATTTCTCAACCGTATCCTCGAATTGCGCGCCCTGATTTCACCCGGACGGCTGGCTAAATCCACAGGCTTTCTGATACCGCGCGTCGGCGGGCGGTTTGCCCTGTTTCAAACCCTGCGTTTGGCGTTGGCCGATTTCGCCAGACGAGCGGGTTGCGCCGACTCGAGCCCTGTCTCACCTCACCGCCTTCGTCATACCTGGGCCTCGGAAATGCTTCGTTGCGGGATTAGCCTGCCCGCTCTCATGCACCTAATGGGTCACAAAGATATACGCATGACCCTTCGGTATCTCAAGATCACGCAGCCAGACCTGCAGCGCGAATTCTATAAGGCCCGTCAAAATACAACTCAATCGTATCCACTGCCCTCACTCTCCGTCTCTGCCGCGACCGCCGATCTCCCCGGAATCCGCCAAGCACTCGCAGCGGCACGCCATCTACTGGAAATGTATCGACGCCAACTCTGCGACGACAAAGCCCGCCGCCGCTTACAACGGCTCGATCGACGGCTCCTAGACATCGCTCAACAGCTCCAGAACATCGCAGCGGGAGAAAAATGAGGAAAGATTGGCCGGTCAATCGGTAGGGGTGCGTAGGTGATGAATTTCCAAAACTGCGAGGTCACGTACCACTCAGTTTTTAGCCCACCAGCGCTGGAGAGGCGCGAGTCCCCGGTCGCCATCATCGACTGAGAATGCCTTGGGATTAAATTCGCCGCCCACCCAATCCACCAGGTCCGCATGTTCCTGGAGGGTTGGATCACGGATCGCTTCCAAGAGATTGTAGTAACCCGGGATACCCCACAGTCCTCCGGCGGCCCTTGAAGTTTGCCGCCCACGCAGAGCGGATAGGCAACCCCTGGTTCGGGCGGTAGCACTTTCTCCACCACGATCGCGTGCTCCCAACTGTCTCCAAAGTCATAAGTGTACATGGCCTTCGCTCCGACTTTGCCGAGAACCCTGTAGAGGTGCGTGGTGCGTTCGTTGCCGATGGGGTCCATCCCCATCAGCCGGTCGTTGGGATCGGGTTTCCCGAACCGCCTCTGGCCGATACGGAACTCATGCATATGGGAATCGTCCCAGCCCATCGCCAGTTGCAGCACGTCGTGCAACGCGTCCAACGTCAGACCCGCCGGCACCAGCTGCCGGCGCCAGATCGGCGGCCTCGTATAGCGAAGGGTCACCTTGATTGGGTAGATGTCCTGCGGAAGCCAGATTTTCTTGGTGGCCATTTTATCTCCTGTTTGCTGCCAGGATGCCCCGCACCGAGGTGCGGCCGATCGCCACGCGGCGGGCGATTTCGGATTTGCTGATGCCGGCACGCTGGAGCTTTCGCACTTGGTCGGCGTGGAGGCCCGCCGTGAGGGGCTGGCCCAAGCGTTGGCCATTCTGGCGGGCATGCGCCAGGCCGGCCCGAACTCGTTCCCGCAGAATCTCCCTTTCGAACTCCGCGAAAACGGCCAGCAAGGCGGCCATGGCTCGACCAGCGGGTGTCGTCAGATCCAGCGCTTCCGTCAGTGACACAAAGCCGACGCCCAGATGCTCCAGTTCCTGGAGGGTCGCCAGCAGGTCGGTTACCGAGCGGCCCCAACGGTCCAGCCGCCATACCAGCACCACGTCGATCTCCCGGCGGCGCGCCGCCTCCAGCAGTTGCTCCCGCCTCTCCCGCTGGGAAGCGCCCGAGCCGATTTCTTTCACCTGTAGAGCGATCATCCAACCTCGGCGAGTGGCGTATTCCCGCAAGGCACGGGTCTGCATTGGGATGGTCTGCTGATCCTGGGTAGAAACGCGGGCGTAGAGGCCTACCCGCAACGGAGTTTTGGCCCGGCGAGGGGGGTGGCCAAAAACCCTTGGCGATTTCGTCTTACGGGAGGCCCGCTTTTCGGCCATTTTCGAATGCCGCTCCGGTCTGGCCGCAGAGGATCGTTTCCGGCCACATGAGGTATGGCAACGATTCGCCGGAAAATGGGCCATTTCGAGATCGCCTCCGGGCTATAGCACCCTCTTTTTTCGATCTGTCGTTCCCCATACTCGGCTCTACAGCCCAACTTTCGCCGCGGCATTTTCCAGGAAGAGCGATCCCTCGCGGATGTACTTGCGCAGGGTGGCGAGGGACCGGTGGCCGGTCTGGGCCATGATGGCGCGTTCGGGCACGCCGGCGGCGGCCGCGGCGGTGGCAAGGCCGGCGCGCAGGGAGTGGCCGGCGTAGTCGCCGGGGATGCCCGCTTTCGCGATCAGCTTTTTGACCACCAACGCTACCGATTGGGGGGTCAGGCGGGTTGGGTGGACACATCCGTGCCGGTCCACGGCGCGGAACAGCGGTCCCTCGGCGCTCTGAAGGAGCTGGATCCAAGCTTCCACCGCCCGTACCGGGCAGGTGGCGGGCGCCAGACCGTAGGGAATGCCGACCTTCCTTCCCTGCCCTTCCGGGTCGGTTTTGGAGCGCCTTAAGTGCACCACTAGCCCGTCCTCATTGAATTCTGAATCTTCGATATTCAATCCGACCAACTCCGACCGCCGGAACGCCCCGGCAAATCCTACCAGCATGAGCGCCCGATCCCGAACGTCGAGAGCCCGGCCGGGATCGAGGTCCGCGGTGATGGTGCGCAGGTGCTCAACCTTGACCGGGCTCTTGCCGGTTTGGGCGGTGCCTAAAGTCCGGCGAATCCCTTTCATCAACTGGCGGACCACGGGCGCCTGGGTGGGAGAGTCGAATCCGGCGGCCTGGTGCGCCTGGGAAATCGCGGAAATGCGCCGGGTGAGGGTCGAAACCTTGTGCGATTCCGCCAGCGTGGTCAAATAAATCGCGATCGTTTCCGGCAGGGCAGGAAGATCCACCCGGTGATGGGCCTGGCACCAGGAGGAGAAATCCCTCCAGTCGCTAGCGTAAGCGCGGCGGGTATTTTGGGCCAGAGAATGGCGGAGAAGTTCCTGGGCGCGAGAAGCCGCATCTGCAAGGGCGAGTTCCCTGCCCTGGAGCGGCGTAAGTCCTACGGAAGCATCTGACATGGGGTAAACCCAACACTCGTGTCACCAGCCGCAAAGTAGCGGCCTATTTGACAGCCTCCGCAGTCCTCTCAAGCGCCAGTCGCCTTTGTCACGTCGTCCTTCACCTACCCGATGTTGATTACTGGCGACGAATCCGCTCGTCATTGTCGTGGGCCATCTTGTGAGAACCTCGTTAGCCGTCATTGATCCAACACTGGCAAAAGTTCTATCTCGAGGTTGTCGCCGAATATACTGCACATCCCACGTCGGTAATCTCCCAACTCTCTAACCTCTGAGGCGAGGAGTCACCGGCCCGGCGGATTCACCCCGCAAATTCCAGATCCACCACCATCTTTCGGCTGAGCACACGGTCCCGGTCTCTCTTGTCGTTATACAGGGTGTAATGGCTCTTTCCTGGCACTTCCCAGATACGGTTGCCCCGCCCCATGGTCTCTAGAATCCCACGCTGTTGCGGTGTGGCTTTTGCCATTTTGCCGTCTCGCTGCTATGAAGATTGGCGAAAGTCCTGCGGACTCAGGAGGTGTCATGGGGCCACCACCACCTTCCTTTCATCCGAGAGGATGCCCACAAGGCGCCTGAGATCTACCGCGACCCCCTGCTGCCCCTTCCATTAAAAGCTAAAATGTATTTTGGCGGGAGAGAAAATTCTAATCAGTGGTCGGGAGTCCCTACGTCCCCGGAGTGATTGCTCGGAAACCCTTGCCGCCTTCAGGGAAGTGCTGTGCCAAGAGGCGGGATAACTTCTTCGTCGTAGAAGTGCAACCCCTGACACCCCAGAAGTCGCCTTCGAGAAACCGATCTCCATTCGAAAGAGCGTGGCTGTTTTTTGGCGGGAATCGGAAAGGCGAAATGGTACGTCGTCGCTCAAATCGCGCGGCTCGCCCGGAGGGAGCGGCCTTCCTTCTCCGCGATCTTCAAGCTGGGTGGCTAAGAAGACTTGATGAGACTACCGAAAAGCCTTTGTGAATTCTCCGTGTGGGACGTGGAGCTTGCTACTTTGCGGCTGGTGACACGAGTGTTGGGTTTACCCCCAGTAGCAACGCCCGCAGCAGCCGCTCCGGGGCAATCGACGGCCGGCCCGTCGCCGCATACAACTTGCCCAGTTCCCCGCTCATCCGCTCCAAGGCGCGGTCGGTCAGGCGCCGGATCCCCCGCAGGGGGTGATCGGCAGGAACCCGCCGCTCCAAGGTGAGGTGACTGAACATCGCCGCTTGCTGAAAATCGTCGCCGCGCATGAGGTATCCTACTATGAAAGGCTTAAGAAAGATCATACCTCATCGCGTTATGCCTAAGCAAGAGATAAATGGCGGTTTCCCCCCGCAGGCGCGCGGATTCAAACCTGCTCCCCGAGGGGGTTTTTCCGCAGCCTGTAAAGCCCCGCCCTTCCAGCATCGTCCAAACCTGGTGAGAAGTCCGGGCTAGCGGGTTTGGCGTTTTTTTAGAGCCCCCCATTGTTGAGCCTCGGCCAGCTATTACCTTTCAAGGGATGGCAATTAAGCCAGCCCGGTACTGGTACCTCCGTACAGTTGTAATTAATTACCTCGCGGTAGAGAATTGTCGTATTCGATAATCTTGATTCGGAATTCAGAGAAGAGACGAGGACAAAACTTCATGCTAATTGGAGCTAGGCTACGATTCATGC
>JBEKQO010000363.1:0-6552 GCA_049519635.1 Terriglobia bacterium | reverse complement strand
CATTTCGTAGGCAGTCACGGTGCGGAACAGCTTGCGGCGAATCGTGAAGACCACGGCCAGGTAGCGGTTGCATGCCGACTTGCCGAAGAGCTTCCATCGCTTTTCGCCCTTGATGGTCTCCGCCGGGATAGTCACGTGCGGACAGCCCGCGAGGCGCCGGATGTGGCCGACGTTGGCTGCGTCCCAATCGAAGCCTTCGATTTCGGCCATCCATGCCCAGTAATATACGATGATCGTATATACGGTCAACGGGAACAGTCACGCCCGACCCATTATTTGGTCTTGCCCCACCGGCCGCAGCGGCTTTGCGGGCAACCTCTGGGCGCTGTGATTTGGTGATACCCGGGGTATTTGCGACGGAAGACCCAGCTCCGGCGAACCGCGCCGAAGCAACGCATGCGATCGGAAGAAGGGGCGTGGGGGAGAACCTTTGTGAAGGTTTCGCTTCCACTGGCCCGGCCCCAACTACTCCATCTCCTACCAAACCAAGATCCGTGCGGTATTCGCCAAGCCCGATCAGCGTTCCATCCGCCACCAGCGCACGCGTGGTCTCATCTTCAGCGACCTTGGATTTTCTTGTGGCTGGCCTAAACATGCCCTCGCGCAGATTGATTCTGCCCGCACGGATTCCGTTCTACACTGGAACTGTGGAGAAATCGAAACACAATGTAACCTTGGCTGTCGACGAGGAGCTGCTACTGGCAGCCCGAAAGGTGGCACTCGATCAACGCACCAGCGTAAATCAGCTGGTGCGGGACTACCTTATCGCCCTGGTGGATGGGCCGGGCCGGAGGCGGCTTGCCCGAGCGAGATTGAGACGAGCGTTTCAGACAGGTCTTGTCCTTCAGACAGGTCTTGTCCATGTGGGGGACCGAACGTGGAGCCGTCAGGATCTCTATGACCGCTGAAAGGCTTTTTGAGTTTCGTCGACAACAACGTGCTGGTGCATGCGTTCGACAGGAGCAGTTCGCCGAAGAAGCAGGCCGCAGAACGGCAGCTGAAGGAGTTAAGTTAATGGAAGAGGACCGGTTGCGGGTGAGCACGCAGGTGTTGCAGGAGCTTTTCGTGACACTGACGAGAAAAGTGAGTCAGCGGTGCTTGATCGAGGAAGCTCTTTTCGGTACTGGAAGATCTGACGGCCTGGCCCGTGATGGTGGTCGATTATGCCGCGATTCGGGCGGCCGTCGGATTGGCTGACCAAGCGCAGCTTTCATTCTGGGATGCGCTGGTTGTGGTCGCAGCCGCGCGGACCGGCGCGACGGTTCTCTATACCGAAGATTTGAACCATGGGCGGGAAATCCTCGGCGTGCGAGTCACCAATCCATTCGCGGCATGAAGGAATCACTACGCTCTGATCTGAACTACGTGAGAGTCTGAGCCTGTCGGGTCCGCAACGATTTCTTGACCGGGCCGCGGCGGCGGGCAATCTCTGGGCGCTGTGATTTAGTGACGCCGGGGGGGATTTGCCACCGAAGACCCGGTTTCGGCGAACCGCGGCAGCAACGCGTACGATTGGAAGAGGGGGCGTGGGGGAGAAACCTTGTAAAGGTTTCGCCTCCACTGGCTCGGCCCCAACTTACGCCGGCCCCTCAAACCAACAACACACTCGCCCAAATACGGCGAGTTCTAATAACAGATGATCGCCGGCACTCTGGCCTGCCTCGGGATCCGCTACTTTTTCTTGCCCCACCGGGCCGCAGCGGCTTTGCGGGCGATCTCTTGGCGCCGTTTGGGCGACACCTTCTCCAGTCGAGCCACGTTGCCCATTTCCGAAATCTGGAGCCGGCGCTCCGGTGTCAGCTTCTTAGCTCGCAGCTTTGCCAGAGCTACCGCAGCGGCATTCTTCTTCGCCATACCTTCTCCATCTGATCATACTTCCTTCCGCAAGTAAGGGTGGGCTCGCTCAAGAAATCGCAATATTGTTCTTGACATGCTTCCTTGCGGTTGATAGCATAGAAATGATGACGGCCGCAGGGCTCTTGAAAGCTTGAAAGGAGAACGACGATGTGGTCGATATGGAACGCTCCCTCCGATCTGGACTACTACGGCCAGTCTGGATTCAGCGGAGAGGAGCCGGAAGAAGAACAGGAAATTGAACCGGAACCCCCGGAAGAGGATGAACTCGGAGAACAAGAAATCGGACCGGAACCTTCGGACGATGAACAACTTGAAGAACTAGGAGAACAACAATGACGAACAGTATTCTGCGATTCAACACAAACGCTCCGGTCGAAGTAGCCCTCCGCTATGACGACGGAAAACGCGTCGAAGGACGCTATGGCGAACAGGTCCTGTACGCGCTCGAAGGAGACCGGGTCATGTACGTGCCGCCTGTGGTCGCAAACCAGATTCGCGAACTCGGAATTCGGGCGCGCGAAGTCTTTGAGATCTGCAAAGCCGAACTGCGCGAGGAAAACAAGCGCTGGATCGAGTGGCGCGTGAGAAGAGTCGAGGAACCGCGGCCTCCGCAAGGCTTGAGAAACGTTTCGGAAGCCGCGGCCAGTGGTCTGAACAATGACGAACAGAACCATCGCAATGGTAGCACACACCAGACTTTGCCGAGGCCCCTGGATCTGCAGGCCTCGCCCGACGGCACCTTGCTTCCGGTTCCAGTGACCGGGGCTGGGATAACCGCAATGGAGTTGGCCATGAGCGGGGCCGCGGAAATCGCGCAGCGGGTCGAGTCCCGAGCCCGAATGCGGAACTATTCGCTGCAGTTCAACAGCGAAGACATCCGGGCCGTCGGACTGACCATGTTCATCCAGGCCATGCGGGAGCGAGGTGTGACATGGGATCAGCGCTGAGCACCGACCTGATACCCACACACGCGGTGTTCCCTGCCCTACAGGACTTGCCGCTCTTGGGTCCCCTCCCGGAGTCCACTTGCACCGAACTGATCGTGGCACCGGAAGTGGCGCTCACGAAATTGCCCGTGGCTAATGGAGCACCGGCCGCAAAGACCGACCCGGCGCCGGTGCTGTCGCCCAGTCAGGTGCGCTGCTTCTTCGACTGCCCGGCGCGGTGGTGGTTCAAGTACGGACTGCAATTGCCGGAGCGGAAAAACAGTTCGCTCGCTTTGGGTCTCGCGGTCCACCAGCCCTCGCAGTCAATTTCCGGGAGAAGATCGAAACCCACGAGGACCTGGAGACAAGCGGAGTCGTCATCGTCTTTCGGGAGGCCTGGATGGAACAGGTCCCCGAGACGGCGTTCACCTCCGATGAGAGTCAGGGTGACTTGCGCCGGCTGGGCGAAAGGCTGGTCGCCAAGTACATGGATGAGGTGGCTCCAACCGTGGAACCCGCCGCCGTTGAACTAAATGTCCAGGGTGAAATCGCCGGTGTCGCGGTCCGGGGGCGCGTGGACGTGCTGGACGTGCTGGACGTGGAAGGACGGCTGATCGATTTCAAAACGGCGTCCCGCCGGCCTTCCTCTGTTTCGCCGGACTACGCGTTCCAGTTAGCCACCTACCGGCAGATCACTCCCGGCGCCAGCGGTGAGGTCCGCATCGACAGTATGGTGAAGACCCAGGCTGTCCAAATCGTGCAGCAGGCCTACACCGTCGGCGAGCCAGACATCCGGGCCACCCAGGTCCTCTATCCGATGGCGCAGAATGCCATGGGTTCCGGGATGTACTGTCCGAACCGGCAGTCGCTGCTCTGCAGTCAGAAGCACTGCAGCTTCTGGAAGCATTGCGAAGGAGAGTTCGGCGGCCAGGTCCGGCCGTCCTGACCCTCACCACGCTCTAAACGCAACGCCCGGCTTGGGATGTCACTGCGGCGTCCTGGGCCGGGCCCTTGTCCCCCGACTAAAAACGAACCGAGGTCACTGTGCTCAGGAGAAGTGTGCCATTACGCCGGACTGCGCGCTTGCCGCGGGGCTTGCCTCCGAAACGGCAAACACCGGTCCCCAAGAAGCGCTTGCGGCCCAGGCGGGGTCCGGACAGAAACCCAGACTACCTGGCCTGGATTCGGACATTAGAATGTGTGGTGTGTGCGAGGATGAGCTGCGGGGCGACCGTTATCGAAGCGGCGCACACCAACGCTCTGGGCAGGAGAGGTATCGGGCAGAAGACTACGGACTTCTCGGCTGTCCCGCTTTGTGCAGCTCACCACCGGGAGCGTCTGGACTCTTATCATCGACTGGGAGAGCAGCGCTTTGCGCAGAAACATGGGATTGACTTGCAAGAGCTCGTGCTTGGATTGCAGACTCGGTTTTGGGAGCAAGGACTGTCAGGAACTCGTGATTGCCGCGAATCCGCGGCGATACCTAAGCCAATTTCTCTTTAACGTCCAGGACGGAACCTTTGAGGAAATCCAACTGCATCGATTCGCTCCAATGCAAGAATGGACATGGGATAATAAAGCGATGCGCGAGCGCGTGATCATGACTAGATTGGTGCGGGGCCGGGCGCCTGGGCGCGAGTTCGATATCGCCTTCTGGCAGGCATTGGGTCCGAACCGGATTTTCGAAGCCGCTTGGGATCTGGTGGTTACCGCGGCCGCCACGAAGGGCGTGCATGAAGATCAACTCCGACTTCAGAGATCTGTTACGAAACTTGAACGCGGCCGGCGTCCGCTACCTGATCGTGGGGGGCTACGCGGTGATGGTACACACGGAACCGCGCTACACGAAGGATCTCGACCTCTGGATTGAACCAGTCGAATCCAATGCGCAGAAGCTGTTTCTTGCCTTGGCTGAGTTCGGCGCACCTACGAAGGACATCCATCCAAGCGATTTTACGGCGCCGGAGGTATTCTTCCAAATCGGTATCGAGCCTGTTCGCATTGACATCATGACGTCTGTTTCCGGGCTCGACTTTGCTCCGGCCTGGGAGCGCAAAGTGATAGTTGACTTCGGCGGGGAGTCTGCTCCAGTACTCTGCCGGGCGGACGTGCTTGAGTCGAAGATCGCCGCGGGGAGAATTCGCGACCGTCGAGACGTCCAAAGACTGGCCCCGCGCAAATCGTAGGAGCCAAGGATCGTATTCCGGTTCGAAGACGGTGATGAATTCGATGTTGATTTGCTGGACTACCGCTAGAGGAATGACACAAATGCCGATGAAGACTCCCCCTCATCCGGGGCACTGCCAGCCAACCGGATTTCCGGTATCGTGGCCGGCCAGGATTACGGGCGAGACTGCCTTGCGTCTCGCTCGCTACTTCAACACGACCCCGGACTATTGGATCAACATTCAGTCCCAGTATGAGCTCGAGACCGCGCGCGACGAATGGGAGGCGAAGATCCAATCCAAAGTACGCCCGCGCCACGCGGCCTGACAAACCGAGAACCACCACCAGATTAGCGGGCCCCGCTGCAAGATTGGGCTACGGACTCGGCACCACCGCCTGTACGATATTCGACGGTGCGCTCACATTGTTCGAGGTATCGACGGCCGCGGCATAGTACCAATAGCTCGTTCCTGCCGTAACACTGGTATCCGTGTAGGCGCACTGCGTGCCGCTGCACGTAGTCGCCAATACCGAAGCCAGACTCGGATACGGCGTGGCGGGCGCGGTCGTGCTCGACGACGTGATCCGGTAAATGTTGTAGCTGGCCACATCCGAAGTCGTGCTGGGAGTCCAAGTCAATGATACGCTATGGGATCCCGCGGTGACTCCGGTCCCAGATAGGGTTACATTAGCCGGTGTATTCGATGCGTTACTCACAAAAGCAATATTGCCGCTCACACTCCCGGCGGCAGCAGGCGCAAACTTCACAGTGAAATTGGCGGTATTTCCTACCGCTAGAATTAGCGGGAGCGACGGCCCGCTGACGCTGAATCCGGTACCGGTAACGGTCGCCTGGGAAATCGTGACTGTCCCGGTTCCCGTCAGTGTTATAGTCTGGGTAGCACTGCTGCCCACCGTAACGTTGCCGAAGCTAATGCTGGAGGGTGTCACACCGAGCACAGGAAGAACACCAGTCCCCGATAGGGTTACATTAGCCGGCGTATTCAGTGCGCTACTCACAAAACCAATACTGCCGCTCGGACTCCCGGCCCCCGTAGGGGTAAACGTCACACTGAAATTTGCGGTTTGCCCCAGCGGTACGGTTAACGGGAGCGACGGCCCGCTGATGCTGAACCCGGCACCGGAGACGGTAGCCTGGGAAATCGTCGTGCTGGAGGTGCCGCCTCCGGTCAGCGTGATGGTTTGCGTACTACTGTTGCCCACCGTGATGTTGCCGAAGCTGATGCTGGAGGGGGCCGCACCGAGTTCAGGCAGGGCACACGCTCCACCCATGGCGTTAGTCAGCACTGCTTGCGCAAGTGCAGTGTTGCAAGGTCCATACTGGGCTGCGCAGGGAGTGTTTCCGAGAGCCATATCGGTACCCACCTGCACATCCAGAATGTTCACCGTCCCGTCCTGGTTGAGATCACAGGCACTGTAGGAAGCGGCTTGCTTGAAGGAGGCCGTGCTGCTGCCATAGGTGCCTGCTGGGCTCTGATTCCACTGCGCGACGTACGTTCCAGTAGAGGAGGTGATGTTATGCGCCCACCCGTTGGTAAATAGGTTAGAGTCATTGACGAGAGGATTGCCGGAAACAATGCCT
>JBEKQO010000362.1:0-6554 GCA_049519635.1 Terriglobia bacterium | reverse complement strand
GATCATCGAGAAGATCGAACGCGCAAGGATCAAGATGGAGCAGCTTAAACCCGGATCCACCCTTCCTCGAGGGAAAAGAAGTACGAATGATCTGTAAACCTATTTATGAGACACTACACTAGAGGCCCGTCCGGAAACAGGGTTTTGGGCGGTTTCGCGAACCATAAGCCCTTTGTTTCCGACGCGTGATTTTCTCAAAAGGGCCTTTCTGGACGGGTCTCTAGTGCAAGGCGGTGACGAGGCGCCATACTCCGAAATTGGCATTTGGTGGTCGATGTTCCCGACCGACAAAGCGGGGCTGCCCAGGTTTCCGTCAAAGTCCCTTGGGGTTGCGAACGCTCGCCATTCGTGGGGCACTCGGGATGCTGAGAACAGGCGGAGCTTGCGGCTCTGAGGGAGGCGTGCCGCCAAGGCGGCGGGAGGCCGACAGCGTGTAGTGGCAAGAGAACGCCACTACAACCCCAAAATCGTGATTTTCTCGCGGTACATTTTGTCACTTGACCATGTATTATCATACATATAGTCGGATCGCCATTCATATTTAACATCTTTTTTTGCGTTTCCGGCCCTGCTCGTTAACTTGTCAATTTTCAACGACTTAGATTCAAGCCGAAGTCGCTAGTCTTTCGTAAGTATGTTTCTTTTCATGAATATAGTCGTTTTTCGAGACGATCGCCGACGTTTCGATCAATCACGGGATTGGGCTTGGTCAGAACGTCCTACTTTCTCAGCCGCCCGGCGCCAGCAGGAAACCAGCACGGCTACCTTGGCTGCCTCCCGTCGTACCCATCCATCCTGCCAGTAGCGAGTTTCCTATCGGTCCGCTGGCGCTCTGAAAAGCATTCGCTGCCGCTCGCGAGCGAAGTGCGCGAATCCGCGCGGACCGAAGAGGCCCTGGCGATTGCCTGCAATTTGGCGACCTTAGCCTACAAAATGCGGAGGCTTTTCCCCACCCCGCACAGAAAGCCATGGAAATTCCTTCGCCATATCCTGCCCGTAGGAGATTCCGGGCATGAGGGCAGTTCCATCCTGGCCGGCGCTCGAGCCAAAGTGACGCACCCGCTCCGCCGCTTGCTCATCTCTCTGCTGCGGCCCCACGCTCGCGAAGATACCTCCGCACTCCGCCTAGCCGGCCACGGACTTTGACGGGGCCGTGCGGGGCTGCCCAGAATCTTGTCTTTCCTGGCGGATTGGGCACACAATCCTCCTGCGATGGGCAGAAATCCGGCACACGCACGGCAGCGCGGGCGGCGCATGCGCAGGCCCCCCGGACAAAATCGAGCGCCACGGAATGAAGGCGGCGGAATGAAGGCGCGATGAAGAAAAAGCGGCGTGCTCGCGGGCGTAATAAAACTGGCCAAAATTCACCCGGCCAAACTGCTGCAAGGCCAACCTCGCCCGGCCAAACCCTGCCCGAACCCCTCCCGCGGTTTGACCCTTTTCCCTTTGCTACCGGAAATGCCAGCCTACCCTATCTTTCCATGTCGGGTACCGGACGTGGACCCGTACAGGAACTACCCGATTGGAACTCTTTCGGCAATGGGAGTAGTCTCGTAGGAGTTTTGGGTAGGGCGCCCGGGAGGTAACCCTACCGTGCTTTCGTAGAAAAATTCCTAAGCTGAGTTGTCTTAAGCTTGCGCTCCACGTGAGCGGGTGCGAAGAACAGGAGCCAAAATACTGAGTAAAGCAACCCGAATCCTGGTCGTCGATGATCACTCGGTGGTGCGGCGCGGCGTCCGCGCCATGCTGGCGAATAACCGGCGCTGGAAGGTTTGTGGCGAGGCCGCCAGCGGCAACGAGTCAGTGGTGAAGGCCCGCGCCTTGCACCCGGACGCGATCGTCATGGACATCACGATGAACGACGAAAATGGACTCGAAGCAACGCGCAGAATCTTGCGGTCCGTGGCCCAGGCGAAAATCCTGATCCTCACCATGCACGAGTCGGAACAAGTGGTTTCCGAGGTGTTGAAAGCAGGCGCGCACGGCTACGTTTTGAAGTCCGACGCCGACCACGACCTGGTGGCGGGAATTGAAGCTTTGGCGCAGGGAAGAACCTTTTTTACCACCAAGGTGGCGCGCATGGTGGTGGATGGCTACATCCATTCGACAGCCCACAATTCCGGGGACAACGTCCTCAGCGCCCGGCAGCGCGAGGTCCGGCGCCTGCTGGCGTTTGGAAAAGCCAACAAAGAAGCTGCCGCCGATTTAGGCCTCAGCGCCAAGACCATCGAGGCCCATCGGCGCAGCATTATGCAGAAGCTCAAGCTCAAGAGTTTCAGCGAAATGGTGCGCTATGCAATTCGTGAGCAGATTATCGAACCGTAATTTTCCCTATTATCAAGAAGCAAATTAGCTCACACCACGGCGCCGCGGCGCGGACCAGTCCCAGTCATACTTCGTTGCCGCCGCTGCACGCTTGCGCCGTTAACCAAGGAGGTAATACCTAGCCGTCGGACGGCCAGATTGGTTTTGCTGTACCGGCAGTAAGGGTATTCCCGGAAGGATGCCTTAAGTGTAACTCCCAGCTTGTGCCGACGCGGGTGGCGACCAATACTATACGGAGGGACATAAATTGTAGCGTCGATCTCCGATCGACGACGGCGGTCGGAGACCGCCGCTACAACCGAAGGCACAAGCATTTATCTCCCTCCGTATAGAACCACGACGGGCGATCACGGAATCGTGATGCAGAACGGAGAATCGCGATGGGAATTGGATGGGGGGAAGCGACTGTGCACCCAAAGCGTCCCACGAGAGCCTTGGTGTCTGTCAAGAACGCTAAAAACGGCATCATATATTGGAGGTGTTCTGCCTGCCACTGGACACCGGCCTTGGGTTCCTTCGCCAAGGGCTTGGTTCCGTCGCAGGAAACCGCAGCAGCGTTCGAGGAACACAAATGCGAATCGCTAACCGATTCTCAACCCGAAGAGTACGAATCTTAGACCGCTCGGGATCCGCTCAAATCTTCCAACGTCGTGACGGGGTGCATTGTGGTTGGAGAATCAACGTATCGCGTTTTGATCGTAGATGACGAGGCTCTTTTGAGGAAAGTTCTTTCCTCCGTATTGGTAAACGCTGGGTATGTGGTGCGAACCGCCGTGGATGGCATCGACGGCATCGGCAAACTGCGGGGCAGTCCTATTGACCTGTTGATCACCGATCTGCAGATGCCGCGCATGTCGGGGGTGGAGTTTCTCGCCGTTGTACGGCAGCGCCATCCGCACCTGCCGGTTATTGCGCTCAGCAATGAAGCCCCTGGCAGGGGATTACCGGAGCATCTCAGGCCCGATCTGTGCTTCCAAGAGAATGCCGACGGGTTCGAGAGCCTGCTAAAGTCCGTGTCCGGTTTGCTCCGCGATCGCCGCCATCGGGGGGCCGGAGTCGGGGCCGACTCCGAACGTGTTTTGGCCGCCGAAGATGGCAAAGGCCATTATCACCTGACCTGCGGTGAGTGCCTGCGTACGTTCGAGCTCCAGCGTGGCGCCAAATCCTGGCGCGGAGGCAGGCTGGCGACGAGCTGCCCGCACTGCGGGGGCGTGGTAAGGTTCTCCGTCGCTACGTCCGCCCTGGCAAGTTGAGCACCGCGATGCCGGCTGCCGTCGTCAGCATGGAGGCGTAACGGCACATGGCGCCGCCGCAGCCGCAGGGCGAGATGAACTCGTCGCTACGAAGGTTGGTGAGCGGCAGGGGGCGTGGCCATTTCCCGCTCGGCGAGCAGTTCCAGCAGATGTGAAAGCACCTCATCGCGGTCGCGGCCGTTGAGCGCCAAGGCGAGTTGCGCGGTCAGCACTCCATAGCGGGCGCCCAGGTCGTAGCGCCTTCCCGTATCTTCCATAGCCAGGTACTGTTCCTGCCGCGCCAACGCACCGAGAGCGTCGGCAAGCGTGAAGCTGCGGCGAGGTTCCGCGTCCAGCATCGCTCCCAACAGCTCCATTAGCGTGGGAGTGAATACGTGAATGCCGAAGAAACAGAGATAGTAGCCGGCGCGAATTCCCGGCACCATCAGGCGCTGTTCGGCCTCCGTGGGCGTGGGTTTCTCGATGACGGTCTCAACGCGATAGACCCCGGCGCGGCAGGAGACGCGACGTCCCGCCACGGCGCCAAACCGTGAGAGCAGGGTTTCGCGCGTGGGCTGAACCCCCGAGGCGGAGCACGATTCGGATTCCGCCAACTCCACCAAGCGCGCCACCCCGGACTGCGCCCCGTTCAGGTAGAGGTGGTCACCCACCATGTGCAGGAAGGGCTCATCTCCCACGAACTGACGCGCGCAGTGGATGGCGTGGCCGTAGCCGCGCGGGGGGTGCTCCTGGGCCACAAAACGCACCGCGCCTGCCAGGTTGCCCGCCGCCTGGGCGTAGCGGGCGGCGTCACCTGGCCAGACCACCACACAGATTTCCGCAATATTCGCCGTGAGCGCCTGTTCGATCAGCAAGTTGAGGACTGACTTCTCCACTCCATCCTGAATGAGGGTTTGTACGGGGAGCGCCCGCTGGTTGCCCGCCGCCGCCGTGATAACCGCCTTACGAATTCGCACCTTGGGCCGCCTTTCTTGAGTTCAGATTACTATGAGCAAAGCCGGGGGTGCAATGGTTGCAGGCCAGGCGCACGCGGGCATTTCCCGAAGCGCAACGGGCAGAAGTCTGCGAGCGCGAAAATGGGCAAGACCAGGGGCCCCCGCCGGCCGGGCCGCACACCCTTCGCTGTAGCCTTAAAATGCGCTTGACATGGGCTACAGTTGTGTGTGGTGAGGTTGATGTCGTCGCGTCGGCTGCCGTTGTTCGGTGGAGCAGGCATCTGGAGGCTAGATAGATGGCTCGATGCGAAACGGGCCGACAAACTGACAGACGGCACCCTGACACAATGTCGCCAAAAGCGACGGAATTGACGAAGCTGAGAACTTACTGACAAATCCAACTACAAGAAACTGTAGAACAGCGAAATTGGGGTTTAAAGTGTCCGATTTCGCGTCCTTCAATCTGTCGGTGTCTGACCCCCGGAAAGCCCCCACTTCCAGCCCTCCGCCTAGCCCCCCACGCGTAGCAGTTAGAAGCGACCGTCTGCCCGCTCAATGTGTCCCCAAGAAGGCGTAGCGAAGCAGGAAAAGGGCGGTGAGGATCCAGATCAGCGGACTGACTTCCCGGTGCCTCCCGGTGGCGACCTTGAGCAAAGTGAACGAGATCATGCCCAGGCTCAGGCCGGTGGCGATGCTGAACGTGAGGGGAGTGGCCACCAGCGTCAGGAAGGCAGGGAAGCCGTCGGTGAAATCGGACCAACGGACTTTGGCCACGGCGCCGCACATGAGCGAGCCGACGATGATCAATGCCGGGGCGGTGGCAAACGAAGGGATGGCCGCGATGATGGGGGAGCAGAACATGGCGGCGACGAAGCAGGCGGCAATCACCAGATTGCCCATGCCGGTGCGCGCGCCCGCCGCCACGCCCGCGGCGCTCTCAATGTAGCTGGTCACCGTCGAAGTGCCGGTGAGCGAACCCATGATGGTGCCCAGTGCGTCAGCCAGCAGGGCGCGGCTGGCGCGGGGAAGCTTGCCATCGCGCAGAAAACCGCCCTCTTGGCACACGCCGATCAGCGTACCCACGTTATCGAAGAGATCGACAAAGAAGAAAATGAAAATCAAATCGCCCAGGCCGAACTTGGCCGCGGCGCGCAGGTCGAGCTTCAGCAGCGTGCCCCCGGGGTGGGGAAGAGAAAAGAGCTGAGTGGGCCAGTGAGTAAGACCTAAAGGGATTCCCGCCAAAGCCGTAGCCGCGATGCCGATCAGGATGGCGCTACCAATGCGGCGGGCCATGAGGCTAGCGATCAGCAGCAGCCCGCCCGCCGCCAGCAGCACCTGGGGTTCGGAGACCTTACCGAAGGCCACGAAAGTAGCTGGATGGGCCACGATGATGCGGGCATTGCGAAAACCGATGAAGGCGATGAACAGGCCAATGCCCGCCGCCGTGCCGTACTTCAGGCAGTCGGGAATGCCGTTCACGATCATCTCGCGGACGTTGGTGAGCGTGAGCAGGAGAAAGAGCATGCCGGAAATAAAAACCACGCCCAGGGCGGTCTGCCAGGGCACTCCGCGTCCGATGACTATCGAGTACGTGAAGTAAGCATTCAGCGACATGCCGGGCGCGAGCGCGATGGGGTAATTGGCCCACACTCCCATGATGAGCGTTGCCAGCGCGGCGGAAATGCACGTGGCGAACAGCACACCCTGAACGGGCATGCCGGCCTCGGAAAGAATGCGCGGGTTGACGACCACCACGTACGCCATGGTGGCGAAAGTGGTGATGCCCGCCATCATTTCCCGGCGAATCGTCGTGTTATTTTCGCGGAGGTGAAAGATGCGCTCGAACAGCGGATATCTCCTGAGTGAGAATGGGCCACTATAGGCGGGGAGGGCGGATTCGTCAATCGGATTGACGCAATGGTGTCAAGCCCAATTAGAAATGTCCCCATGCTTACCCGGATAGAAGTGTCCCCTTTTTGAGTCTTAGTTTTCTTGTTCTTGGTCTCTCCTGGTATTTGCCTTTTGTTCTAGTTGTTGCTGG
>JBEKQO010000361.1:0-6556 GCA_049519635.1 Terriglobia bacterium | reverse complement strand
GCTCGGCTGTAAGACGAATCGTAATTGTCTAACTCATAGTATCAAAACGTAACACAAATGGATCACGTCGTCCACTTCAGTCGTAGCCATATTGCTGCGGGGGGCGCGGGACATGGGAATATTCAAGAACGCCTTGTAACGGCGGGGCTAAACAGGCTGCGGAAAAACCCTACAATGCTGTCATCCTGAGCGCAGCGAAGGATCTCGCTCTGAGCATTTTCAAGGCAATGCGAGATTCTTCGTCGCCGCTGCTCCTCAGAATGACAGCATTGTAGGGTTTTTCCGCAGCCTGTAAAGCCCCGCCCTTCCAGAGTCGTGGTGAAAAATCCGGGCTGGTGGCTGGCCGTGGGTCTGTAGGACTGGCTGGTTCACCGCCGCTACGGAGAGCGGTTGAAATTCCCGCGAGCAAGCTCGCGGGGAGGAAAGGGGCTGTAAGCTGCCGCACCCAAAGCTTCGCATTCACGTCAGACGGATCGCCGTAGTTCCGCGCTCCAAGCTCAGGAGATTTCTCGCAGGGAAGTAGCCCATGCACATGCGGCCTGCAAATTTGCTCGTACCTTTTCCAGGCGAGCTTTTTCCGCCAGGAGCGAAAGCTGGAGTGTTTCCATGACGCTCCGAAGGGTCTTCAGGTTCTCGCTGTACTTCAGGACCTCGGATGCAGCTTCCGGCGCTTGCAGGGAGGACCTGGAATCCGTAGTGAGAAATTTGGAGACGTGCTTGAGTAGGAGGTCGACTTTGTCAAGCCGCCGAACTGCCCCGCGGGACTCAACCACTTTCGCGCCATTTTGGGCAACATGATCAACAAACTCTTGGAATTCGCGATTCGCGATCCGAATGATGTCCAGCAGCTCGTTGTTCATCGAGTTTCCTTCACTACAGTTAAATCGGCATGTGACCTCCTGGTCTTTAATCGTTATGGCCCCATGCCCTTCCAGGCTCCTCCCCGATGGGCAAAGAAATGCCGCGGACCCACAAAACAGGTTCGCGCTACTCTTCCACGCATTCCAGAGAGAGGTTTGCGGCATCGAAGCGGCGCGATCCGAGTGGGGAGCAGGGCGGGCTATTGCTGCCCGTCCACCCTGCCCACCATACGCAAGTAACTGTCCCAAAGGTAAGCCACTGGTTTGACCCGTGCGACTCGAAGAGGTTTGACCGTAGCCCGGTTCCCCGCAAGGGGAACACCGTGAGTAGCCGTAGGTGAAACCTACGGTCACGGTACATTAACAAATCATTCCGGCCCTGAAGGGGCCGAACTGTTCGACCCCTCCGGGGTCGGTAAGATGGTTTAAGACGCGATCCGCGGGCGGCGGGCACAAAAGACGTGCCCTTGCCCACGGCTACTCAAAGGAAACCCCTTCGGGATTCCGATGGCAGCCGGCATGGAAGCAAACTGAACGTTTCGGGGGACCGCCTTCGAGGCGGCCCTACTCACCAAGCCACCCGCTTTGGGGGGGCGTCTGACGTATTTACTGCTACTTACGTCTCACTGGCCATGCCCAAGGGGCTACCAGCGCGGCGCCACCGCATTGACGAAATCCAGGCCGTTCGGTGTTCCCAGGCCGGTCACATTGTCCCAGCCCCAGTTGGTGGACAAGGAGGTGTCTGTGCCGAAGGAAATGACGAACCAAGCGCCGTTGCTCCCCTCAGTAAGGGCGCTCAGGAATGGCGTCGGAGTTTCGGGCAATACTAATTCGTATGGGCTTTCGTAGGTAGTTCGGTGGTCGGCGGTGATGAATCCACTGACGTCAAAGGGTGAGCTGACCGGGACGATATCACTGATGGCATTCGGGGGCAAGTTGTAGATCGAGCGTGCTGCCTGACCCAGGGGGCGTCCCGACCGCTGGTTGGCGATGGCCCAGAGCGCGGAGAACATCGGGCAAGACAAGCTGGTGCCACCCACGGCCGTATAATAGATATCGCCCGCAGTTGGACCCGTTACACCGAAGCAGGTGCTGCCCGTGCAAAAAACCTCCAACCCGGTCTGGGGGTCAGCCAAATAGGAGATGTCCGGGACCAAGCGAGATCTGCCGGGCAAGTCCTTTTGGAAGGACGGTTTGCGATAGACCCCACTTCTGCCGCCGCCCGCGCCGAATACGAAGCCCAGGCCGTCCGCAGGAGAGCTATCGGGAGGAACAAGCGGCGTGCTGTAACCATTCTGGTCCGTGGGATTGGCGATCATGGTGAAGTTGTCGCCCCAGCCTGTCTGGAACGCCATGGTCTTGTTCTGTTTAAGGAACAAGCTGGTGCCACCGACGCCAGTGGCGTAGGGCGAGCTGGCAGGATAGCTTACGTCGGTATACCCTTCCACCGGAGACCAGTCGCCGGAGTCTCCCGAGGAAAAGTTCACAGAAATACCATGGGCGGCTGCCAGCATCAGCGTCTCGTCATAGGGATCATTGGCAGGGAGGCCCTCTTGAGATTCTGGCCCTCCGTAACTATTAGAAATGACGTTGCCTAACTCGTGGTCAACGGCAAATAGAATGGCCGCATTCAAGTCATCATCGAAGTCCGAGGCCGCCTCCACCAGAGCAATATTGGCGCCCGGAGCCACTGAGTGTGCCGACTCCACGTCGAGCGAGGTTTCGGTGGCCCAACCCTGACATAACGCCAGATTCGTCCCCGAACTCGCCGAGCAACTCTCGCCGAGTTGGTAAATGGCCAGGTCGAGTGGGGCCAATCCGTAGAAGGCAGCATAAGTGGATGCGTCGGCGGCAATCGTGGGGGATCCATAGGCGTCAACGATCACCACTGTCTGGTTTCCGCCGTTCAGGCCCGAGTTGTAAAGGGCGTCAAGCTTGTAAGCCGTCTGTAAATCGCTGGGCTGATAGCCGCACGGTGCCAGGGTGCCGGGGGTTGTGTTGGTGATGGGCGCTCCATACGCGTTGCCAAAATAACTTGCTTTCGGGTTACTGCCATCCGTGCTGAAGTTCTCAAGCTCGGTGCCCTGAAGACAATAGGGAGAGAAGAACGCTCCATTCGGGGTGGCGGAAAGGGGAACCGCCGCGAAGGGTCGGCCGGTTGCAGGGTTCACGGGACGCAAAACGTGGGGTTGCAAGCGATAGTCCGACAATCCCCCCACGCGTGACACCAGCGCGCCGGCCGGTCCTTCCATAACGGGATCGGTGGTATTGGCACGGTAGGTTCGCCCAAGCGCGTTGAACTTGTGGATTTGCACGCTGAAGGCGCTCTGAGCGTCCGCAATGCTCCCTTGCGCTTTGACATACATGTTTCGCTCACCTACGGATAAAACGCTCAGGTTGTGCGCCGCCAGAAATTCCTTGACCGCTGCGACGTCTTCCGCCGTGGGGGCAAAGCTGGAATTGAACTGGTCCGGAGTCAGCCAGCTCTTATAATTCGCGGAGCTGGGATCGTACTGCTGCTCCACTAACTCCCGGAGCGAATCCCCATTATGCAACCGTAGCCACACATAAATTGTGACTTGCTTCGACGCCACCTCGGGACCAATATCCTTTGCTGTCGCAACGAATCCTAGTTTGCTATTCGGGATGGTGTATCGAGAGTTGTCCTGCGCGAATAGGGTGAACGTTGTTGCTACACAAAGCAGCAACGAAGACAGGGAGACCAAACGGAGGTTGCCGAGTTTCATGGAAGCTCTCCTTAAATTCCGTAAAATCCCACGACGCCAAGAAGCGCCGCTCATCGACCATAATGTTGTTGGATAGGCTTGAACCGGGTCGATTGTGTTATTCACCGCCATTTTTGTCAAGAGGGTTAGCAAAGAATTTCAGGGTTCCGTCAAAGTCGTGGGTGCCACCTACCTCCAGGGCATGAGTACGCCACCCGCGAAGAAACCCCCTCACCCCCCGCCTTGCGGTTTCCCCTCTCCCCGTGGGAGAGGGATAGAAATCAAAATCGTAGCCCTCTCCTAGGGGAGAGGGTGCTCGACGGAAGAGGGTAGGTGAAGGGTCCTTTCGAAGCGCATCGGACCTTGACGGAACCCGGCAAAGATTTCGAGGGGGATGAGCTAAACCTTTCGCGGCGACCGAGCTTGTCCCGCCCATTCGGGGCAGGTGCCGACCGACCTTGCAGCCAACCAACTCATTGCCCGTGCTGCGGGGAGTTTACGCATTCGTTGCCCCTTTATTTCTCCCTAGCCAGCGGCTTGGCGATGTCGTCGAGCAGATCGGGTTTCCCCTCCACGCGCACCAGGTGGGGGAAGCGTTCACCGCCATGATAGTTGATGGAGCAGGTCCGGTAGTAATCGTCGTTCAAGACCAGAAAGCGGATGGGCTGATCATTCTTCGTACTGGCCTTTAGCGCGTCGTTAAGCAAATCCGGCGTGTAAGCGCGATCGTTGACCGCCGCCACGCGCATCCCCGACACGATTCCCGCCTGATAGGCCGGTCCGCCAAACAAAGAGTCCTGAACGGCCCCGCCGGTTCCTATGCGCAAACCCAGGGAATAGATGGCGTTCACCGCCGCTCCGCCCCCTGGGGATTCCGGGGGCTTGTCTGTGTAATCCACTTTCCAACCACCCGCCTCAATCCCCCCCACTGGGGCTTTCGCGGAAATTGCGGTAAGCCGGTTATGGAAGAATCCCGCCCAGTCGTAGGGCGCTACTGCCTGCAAGGCCTGGACGAGATCGTCGAAGGGGTAAGGTTTCAGTTCCGGACCCTGATTGGGGCCGCCATAAAACGCCTGGCAGAAATTCTCGAAGGATTTCTGGCCCTGGGTCTGGTCGTGAATGAGGGTTGCGACCTCCAACCAGAGCAGATCGCCTTCGGGGTAGTAGTCAACGCTGCGCCGCCAATTCACCCAGCCACCACGGCCGTAGGACAGGCTGGCGACAGCGTCCGCGGTGTCCTGAAGAGGCCGCCAGGTGCGGCCGGGGCGCCCCGGACCCATGTCCGCGGCCGTTGTCGCCAAGTCTTCGCGATATTCCTCGGGGGTCCACAAACCGCTGCGCGCTGCGAGCAACGGACCCAGGTAAGACGTAAGCCCCTCGTAAATCCAAAGCAGGTCGGTTTTCATCGGGGCTTCGAAGTCGGGTGTGCTCAGATCGGCAGGCCGGCGGAATTTTCCGTTCCAGGAGTGGACGAATTCGTGCCCGAGCAGACCTGCCACTTCGCGCCTTCCTGCCGGGGTGAGCAGGTCTCGCTCCGCGGTGCGGCTGTCGTTGCACTCGTGGTGTTCCAGGCCAAAATGCGCCACATGATCGCTTAAAGTCAGCAGGAAGTGGTAGTCGCGATAATGGCGCGCCCCAAAAAGCTTTCCGGCTTCCGCCACCATGTTGGTGAAGCCCTTCTGCATCTCCGGGGTCATCTCCAGCGCCGCGGCGCTGTCCGCCACCAAGTCAATCTCGTGATGGACCGGCTCATGGGGGGGCGTGACATCCACGGCGCGGTAGTACTCGCCGGCGATGACGGGGGAATCCACCAAGGTGTTGAGTGAGACTGGCTTGAAGGTTACCTCGTTACCTGCCGCATTCTCCACGGGCAACGGGGTCCCGAATTTCCAGGTCAAGGGCAAGCGCAGCGTGGGGTTGAAGGTGATCTTCTCCGGCGGAACCCCCGCGGGATAAAGCACGTCCGGGTTCCAGGCGACGATCACCAGTTTGTCGGTAGCGGAATCATTGCCGGGCTGGATGTAATCGAACTCAACTTCCAAACGGTCTACACCCGGGGGCACGTCCACATGAAAGGTAAATCCGTCGAGCAGGTCGCGCCTCCAAGGAAGGGTCTTGCCGTTGGCTGAGAACGTGAGGCCGCCAACGTCACCCACTGGACCCGAGGGGTCATGAAACCCGGGGATCCATTTGGGGTAATAGAGGGTAAGCGGCCCGGGTTTCACGGGCATCACCATTCGCGTGTGCAGGATCTTCTCCGGCGCGCGGGTGGCATCGACCGTCAAATTAATCGTCACGGAAGACTGGGCAAGCAAGGAAGCCACGCCCAATACCACGAACTCAAGCACGAAGATGGGTAAGCGTGTGGGGATGCATTTCATCAAGGTGTCCTCTTAACCGTGGGATTAAGACCATCGACCGGTTCCCGGAGATTTTCGCAGATTTCCTGCTCCCGCGCTTAAAATTAAGCGGTCAGCCATCAGTGGTCGCCACCCTTTCATTCTTGGGGCCAAGAGTCTCGTGCATGCAGCACCAATACTAAGTATTCCTCTTCCCTCCCCCCCTTGGGGGAGAGGGGGATCGCAAGGCGGGGGTGAGGGGGCATAGGCGCTAGACTAAGCAATTTCCGGTCCGGCCCCGAAGGGGCCAACCGTGGGTAGCTGCAGGTTTTAACCTGCGGGTCGCAGAACCCCATGGACCCTTCAACCCCGACGGGGTTGACCGTGGGAAAGGTCGGCCCCTTTAGGGCCGAGTTCCTTTCTCTCCTTCGGTTTCCGTAGGTTTCACCTACGGCTACTCACGGTGTCCCGCTTCGCGGGAAGGAAGGCGGCGAATCATCGGGTGGCTTATTCTAGTGTGGTGTCCCACGTAAGAATTGACAATAGGCGAGACCCCCTCACCCGGCCCGCCCCGGCTGGCGATTACGCCGGATGCGCGCCACCCTCTCCCCCAAAGGGGCGAGGGTAATAA
>JBEKQO010000360.1:0-6574 GCA_049519635.1 Terriglobia bacterium | reverse complement strand
CGGGCCGTGTGCGAACTGGACGTTTAACGCCGCCAACAACCGCATCTCGGGTTTTGGCTACGACCCGGCCGGCGACGTGACGACGGACGGGGGTACCGGTTGCACGTACACGTGGGACGCCGAGCGACGCCTCCAGTCCGTCAGCACCTGCCGCACGGCCACCTTTACTACCAACGCGCTGGGACAAACGGTTGAAACCTTGGCCTCGAATTACCGCCAGGAATTTATACTCGACCTCTCGGGGCTGGGTTTGGCTTCGCTGAACGGCAGCAACGGCTCCTGGTACGACCAAGACTTCTTTTTGGGTTCGCAGAAGATCGGTAATTATATCGGGACCATCACCCAGTTCGACCACTTCAATCAACTTACCTCCACGGCCATGGCCTTCGATGGAACGGGTACATGGCAGCAGGACCAGACATTCTATCCCTGGGGGCAGCAGTGGAAAAACGTCGGCACCTATGACGATTTGCACTTTGGCACCATGACAACCGATGGGGAGCTTTGGTACACGAACGCGCGCCGCTACTCGAGCAATCAAGGCCGCTGGCTCAGCCCCGACCCGCTCGGCGCCGATGTCACCAACCCCCAGTCGCTCAACCGCTATCCCTATGTGCTGAACAACCCCACCACGCTCACCGACCCGTCGGGGCTGGATGCGTGCGCGCAGGCCTCCGACCCGCACGAGTGCCACCAGATAACCTATTGGGGGCTGGGCAATAGCATCACGCCAAATTTTGGCCCTTGGGACGAGTTCGACATGATGGGGGATGCCGGCGATCCCTGTAGCGATCCCTTCTACGCGGAGTCCAATGCCCAATGCGGAGGTTTCCCTGGCCTGCCGGGCGCGGGCGCCAGCAACATTCCCATCCCCGGGGGGGCACAGGGTGGCGTCTGGGGGCAGAGCGGCCCCCCTTGCAACGGCGATCCTACTGGGTGCGTTGCGCCGCCATCACCATTTCCGTGGTGGCTCATTACAGGCGGCACGATCTATGCGCTATCAATGGCCCAGGCAGCGCAAACACCAGCCCAGCAGCCACAGAAGCCATGGTGCGAGGATGTCTTCGTCACGTCGGCGATTGGTCATGCTCTGAGTCCTATCCCCGATCTCAGCAATCTTGCCCAATTGGGAGGAGCGCACGGCTTCTACTATATCAGCAAGTGGTGGATAACTAGACAGGCGCTGAAAGTCGGTGCTTCAGCGACGGGCAGCGTCGCGGCGCAGCGATTAGGGGTGGCTGCATCGAAGGCAAATTGGATCGGAATCGGGTTGTGGTTTGATGTTTCCCTCGGTGAGGCCCTGTGGGACGAGGTGAGCGCAATGCGTGGTGGGGTATGCCGATGAGAGCGAGAATGCGAAATCTGGTCATTGAAGTGTTGATCGCAGTGGCAATCGTGGGCTTAATAGTCTTCGGCGCGTACCGAAGCCCGACGAGTGATTCGAGGGTAGCCTTACGTTGGGTCGGTATGGCTTTGTGGACGGCTTTTGCATTCGGCTACCCATTGGCGAGGTTTCGGCCTCACTGGCGACGCTCCATTTTTTGGCTGTCATGGGCCGTGCTTCTCGCCATACACTTGGCCGCGTACGTATTTGTATTCCACCGAATGGTTGTGGATATGGGTTCACTTCTCATATTTCTGATCACGATGGCTGAAATGCAAGCTATTGGCGCGGTTCTTAGTCGAGTGGTGCGCCTGAGCGCCAATTCTGAGCGGGTAGCGCATCTATAACGGCATCGGCGTCGTCAAGCAATAGTTCTCCGTTGGGGTGGCGGTGAGGTTTTTCTCGCGCCTTTCCCCTTGTGGGATTCGTTTTGGGCTCCAACCGACCAAGGCTCGCCTCGTCGAATCTCACGGTGGACCGCTGGGGTTCCACCACTCATCTATGCGATCCCGCGGCGCGTTTTCACCATCCCGGGCGGCGGGCACCATGATTCACCGTTCGACCTCCCCGCCTTTTGCCGGGAGGCCCGGCGCCCAATCAGACCGTCGGTTCCGCTGTGGGCGGAACCACCGCGCTACTCGGGCTACCGGACATGTGAACGAGCGGGTAGCGCATCTTGCTTTTCAGAGACTCTGCGGCTTTTCGTGTCGAGATCCGGGTGACGGCGGTACAATGCGCGGGCATGTCACGGCTGCGACGATCGGTTTTGTCGGACCGGTTTTTCTTCTTGCGCTGCCGAGTTCTTCCCACGCGGCGAAATTTGAGCGCATCCGAGTTCGCCACTCTTGCCCACGTCATGTTGGAGCGCCGGGGGCAGCACGGATTCCTCTTGCCGGCGTGGGTCTTCTTACCCGATCACTGGCACGCCATCGTTTATCCGAGTTCTCCCCTCACCATTTCGCGTGTGGTGGAAGCGATCAAGGTGAGCGCAACGCGGCGCATTAATCACCGCCGAGGCGAACGGGGCGTGCTTCTGCCGGGCCGATTTTTTGACCGGGCGCTGTGCACGGTGCGGGAACACCACGAAATGGCGGATAGCGCGGAGGTGGCGCAGTTTCCCTCTCTCCGCGGTCCTTAACATGATAGCCTCGACCTATTTACTAGCATCCAAGGATGAAAGGTCGCGGACTAATTCCGCTCGGCGCGGGATAACTCTGGGTTACCTCCTGGACTCAGAGGTGGGCGCGGGTTTCTCGCTTCTGGAGATGATGGCGGTGATCTCGCTGATCCTGATCCTGGCGAACTTCGCCATGCCCACTTACCACCTGGTGGTGGTGCGAGCCCGCGAAGCCGTCCTGCGCGACGATCTGTTCGCGCTGCGCTCCCAGATCGACCGCTTCACTCACGACAACGAGCACGGCCCAGCCTCCCTGGAAGAATTGGTAGAAAAGGGTTACATAGGACCTATCCCCAGCGACCCCTTTACGGGCTCGAACGAAACCTGGCAGGTCGAAACCCAAGACACCTCTCTCTCCGTCAATAGTTCCGCCCCGCCAGGAATCGCGGACGTACACAGCGGCTCCGAAGACGTGGCGCTCGAAGGCACGCCGTATAGCAGTTGGTAGTTTTAGAACAGTAGCGAGTGGCGGGCAGAAAAATATTAAAGGAGAGCAACCGTGCCAACCAACCACGAGGAAATCATTGATGAGATTGAAGCGAACATCCGGAAATTCGGTGGCGCGTTCGACCAGTGGTGCGTGGGGACGGCCCAAGATTCTCGCGGACCGTTTTTCCGCCGGCATCTGGCAGCTGATCTGGGTGACGGGCTAACCTATCGCGAGGCCTTTACCACCAGCGCCGCCCAAGCCGTCGTCGCCCACATGGTCAATGATCGAGGCCTGGAACTTGACGACGGCGCCGTTCCAGAGCCCGGCAAAATCGTCTTCGTCTACAAGCGTGGCGTGGAAGGATCCTCACCCCAGACGCCTGTCCGCGCGCAACCAGCGACTCACAAACGCCACTTGGCCGTCGGGCAGAGCGCGGCCTAAGCTTGTGCTGGGCGCCGATGGACTATGCTGTCAACCACGAGTGCACCCGCAAAGGGCCCGTTGGGACCCTCTCATTCCCCTATAGCACAGCATTCTGAATCGCGACCTCGCATCCCCATTGAACCCAGCCATCTGTCAACGGGGGACCTCATTCTCCCAGTTGCTCATATTCCACATAATCTAGGCCAGTTTGCGTGAGGCGAGGATGTCCCACGACCACTTGAACGCCGGACCGCAACTGACGCTCGTACCAGGCTTCGCGCTCCTCCGGCGCCACCTGGGTCGTGAGCACCGCGACCCGGATCCCTTCTTTCGCAAGGATGCTTTCCAGCCGGCGGGTCACATCTCGCTTCTGCGTGTAAACTGCGTACACCTGCACATTTCGCCCGCGGTTGAGCGAAGCTTGAATTTCTTCCAACAACCGACGTTCCTTGGCGTAGATGAGTTTCTCGTTCAGGTCTCGTGTCGCCGAGATCAGGAACGATTCGCGCCGCCCGGTTTCAGGATTGAACTCACGCCCCATCAGGTCTCCGAATCCGTAGGGCCTATCAGGATAGGCCAGCAACGCATTCAGCGCGACGCTGATGATTGACTGGTTCCCGCGGTGCTCGCGCATCGCCTCCTTAATATCCCGTTCCAACTCCTCGTACGCTTCTTTTAGCGGCTGATCCATTTCGACTGCGACGACATCTTCGTGATAAGGCGGGAGAGCGTTGGAAATGTCCTCAAGCGATACGAAAGCGCCGAGACTCATCAGGTGACGGCCGAAAAGCAGCGGTGACGCCCCCGGCCGGTGGCGGACACGCGTGGTAACCCGCGCGTCCGAACAAGCGTTGTCGGCGGGCTCGATAACGGTAATCTTCTCAAGCAAACCGTAGGTTTCGGTGAACGCCCGAACGCCAGCCTCACCGTGCTCGAATCCCTCGTCCAACATCCGGGAAGGTCCCAGGCGAAAAAGGATATTAAACAAATCTTATATCGAGAATGCGGTTTTTCAACGAGTTTTTGAGTTCGGACCCGATGCACCTGGTCCGTTGAGGCTCTCCGATGAGAGTGGAGGAGTTGGTAGGTGATTGTCATGCACCGCAGGCTAACAGGTTTCGCACCTGTCTGCGGGGATTTCCGTTTCGTATCGAGGGCAGGCGCCCCAAAAGCGGTTAGCTCACATGCAATAGCGTGTTGTTGCGGTACTCGGTGGCGAATACGCTGCGGCAATGAGGTTTCGTGAAAAGAAAAGATAGTTTGCGGATACCAGTTGAGTTCCTGCGATCGGGGGCACGGCAGTCAACGAGTCCTCATGCGGCGCCTTCTCCGGCCAGCTTGAGGACCGCAGTTCTCGTTTTCGAAGACAAACGGAATTTCAACTGATCGAGTTGTTCGAGCACGGGCCCAATCCGGGAAATTCGGCCTTCCACTTTCGCGCGTAAGAGGATTCCCAGCGTACCGGTAAAGGGCAACTTCAATACCTCGGCCTGCAACCGCCCAAGTCGTTCATCGAGAATCACCACGACGTTTGGAACCTGCAGTCCTAACGCCAGCACTTCTTTCTCCCCCGCACCCAGATTTGCGACCGTGGGCACTTTATCCAATCCTTCTGGAGCTTGAATTTTCACCCACGGCAGCGCGCCAATGTCCGGCAAGTCGACACCGAGCGCCCTGCCAAGCTCCAACTCACGTGCGACGGCGGGCGGAATGAGCGTGCGGGTGTAAAACTCGTCCAATAAATGCAGGTAACCGATTTGGTGCAGGTACTGAATCGGCGAAGTGTTGCAGACAGCCTCATGCGTTCTTGAGATCGTGGGTTAGCTCCTCTTCGCTGAGGTCGAAGGTGGTAACGCCATAATCGGCTAGGCGGCTGAGGAAGTATGGCTTCGGGACGCCGGCAAGTTGGGCGGCAGCCCCGGCCGAAAGCTGGCCCATCTCATACAATTTTACGGAGGCGGCGAATCGAATCCTGGAGGCAAGGTCATCCGGCGTCGCCTTCAGGGCGAGGCGGATCTCGTCCGGGATGGTAAAAGTGACCTGGCTCATACGTAACCGACGTTCCTATTCTACCGCAATTCAATCCACCTAATCGATGTGATTTCCGCTCGATCATCGCAATGCCGGCATTCCATTCTTTTTAAGTTACGCTGCCTCGATAGCTGCGGCGACGTCGCCCGTTAACTCTTCGGCGCGATCGAGAGCGCCTCGGATACGGGCCACCTCGATTTCTCTCGCTGCTATCTGACCGAGGGGTTCGCCGCGCAGTTTTGCAGCTGCAAGTTCGCGTTCGTGGCTGGCCAACATCCGCCGAAAGATTGGTGCCGCACTTTTCTTCGGTTGCGCATGGGCACATCCCAAGCAGACCAGACCCTTCGGGCAGTGCTCACCCGTGGGGAGGGCGCATATGTGGGTGCCCATATCCCGCATGCTACAGCTCGCTGAGAACGCTTTCCATTCCTCAGTTGTCGGATTGCGCCGGCTCTCTTCGCCATGAAAGGCGATGTAGAGACCGCGCGCCGCCTTTCGGTACTCCTCGACCAGGGTTTGCGGATAGAGCTTGGCGTAGACCATCACCGTGTCGATTGTGGCGTGGCCCAAAAGCGCCTGGATCACGTGCACCGGCGTGTTGTTGTTCAGATGCTCGGTGGCGAATACGCGGCGGCAATCGTGCGGATGCAGGCGGAGCGGCGTGCCATCGGATCTCCTTGCGCCGGCGGCCGCCGATAACAGCCGCAATCGGCGGCGAATTCCCTGGACCCCAAGCGCACTCGGGTGCCTCCAGGGCCGCACCAGATAAGGCGCGCGCGGCAGTGGGCGTTTCTCATGGCAGTCCCAGTGATCACAAAAAGGCACTGTTTCGGTGCCATGGAAGCATTTCACATGCCGGATCATCTCCGCTATCACTCTACCCAATCCATCTACGCAGGCCCACCCAGGCTACCGGTGTTGCTGCGGTCTTACCACGCTCTTCCTTCAGATAACGATGAAATAGCGGCCAGAAATCGTCTGTCACTGGCACTCGATGTTCGTCACGATCAGGTCCGCATACTTCTCCTGATACAACCGCAGCACTTCTTCCGCCTGCGCCAGGGGAACGCGCTTCGGACTCGGCTTTCCCCACCGCCGGTCCAGCAGCCCGTCGTATCCCTGCTCCACG
>JBEKQO010000359.1:0-6830 GCA_049519635.1 Terriglobia bacterium | reverse complement strand
ACTCTGTATCTACGGGGTTGGATCGGCTATTTCGGGAAGTGCCAAACGCCCTCGGTGCTACAAAGCCTTGAGGAGTGGACCCGGCGCCGACTGCGGTCGGTGATCTGGAAGCAGTGGAAGCGCGGGACGACGCGGTTCGTCGAGCTGCGGAAACGTGGCGTCAATGCCAAACTCGCCGCGACAACGGCGGGAAGCGCCCACGGTCCGTGGCACCTGGCCCGTAGCGACTCGCTCGGGATTCCGCGATTGACGGTCCGCTAATCGCTCAACCCACCGAACCGCCGTATGCGGACCCGCATGTACGGTGGTGTGACAGGGACAGCGGGCGACCGCTTACCTATGTCTATAGTCAGAACGTCCGATTTTTGCTCTGTAGAAGAGTATGCGGCCATTCATGGTAGCAACGTAGGGAAGCGACTTGCATGGGAGTCCACGTATTCCCGACGCCGGTATGAAGCCCAAGACGGTTTAGGGTTGTGGCGATTTGTCTATCCGGAAATAGGCCTGCCATCTGGCGGACCACGTTGACTGCGTCCAGGCTGGTACATCGTCCGTGCCACCCCGCGGAGAGCTTTGGAACTCTCAACTCTGAGTGTCTGCCGCCTGCCCAGTGAATGATGAGCACGATTTCGCGCTCTTCTTCGTCGACGTCCACCACAATTTCCTTGATCAGAATTCGCACGATGCGGTGCTTTAACCGAGGTTCAGTCGTGGGAGAGTTCCAAACGGCGGGGAGGTCCTGAGCCAAATTGGACAGCAGCGTGTCTTTCGCCAAGACGCGATAGTGATGCGTTTGTTGCACAAAGCCGCCCAAAGACCGCAGTCTCGGCCCGTCGTTCGGTGCCTTGGTCCCGGGTCCGTGAGGTCACCGGGTTGGTCGAGCCTTTGCCCTAACAAGTGCCCGCCCTGCGCGAGGCAGGTTGCAGTTTTCATGGTAAGGAAACGGCAGGCCCAACCTGCGATCGGTTACGCAGCCTGCCGTTCGTAGTGATGGTGGAGGCCAACGACCTGCGGGATCGCCACGATCTCTCCCACCTCCTGCCCCTGCACGGCGCGAGTGGTCGGAGCGTCCTTGGCTAAAGAGAAGTGAGTTCTCGCACCCAAATAGTAATCGAAATAACTCTTCAGGATTCGTCGCAGATGCTTCTCTCCCAGCACAATCATGTGATCCAAGCATTCGCGCCGGATGGAGCCCACCAGCCTTTCCGCCAACGGGTTTTGCCAAGGGCTTTGCGGTGCTGTCCGGACTTCGGTGATGCCAGTGTGTCTGAGGCGATTCCGGAAACAATCGCCGTAGATCTGGTCCCGATCTCGGATCAAATATCGCGGCGCCGTGTTGTCGGAGAACGCTTCCAGGATTTGCTAAGCGGTCCAATCCGCCGTCGGATGTTCGGTCACGTTGAAATGAGCCACTCTGCGCTGCCGATGGGTCAAAACCTCCAAAACGAACAGAACCCGAAAAGTGGCGGTCGGCACTGTAAAGAAATCGATGGAAACCAATTGGTTCAGGTGTTTGTCGAGGAACGCCTTCCAGGTTTGAGGAGGAGGTCGACGCTTTCTGGGGAGGAGTCGCGACACGGTCGGTTCCGAGACGGGGATACCTAGCTTGAGCAACTCCTCGTGAATGCGGAGCGAGGTTCTCCAGGGCGATATCTCGGAGGCTAGCGGGAGAAATGAGAGGACAAAGCAGCGACCCAAGCAGCGCGAACATGGCGTCTAAAGGGATGTCCGACACGGGAAAAAGTCAATTCCTTCCAGCCTGATGTTTTTTGGCGAAGCACAGCCATCAGCCAGTGATCGTGAGTAAATCTGGATTGGGTCTTAGTTCCGCGCCGGTCTGGCGCGGCAATAATCCTAGCTACTGCGCAACCGTGCACGCGTAACGTCGCCCTCCGGCGAGAGTCTTGAACTCGTACCAGCCCGGGCGGGGCTCGGTGAGTTCAACTTTGCCCAGACTTTTGCCTTCGGCGTCATAGGCAGTAGCCGAGGTTGCGCTCGAAGCCCGGATGTCAATTCGCTGGTTACCGTAAATATCAATCAGTTCCAGCAAGTCCTGGGCACTGTGCCGTAGCGCCACGCTGCCGCTCGCGCCCAAGTTGCCGAATTCAGTCCATTGGCCGCGCCCATCGAGGAACTCGAATTCAGGGCCTTGGACATGGTCAATCCGATGCCCCGCGATAGTGGCAGATACTTCAGAAAAGTGGTTATGAGTGTTGAACGCGAGCCAGCCTGATACCGGCAACTCGTGGGGCGTGTGGCTCGCATCCATGACGTCCCACGTTCCCGCCGGCGCGCGGTTCACAAAAACCTCGGCTCCATTCTCGTAAACCACGTGCAAGCGGCCTTCCGCATTGGCGCCCGAGACCAGCGCCTGGCTTGGCGTCAGAAACTTGCCGGAGCGGTCGGCGTATTCAATGGTCTTGGGTTCAGCGAAGGCATATTGTTGTTGCAATTGTTGCATCATGTAATATGAGCGCGCCATCGCTTCGATGTTGAAAGTCCCCCCGGGGTCGAAATCCGAGGCCAGCCAGCCCATATTTCCGTAAGCGATGGCAGACGCAAGAAGAAGGTCGAGATACTCGCGCTTCTTGGGCGAGGTTGTCCAGTCCTTGTCGAGTTGGCTGAGGTAAAAGCCCGTGTCGCCCAAGCCGTAGTCGCATTCCAGTGGATGGATTTTCCTCAGCATGAATGAAACATCCAGGGGCTGGGTGAGGAGGTTTACATTGGTGTATACCCACCCATAGCTTCCCGAGGTCAACCCCGCGTAGAGCCACTGGTAACTGCCCTCGGATTGGGTGGGCCCATAAACATGCTGATCGTTGCGGAGCAACTGTCCATAAGCATAGAAAGTAGCGGCAAAGGTTCCGGCGCCGGGCACGCGCGCGTCAAAGTCACAATAGCCCCAGGGCGCCACCGCCGTATGCACGTCGGTGTAAGACATTTTCACGCCGAACTTTTCCTTGATGCGCTGCGCGTAGTATTCATCAAATTCCACGGCCTTGGCCGGCTTTAAGGCATAATTGCGCGGCCAGGCGCGCCGCCATTCGCCATCCGACATCCGCTGTACGTGGTCAGGATTCCAGTTTGTATTGACGGAAGCGAAGTCGCAGTAATTGGTGTAAACGCCTTGCAGCCATCCCATATCGTTTTGGGCCTGGATATACCACTTAAGCATGGCGTCTCCGCCCTTTTGGGGCGCGGCGTGCAGCTTCATGGTGTTGCTGTCCCCTTCGTCGCGCCAAGTGACCTCATGGCTGTGCTGCATGACTTTGTCGAGCCCATAGGAGCGGATGCGCGCGCAGCGTTCGTGATCTTTGACGAAGGACTCCGGTTCCGTCACCGTCCAAACAACCTGCTTGCCTTCTTCCTGCCGCACTGACGGGGGGTTGGCGATCGTGGGCAGCGTTTCCTCGTAATTGGGGGAGTTAGTGATGAAGATTCTCTCGTAGAGATTGTTGCGCGAGCCGTCAGTCTTGGGTAAATAGCGCATCCCACCATTGATCTCAGCGCTGTCGTTGGCCACTTTGGGAGTTTTGGAATAATAGGGTTCGGAGGCGCTCGAGCGGTACCAGTCGAACCAGATCGAGCTAAACACGGGGCTGGACGCGTCGCCGGAGACGAGTACCCGCGGATTGGTCTCTTGATACGTGACGTATGGAACTGTCACCAACTTGGGATGGCTTACACCGGATACTTGTCCGAAGCTCAACTCTCTGGCTTCGCCGCCTTCGCACCACACGTCCAGGACCAGCGACTTTTGCCACAGCCGCAGCTCGTATTCCACCCTCCGCGATCCCATGCGGAAGGCGGCGCGAACCACGCCATCCGACAGCTCAACAGACACCAATTCACCTTCGGCCACCGTATTGGCTGGCGTATCGGCGAATCGAATACCGCCGCCCATAAGTGGTTTGAATGTCGCGCCGCCATTAACGCGCGCCGTGAGCTCACTTAGGCCGCCCTTTTCGGGACGATAGTCATAAACCACTGTTGCATCCCGGCCCGCATAGCGAAACTCGAAATGGCGCATGGAAACTTCCCGAGCCGTCACCTCAAAACTCTCCTCGAAATTCGCCGGCAAAATTGTTTCCTCGCGGGTTGGGAACGGCAGGGCCCCGGGGCCGGTGTTTGTCCCCACGATCTCGCCTCGATAGGGCTTAAGGTTGCGCTTTGGCTGCGGCTGAAACGTGAGTGGCTTCAACTCCTCCTCGTAGAACGCCAAACTATCGCAGAAAAAGCTGCGTGCTTGTGCGTTCGTGGCTTTGCTGATTTCGATTCCGGCGAAGCGGGCGGGCAAAACAATCTGGCTCAGAACCTCGCGCGGAATGCGGCGATGAATCAGCCACCATTGCTTCCATTGAATGTCAGTCAATTGAATATCGAATTCTTTCCCGCGCGCGTCTTGAACTAAGACGGAGACCTCGGCGGGAGGGGTCGTGGGGTCAGGGACCCAGCTCCAGCGATTTCCGTAACCCCACAAATCCACGGAGTCAAACGCCCCGGGAATGGGGATGGGATGGGGCGGGCGCGCGATCACGCGGCTTTGTTCGCGTACACCTAAGTATGCAATTTTTGCGACATACTCCCCCCACATCTGCTGTTCGCGGCTGCGGCGCAACTCGCCCTGCGCCCCGTCGTAAAGCTCGAGGTTCCAGCCTTGCATATCCTCAAAATCCACCAGCGTGTGTGGATCTTGCTCCCGTTGGGTCCAGGTGAATTCGTAGGGCTGCTGCCCGACTTGTTGCCAAACCTCGATCTCGTTGATAGCGGGTAGCACGCTCTCCGGCTCGGCGCTCTTTTGAGCAATCCCCGGGATACATGTGAACGGCAATAGCATTAAGACTGCCACAAATTTGAGCATATTGTTTTCAAGACCTCTCAGGCGAAAATCTCGCGGATGACCGGGAAGCTCGCAAGCGATGCGCGTGATCCTACCCGTGCAGCCATCCAGTTTCAAGGCCAGGGCCGAGAGGAGTCTGCCGGTCCAGTGCCGCCAACAAATTAATCCCTTGGAACACCACCGCCGCAGCGCGCGTCCGTCTTTGCATCATTTTCCGACCGCAACCTTGATCGATCCCAGGCGATACCGCCGGCGGCCGTCGTCATTCGGGAGCGGAAGCGCAAGCATCGGTTCGCCGGTTACGGTCCCAACCGATATGTAGACACCGTATGCGCCGGGCTTCAAAATCTGAGCTGGGGGCAATGTGTAAGTGATGAGCGGCTTGTCGTTTTCCTCCAGGTCCGGCCCAAATTCCTTCCGCGACATGATCATGGCGTGTTCTGGCAAACTCACCGGCAATTCGCGAACGTTGAAGTCTTCATCCACAAACACCCCAGCGATGCCGCCCTTCTGGTCCTTGAAGGTGATGGTGGGATGCCCGTCGGGCAAGCACGGGGCCACGCCGGCATTCCTCCAGCGGTAGCCAATTACCATTGGACCAGCCGCCGTAACCTCCCCCGGCCAGGATGCTTCCACCAGTTGCAGCCGGTAGCCGAGGCGCAGGTTGATCCGGTCCACAAGATCCCGGTTGTCCGCCAGATACTCCCGCGGATACCAGTGCACCGTCAGGTAGCTGGCATGATAATCCTCGACCGCCTGCAGCAAAAGGTGTCCGTCTCCCCAAGCTCCGCTCTCCTTCGACATTCCGTAGTGCTCCGTTTCGAGAATCACCGGAAGCCGCGGCCAGAAGTTATAAGCGAGAAAGGCGTGATAGTAAGCATGCGCGCCAGGTTCGACCAGGATGCTGTCGTCTCTTAAGCTCAGTCCCTGATCGCGCGCATAGCCAAGCGCCTCGATCCCGCGGCCCTGGATCATGAAGTCGTCGTTGGCAACGAGCAGCGTGTGCTTGAAATTCTTCTTGTAAAGGTCAATGTGCCGGCGGAGGGTGGCGACGGAATAAGGTATCTTCGTGCTGGCCACCGTGTGACCTTCACCCCAAACGCCGAACGAGCCGACATCAATAAACGCCACGTGCGGATTGCCGTCATAGCGCGCCGCCGCAGCGGCCAGGAAGTTGTCCAGCTTTTGGAGAAATATCGGGTCGTCGAAATCAGGTTCCCACATGGGGCCGTCTGGCGCAATTTCTCCCTCGCCCTTGAGGTGGTAGCCTTTGGCCCCGGCCTTTTCCACCCAACGAGGCGTGGCGTAGGGCGCTTGGAGCTCGGCCTCCGAGGTGCAGAATCGGAAGGCGATGGTTTTGCCAGCTTCTACCCATTTCTGCATGGGCGTATCAACGATTGACCAGTTGAACTTTCCTTCTTCGGGCTCGAGGTGGGACCAATCCAGGCGCATATAAATGGAACTGACACCTGGAAATTCCGGCACGGTATCCGAGGGCGCTAGGTCCACCGTATAGGTTGTAAGGCTGTTGTCGTAATGATGGAACATCCACCCCATACCGGGATTGATGAGCGCCACACCCGTATCCTGCGGGTGGACGACGATTCGCTCCGATTGCGCCCCGACGAAGCCGGCGGCTCCTATCAGGAGCAGGAAACTACAGAAGATCATTCTCGCGTTTTTCATTGGAAACTGGCCTCCATTGTTCGGTTTATGAGGGCAACCAAGACGAGCACGCGGGGCTCCGCATGTCAACAGTCCGCCTACCAAGGCTCGGGCCGCGGCATAAGAAGTCCCCTGAGAAATCTCCACGCACGAGCGCGCCTTGTACCACCCGGTCGCTTTGATGTCAACAGAAACGTTCCAGAATGTCGTTAGTATGTCATCTGTCCGGTTCAATTAGCACGTGATCTGTCCGCTGAAGGCGGCGGGGAGTTGAGGCATCCAAGAGGCCGGAGGCAGGATGCCAAAATACTCAGCGGTCGCCTGG
>JBEKQO010000358.1:0-6640 GCA_049519635.1 Terriglobia bacterium | reverse complement strand
TGGCCTGGGCTTTCGACATCCCCATCGACAAGGATGTGGTTCGAAGGATTCTCGCCCGTCACTACCGTCCCGGACCGGACGCTGGGGGGCCATCTTGGCTGACTTTCCTTGGACACCTGAAGGATAGCCTCTGGAGTGTAGATCTGTTCCGGTGCGAATCGGCCACGTTGCGAACTCACTGGGTCTTGGTCGTTAGGGATCAATTTACCCGCCGCATCCTGGGGTTCGGTGTCCAGGCCGCTCCCGTCGACGGTGTCGCACTTTGCCGAATGTTCAACCGCGCGATTCGCGGGCAACGCGGGATGCCCAAGTACCTCAGTTCCGACCACGATCCCCTTTATCGGTTTGGGCAGTGGCAAGCCAACCTGCGGATACTGGAGGTGACCGAGATCAAGACCGTCCCCTATGTTCCCCTGTCCCATCCCTTTGTGGAACGGTTGATCGGCACCCTCCGTCGAGAGTGCTTGGATCGTACGCTGTTCTGGACAATTGCCGATCTGGAAAGCAAGCTGCTCGATTTCAAAACCTATTTTAACCATCAGCGCACGCATAGCGCCCGGGCGGGGCGACCACCCGACGACGTACCGACTTGTCAGCACCGGGATAAAAGGGCGCCGAAATCATCAGTCTGATGGGAACCAGTTGGAGTGCCTCATCGGCGGGGACGCGGTAAGAAACTCTACAGCGGACTCTACAATTTCCTAGAAATGGCTCGCTCCGCTTTTAAATTCCAACCCGGCCGTCCAGGGATAACGCCACCAGCGAGAACTTACTTGGGGTGGTCCGTGTTAATCAGCGGCCAGCTTCCGACACTTCCGACTATACGGCCAGGTGGTCGCTGACAGCCACAATCAACGGTTTCTTGACCGCGGAATTTTTCCACGGCGGGCCGAAAAGACGCGGACATTGGAAAGCATGACCGCGCTTGCTTGCTTTTTGTTGTCATGGCTGGGCGAACCGCGGACCTCGACAATAGGCGTTACCCCCCTTGAGGCGCAGCACCGCCAGGCGGCCATCCCGTCCGCCGCTCAATATGTGCGCGCCACTTCAATCAGGGCTACGGCTGCACGGGCTGCAATTGAGTCCAGTTGCCGCTGAGGCTGCCATTCGGATCGAAGTTAGGATCATCGCTCATAATGTACTGATTGGCGCCATTCAGCCAGGCGTGGTTGTACTGGTTACTCAGCTCCATGGTGCGCCCCGTCGAGGGATCGCGATAGGTTCGCACATCCCGAAGGTTCTGCTCGTTGGCATGGAAGCCGATATCCGAAACCCGCTGGGCATTGGCGCTCATGTGCTGGTACGTTTGGAGGATGGTTTTGTCGAGGTCGGCCTGGATCGCGTCCATCGCGGCCTCTTTGTTGGCTTGGATTTGGTAGTAATTGGCAATCCATTTGTTCGAATAGGCGGTATATCGAGGCGTGGGTTGAATGGAACTCATCACCACCTTGAACAGCTTTTCGTTGCCATCGAGCTTGCCCTTGGGCGCGGCCAACGCCACCTGGCCGACGGCGTGGATATCATAAAGAAATCCTCGGCCCACGCGATAGGTCTGGGTCACGAGCGCCAGGGAGTACCAGAGCTCCATCGGTTTGTCGTCCTTTTGATATGAGAGCCTTACGCGGATGGCGTCGACGCGGGCGCCGCCGTTGCCGGAGTCAGCGGACGGCAATCCATTGCGCTGCCGCACGAGTTGCTCAAGCGCGGGGTACGGCTCGACCGATTCCACCGTCATCGCAGGTCTCAGGTCGTTCAGCACACTCTGGCGGAAATATTGCTCGGCGCTCAAGGGCTTGGCCACGGCGCAGAGATCGTTTGTCTTTCCCCCCGTGTGCGTGCGCCGGTTGGGATCGGTGAGGTTGTGCAACTCCTGCGGGTCGTTGGAGTATTGCCAGGCGTAATTGGGAAGGCCTAGAAATTTGGTCACGCCATCCGGGCTTTTGGCCTCCCAGAGCACGGAAAAACTTTCGCTGAAACAGCCCGTCGTGCCGCCATACATACGCACCGTGCCCTTGAAGTCCCAGGTGCTGGGAATCAACATCTCGATCGCCGGCCAGAGCGCCTCGCCAGGGTGGTCATCGGTTGTGGTCATGATCTGCGCCTTCTTCAGCAGCAGGTAAGAACCTGAACCAGCACTGGCACCGGGCGCTCCGTGTCTCGAAGCGGATGACGATGGCGGTGGAGGTGCGGGCTTGGAGGGCGGCGGCGCCGGCGCGGTGGGTTCTGGCGCGGTGGGCTCGGGCACGGGGGCCGCGGCCGGGGCGACAGCGCTGGAACCAGCGCCGCCCCCGGGACCTCTCATGGCTTTGGCGATGGCCTGCTTGCAGCCGTCTGAGACTTCTGACTGGCGCTGTTTCAGGCAGGCGATGATTCGTCCTCCGCCAGGCGGTACACCGGCGCACAGCCTCTGCACGTCAGCGGCGCACGCGGCCTGCGCGTCGGCCACGGCCTGCGGCGATACGGCCTGCGCATACAACGACTGCGGTCGAAGCGCGCCGTCGACAATAACTGCGAGCGCCACGGCGACAGCGCATCCGATGAACACCTCTGTTGCTCTCGACATCACGGACTCCTCCCTTGGTCGGGCAACGAAGCGTATGCCTCGCCACGGATCGCATGTCCACGGCGGATCAGACCACATCGTAAAGTCGTCTCGCCGCATCGCTGCCAGATTCCTCACACGAAATGCTGTTCCGTTCAGTCAGCAGGCTGAGTCGGAATTGGTTTCGTAGCCCCGCTCCTATTTTCATTGTACCGCGGTGCGTTACACCGCGTCACCTGATGAGCTTGGTTCCGGCCAGTACGTCGGATAACAGTCCACCTTGCCGAGAAACGCCCTAACATGTGAAGTGGCTTGCGCCCGTGATAGTAACGAGGCATCGGCCGGGCACGGGCCATCACCCGCGCGTGACGGCGCATTTGCCTTAACCCTCTGGTAATCATCCGACACAGCGTGCAGCTCCGCCCGATACGATTCTCCTTGCCGTTTGATCATCCTCCGCGCAAAATCGCCGAGGCGCCGAATTCTGCGTGTGCTCCGACCGAAGGGATGCGGCGAAATTGCTGGTAGCTTTCCGCTTGGTGTCACCGGCCGATAGGATCTCGGGTACGCTGCGAGCGACCACGACCCGGCCATGGGATTGACCCGCGATAGCCACCGCGCGCGCTGCTTTTCAACATTGCCTGTCCTGATGGGTGCGCCGGAGGGTATTTGCTTGCGTTGATGATCGCTCGATACTTGTCGTGCTTCAAGTGTGGGGACGATCACGTGTCCGTCCCGCAGTAGCGGTAGTGTGCCCGAAAGCAGCATTCTCAGCTAAGTGGCTCCCTCCAAACCGGGGAAAATGGCGCCATATTATCCCGGTGCTAACACCGACTCGACCGGTCGCGAACCTCCAATCTTATCGATGGGAATCTCACTGCCGAGGCCTGTATCAAACCCCGATAGCCGGTTAATCCCCCACAGACTCTGCTCGCTGTCGTATATCGGGAACTTGGCCCGAGCAGACTTCCTGATTCCGTCTCGGGATCAGCCAAGCCCGCTTGCCGATTGCACCGTGTCGCCGCGAGGCATTCCTGTAAGTCGAGGTGTCTCAGTTTCCGCCATCGGCTATAACACCGGCTTCAATATCAATTCGCTGGCGACAGGCTTTCACCCTGTTTTATAAACCTATTGAGTACCCAGCGTCATCTTCAGCCAATCGACCATTTTCTGTTTGTAGAACATCCATTCCGGATGCCCTTCCCAATTTTCCATGCCGTGCGGAGCGTTCTTAAGCAGAACAACCTTGTGGCGGGCGTGGACCGCATCGAGGCGCTGGGCATATTCCACAGTTCCCGGGTAAAGCTCGTCCGCCGTCCCTTGAATGATCAGCATCGGAGGCAGGCTCGCGCTGGCGTAATCAAGCGGCGAATACTTTCCGAGCGTCGCCGTGTCCTGATCCGCAAACATACGCTGAAACATGTGGCTGAAATCGGGGTCGTTTTGCCAGCGAGCAAAATTGTAGACGCCGTAGAACGATACGACTGCCTGAACTTCGCACCCCGTGCACGGAGTTGAGGCTACCTGGGCCACCAAATGCCCGCTGGCTGATTCGCCCAGCAAGACGATGCGCTTGGGGTCAACATGGAACCAATCCGCATGCTGGCGCACGAACCGAATGGCATTTCGCACATCCTCCAGTTGTTCTGGAACGTGGACGTATGGAGTGAGGCGATAATCGATGGAAAACCACGCGAATCCAGCCTGGGCGAGGGGGGCAAAGACCGGCGAAACATAAGTGTCCTTGTCTCCGGCTTCCCAACCTCCGCCGTGAACAATGATGACGGCGGGAAAGGGATCCTTCCCCTGGGGAATGCAGGCGTCCAACAACAGATCGCGGCCACCCGGCCGCGAATAAACAATGTCCTTCCACAGACCGCGATTGTCATCGTGCAGCCAGGCCTGAAACTCTTCCTTCCAGTACCACTGGTCGGGATGCCAGTTCTCAAAATTATGGATTGCACCGTCGACGGGGAAGTAAGTGCAAGCCGGAATCTTCAAGCAAAAGGCTTGCACGTCTCGAGCCTTCACCTCTTCATCCCCGGTGCCCTGAATCATCAAGATTTTGGTAGCGGGAGGAAATGCGCCATAAGAATGCGCTTGCAGTTTGGCGCCAAAGGCAACGACTCCATCAAAGCGGCCATCTTGGGCAAGATTAAGAGCGATGGCGGCGCCCGTATCCTCGCCAATCAGAATCGTGCGTGGAGTGATGTTGAAGCGGCCCGGACAATGGATGTAATCGATCGCCGAACGAACATCGATCGCCGAGCCATAGTCCACGGAGAACCAGGCGTAGCCCGATTTATCGAGTAGGGGGAAAAGCTGGTTCACGTGGGTGCTCTTGCTTCCTGAACTGCCGTGAATGATTACGGCTGCCGGACGCGGCTCGCCCGCGGGGGAGTAAGCATCGAGCGCGTACCCGGTTTTATAAACAATATTGCTGCGAGCTCGCGGCTGGCTGAAATTGACCTCCTGCCGCTGGGGCGGAGGCGGTGCACAAGTGCCCGCTCCGATCCATAGGGCAGTGGCGGCAACAAAGGAGATAAGCATAAGGATGACAGAGAATAGCGGGTCGGCTCCCTCAGGGCCGCATCGTGCAACTTTGCGGATGAGCGGATTCCAGGTGCGGTGCACAAAGTGACTCTTCTCTGTGCGCCACACCCACCAACGATTTCATCATACGGCAGGCTTACGGTCGGCGCTACACCAACCACTAGAATCGGAAGTGCAATCCGAACTGCATCTGGCGCATGGGTATGGCGGTTGAGGTGATCTGTCCGGTACCCGAAACGTCAACGGTATTGGCCGGCATTCCGTAGTTATCGATATTGAAGGCGTTGAAGTTTTCCCAACGGAACTCCAGCGTCTTGTTTTCCGTTATATTGAAGGTCTTTTCCAGTGCCAGGTTTACAACGTACTGCGCCGGTCCCCAGAGCGAGTTATTGAAAGAGGCCACGTTGAACCACTCCGCCGCGCTTTGACCAGCAATGTGCGCGCTGCCAACTCGGTCAGCGCGAACGCCGCTGAAGTCAGGATCGTTCACCGAAGCCGTATTGGAGACCACGGGCGAGAAGGGATGACCAGATTCGAGCGTCGTGATCCCATCCACACTCCAGCCACCCAGGAGCAGATCCAGGGCCTTGCTGTTTGCCGATCCCCAGCGCTGGCCGCGGCCGTAAGGAAGGTGCCAGACATTGGTAAGAGTGACGGCGTGGGTGGAGTTGAAACCGAGCGGTCCGTAATCGTTGCGAAGGTCGTAGGCGTTGTCAAAGCCGCCGCCGCCGAAATTGCTGATGCCGTGACCCCTCCCATAAGTGTAATTGAAAGTGAAGTCGAGGCCGTGGGAGGCATGCTTCTCCACTTTGACCTGAAGGCCGTTGTAGTTGCTGGTGTTGCAATTGCACGTGTAATAGATTCCCTGTTCAAGTCCGAACTGGTGATAGAACGGCCGGCGTGGATCGACAGCGCCGGGGCCCAGTACCGCCTGATTGATGTTGGGGTTCTCGTAAAGGTGCTGGCCCCCAGGACGGCGACAAAGATCGCGGCCTGGCGCTCCGGCCCGCCTTGAGGATCATGGATAGGAATCGTCGCCCCGGCGTAATCGACGAACAATTTCTCTCCCGCCACATGATCCTGGCGCAGCACTACATCCAACTGCTCACGCCACCGTTGGTACAATTCGCAAAAGCGGCTGTAAGCGTAACCGTCCGGGTGGGCCTGCCGGTATTCTTCCCCGGCGAGCTGGAGCGTCAGGTGAGGATGGCGTGGGAGTTCTTCGTGGAGTTGGGCAAAATCCGGCTGGGGCTTGTGGGTTGGGTAGGCGTGCCGCGGGGTTCCTCCAAATAAGGCGGCTTCCAGTTGGCGATCATTCCAGCCTTCCGGCAGCGGCCAACTGATCCCCGCCTCCCGTGCGCGTCGCAGGTATTCAGAAACCGTGCCCTGTGCGATCGAGCAACTGCGGGCGATCTGGTGCTGCCCCAACCCCAATTCGTAGCGCAGGCGCAGTACTTCTTTGAGCTTTCGCATGGACAACCTTTTCATGGGCAATGTGGTCCCTCCACCTTCCAGTGGAACCTCACTGCCCGAGATGTTGTCCAG
>JBEKQO010000357.1:0-6644 GCA_049519635.1 Terriglobia bacterium | reverse complement strand
ACTCCTTCAGTGCTCTCGTAATCTGACCAAGCTCCGTTACTCTGGCCGCCAAATCTTTGATACTCGCGTCGGAGCTTCGCTTCCCTATGAAATCTGCGAAAAGGCCCGCCCATTGCTCACGCAGCCAGTGCGATATGTCGTCAAAGCGATCGAATCCCCGTATGAAGTTATTGCGTTCGCGCGACAGGATCTCATCCAAGAGGCGAAACACGTTCACGCTCTCAACGTGCGCGTACGCAATGGGTGCATCTTTGTTCCGTTTGTAAGTATCATATTCAGCCAGGACGTTCTTCTCGACGAAGATAAAGATGGGGATGTCGCGCTCTCGTGCGGTTAGGTATTCCTTTCGGGTGATCGAGTTGTAGAACTCGCATCTCTTGTCGATATCGTTCGGAGCCTGAGGTTTTTCGTCCGATGAAGGACTACCATATCGCCCACCAACAATCAGGATCAGGATGTGGCACGTTTGGATTTCGGCATAACAGGATTCGTCAAGCGGTGCGTCATGATGAAAGGGGATGTCACCGCTCTCGAACAAAACAGGATCATAACCAAATGATTCGATGAAGGCTTCAAGTCGGTCACGAATATGCCGCAAGTCATAATAGGTGGAACTGACGAAGACGCGGGGTTTCGCCATGACGGCCTCCGTGCGGAACGACCAAGGTAAGGACTAATAAAGCTAGGACTAACGCCCGTGCCGATGGCGAGACTTGGCCCCTCTCATACCCGCACCGTGTTTCGGCATTTACGCGATGCAGAACGAGATTGCCTTTTCGACGTTCGCACCGAGTGATCAATCTACACGTGAGCGCCTCAATATGCAATGCTCCAGCCCAGTTTTGCGGCGGGGAAAACATCGCGTCCTTTGCGGTGTATGCGATCCCGGATGTCGACCCACGGGAAATGGCTTTATCTTGTCGCTGGGCGTCGGACGGCCCCGATGCGCTGGGGACGCAACTACCGCCGATTTTGAGCCCCAAGGGGGAAACCAGCGGCGTAGCGAGTTATTTTTCTCCGAGAAAAATTACTCTGCGGGACGCCTTCAAATGCGTGTGCGCGGGTCGGCGGGCAACAACACGCGATCGACCGACAAACCGCTGGGAGTTACGGGCGCATCGGTGAGGTTATCGGTGTAATCATGGATGCTCGACCAAGGCCCATCCTCGGGACGCTTTGCCAACCCCGCCTTTACCGGGTTCAGGTGAATATACTCCACCTTTTCGCCCTTCACCGTCCGCAGAGCGCGATCCAAGAAGCGCGGCGGGAACAGCAATCCCAGCTCCCCGCGGAAATAATTGATACGCTTCGTCGCGCCCACCTTAATCGCTTCCATCACCCTGGAGATCGTGAGCGGATAAGGCGGGTAGAAAATCGCATGCCAGTGGTTGGGCAGGAACACCCAGGCACTCAGGAGGAAGCCGTGTTTCTTGCGGCGTTCGTGGATAACCCCGCCCCAGCAGGCGAATTCCGAGGCCGTGAGAATCCCGCGCCAGGGTAAGACGCGACAAGTGATAAAGAACCAACTGTCCGATACCACCAAGCGCCGAAGTCGAGACATAGCGCCCAGTATATTCCTTAAACCCGTCACCGCAACACGTCATTTCAGTATGAGTTCAATCCCCCATGGCGTATCGCAGAGTAATTTTTCTCGAAGAAAAATAACTCTGCGGTACGCCGCTTTTTCCTGAACATGCCAATGTTTTGAGCCCCAACGGGGCGAAATAACGAAGCCCAGGCAAACGGCCTGGGTCAGCAGGATACAAACCGATACCGAGCCCTGAAGGGGCGGAACAATCCTCTTCAGTCCCACACGTACCGCTCGCCGTAGGCGGTCCCGTGCGCGTCCGGCGGTGGTGGGTTTCATGTTGTGTTACGTACAGGAACGGGGGAACACCTCTTTCGCCCTTTCAGGGCTGGGGGCAAAATCGGCGGGCAATCTAAACCCAGGCCGTTGGCCTGGGCTTCGTTATTTCGCCCCTTTGGGGCTGAATCAACGGCCCGCTGGGGAGGATTCATCGTTCCCTTTGGGGCTCATGAAACTGCATGGGGGTGGTTTCTAAACCCGACCGTTGACCTGGGTCAGCGTGAACCAAAGCGATACCCGAGCCCTGAGGTTCGGAAAAACGGGAACTTTGGGTTTAGGGATTCTCCGGAGACGAAACTGACCTCTTCCGTGGTCCGTGGATGCACCCAGCACTGAAAGCTCGGCTGGACTTTGACTTTAGAGGTGCTCGGGTGTACCGTCTAGACTGGGTAAATCCTGAAAAAGGAAATTCTGGTCAAATGGGAAAAAGGCCGCTCCCTGAGGCAAAACCTATATGCGAATCGGTAGGGAAGAACTGTACCCGTAAGATATCTGCGGCGGTGCTGTTGATCTTAGCGATGGCCCTTGTGCCTTCTCTGGCAAAAGGCGCAAATAAACTCACCAAGCAGGACATTATCGATCTCTTGACCGGCGATGTGCCCAGCGAACGGATCGCGGCGGTGGCTAGGGAATCGGGAATCTCCTTTCAAGTCACGCCAGATGTCGAGAGGGAGATTCGGGCCGCCAGGGGCACGGAGGATTTGATTCGCACGCTGCGGTCGATCTCCCCTGCTCCGCCTCCGACGCCGCAGGCCCCTAGTCCCGGTGTTCTGATGATCGAATCAAACCCTGGCCAGAGCCAAGTCTACATCGATGACGGACCGGTGGGTTCGACGAGCCAGGCGGGCCGCTTGAAGTTGTCGCACCTGGCGGCGGGGCAGCACCGGGTGCGCATCGCGCTAAACGGCTACCAGGACCACGAAGAAACCGTCACGCTCTCGGAAGGACAAGTCTCGACCGTCGCTGCTACGCTCCAACAGTCAGGAGGGTCGCAGACCGCGCCCGGGCAGGGCGTGGAGCGACAGACTAACCCCGGCCCATCTGCCTTGCTGAGTCCCCCCGACGAGTTTCATTTCTGCGGGCTGTTCTGCAATACCTGGAAATTGCAGAACGGGCGTTATGTGAATGCCACGGCGTGCGGCAACTTTCGCGCCATGGGCTCCTCCGTATGGACGGTGGAGAAGTTTACGCGCGAGTCCGTCATCTTGCATCGCCTCGATTTTCCGCCGCTTCAGATCTATGTCGCGAATTACACCGGCCAGGTCTCAAGCGACGGGAACAGCCTTGTCAACGGAGCGATTGACGGCACTCCCCAGCCTTTCAAATTGACTTGGGGGGCGGCACTGAACTCGATTCCCGGGTGCAGGAACTGACAGACGCCGACGGTGCCGCCGCTGATTGCCACGCGCGGCATTCTCAATGCAGCCCGAGCGGACGACACCTTTCGGAAGTCATTGAACCCACACCTATGATCAGTAAACAACCTTGCGTAGCGACAAGAGGCAGGAACCGGAAGAGCGGGTTCGGCCTCATACTTCTGACCAGTACTCTTTTCACGCTCTCGCCGGCATTCGGGCAAACCAGCGGCCCCCCGAGGACATCTTTTGAAGACCAAGAGGCGTTTCTGCTATCGAACGGAACCCTGGAGCTGACGGTCCTGCAACGGGGAAGCACTTTTGCACACGTGACGCTGGCGGACGATCCGGGAAAACTCAGCCCGCTGTGGGATCCCGTCCGCATGGCGTGCGAGGCGGGCGAGAAGCCCCAGCCCGAATCCGCGCAAGGCCACTTCATCTGTGTGGACGGGTTTGGTGCGGTGTCACCCCAGGAGAAAGCCGCCGGCTTGCCTTTCCACGGAGAAGCGCACGGTTCCACGTTTGAGGTAAAGGCCTATGCCAAAGACGGCAGCACCACCACGCTAAGCCTTACCACCAAACTGCCGATTACGCAGGAACTCTTCACGCGAACGGTGCGCATGGTAGATGGAGAAAACGTCATCTACGTGCGGAGCGAACTGAAGAGCCTGCTAGGATTCGATCGGCCGGCGTTTTGGGCTGAGCACGCGACCATCGGCCCGCCCTTTCTCGAGCCAGGAGTGACTGTGGTGGATATGTCGGCGCTGCACGGGATGACGCGGCCTTACGAGGGCGATAACGATGGCCTGCCGCACCGCATGCCCTCGGGTAAGGATTTTAATTGGCCGGAAGCTCCCGGGGTGAACACCCCCACGGTCAATCTGCGCAACACGCCGGCGGAACCGGGCTCACTGGACCACTCCACGTGTCTAATGGATGCGGCACGCCATTGGGTATTCGTAACCATGCTCAACCCACGAAAGCGGCTGCTGCTTGGATACTTGTTCAACCCGCAGGAATATCCGTGGACACAGAACTGGGAATACTATCCGCTCAACAAGCAGTCGGCACACGGATTGGAGCTTTCCACCCAGCCGTTCGATGTCCCCAGGCGCGAGGTGGTGCAACTGAACTCGATGTTCGGCGCCCCGGTTTATCGCTGGCTGCCGGCACTTACCACCATTGAATCGCGCTTCCTCATGTTCTACACGCACACGCCGGAAGGCATGCGCGAAATAGACGACGTGAGGTTGGAGAATGGCAAAATCACGATCGAAGACCGAAAAGCGAACAAACAGGTGACGCTGGCTGCTTCGCTATCGAACTAGCGGACACGTCTGATGATAGGGATTTCGCCGAAGACCACTCCCATCCCAATACAAAACTTTGATCCGGTTCCGCAGTTTGTTGGTGAAGACAAAGAGGTGGCCGCTCAAGGGATCTTGTTGCAGCGTCGTCTGCACGTGGGCATACAGGCGATTAAACCTGAAAAACGAAATTAGGGAGCACTGTTCCGTTCTAATCCGTTAGATTGAAGTTGGTTAGACAAAGTCTGTGGAGGAAAAGAACAGTGCAACGAGAAATTACCGCGCTTTGGGGAGAAAAAAAGTAGTTGTGCGTCAGACGCCGCGGGCGGTGACGCCGTTCGGAGGGCTGAGCGTGTTTATCGCCTTCTTGCAGAAGATCGGTTACCGGCAGCAGGGGAGTGAGCACATGCCGGTGCATCTGCAGCCGCCGAACGCGATCAACCCGGGGGAGACTTTCACGGCGTTTCTGATGGCGGTGGTGATGGGGGCGCGACGGTTTGCGCACACGGCGGTGCTGCGGACGGATAAGGCCTTGCGTGCCCTGCTGGGGATCGAGCGCTTTCCCAGCGACGACACGATCCGGAACTTGTTCAAGCGTTTCCGGCAAAGTCTGGTGGTGCAATTCTACGAGCCGCTGTGGGCGTGGCAATTAGCCAGGGTGCCAACGTGCGGGCGGTTATGCCCACCTGAGCGGGGAAAACCTCGGCACAGCGGTTGATAGGATAGAGCGCCTTTTACCAAAATCATTACCAAGCGTCGCCGCAGGCGATGGAAATAAGTAGAGTATGGTCCTTGTAACCCCAAGAAAATAATGGTGCGGAGGGCGGGAATCGAACCCGCACAGTCCTTGCGGACCGAGGGATTTTAAGTTCTTCCGCCCATCGCAAAAACCGCAAGATAAAGGGAAATTGTAAGCCCGATTGACCCAAGGGTTCCAACCAAATTCCCAACCAAGCTTCCGCCGTTTTCCCCTGCTCAAAGTGGGTGTGCGGTAATCACCGGGGCCGTGCCTCCGGCACGTGTCCGGCTGGCATGGTGGAGCGATATCTGCGGCGGTGAAAAGGTCGCGGACATGGCGGGTCTCGCCAGTTGAGACTGGGGGAATTGCCGTGGACGGCGTTCCCCTTGGATGCTATGGGAAAGTTGAGTGTACCTCGTCGGCGCATCGCTGCTCCGCAGCCTTGCGCCGGTCAACTGCCCCGGCGACACGGCACGGCCCGGAAAAGTTAGTTGGCCGCTTTATCTGCCTCCGCTGTGGTGATGATGGGCTTCTATCCCTTCCCTTTCATCTCTTCCCTACGAACGGCGGGCCTCGCGCGGTGCTTTGGCCAAAGCGTTCGCCTCCTCCTTGGCCTTTACTCTGGATTCTTCTCGGGCAATGTATTGCTCGGCTTCTTCTTGCGTAAACTTCCTCTCATGGCGAAGCAGCTTGATGGTCAACTCGCGGTGCTCAACGGGAAACTCCCTCCCGAACCGCAGGGAAAGATAACTATCGCTGCGCAACACATGCAGTTCGTGCATGTCAATCCCGCTCAAGTCGTCCGGGTAGCGGAGCCGCGACTCGACACACCGCTCCATCCGAAGATGGAGGACATCGCGGCTGCAAGTCTTGCTTGATTCGGGGCCGTAACCGTAGTATTTCCGCAACTCGTTGACGCTCAGGATATCGCTTCGCGGATAGCCTCTGGACTTCTCGATTGCCGGGGTCTTGCCCGCGAACTCTGGCAAGGGGCTGGTTGACGGCGAAAGGTCGAAAAGGGAGCGAACGTTGTCCCTCCGGCAGGCTTCAGGACTGTTGATGTTCTCAGGGGTAAAGCGGCCCCACTCCTTTGGTTGCAGTGGGACAGTCGGAAGCAGTTGGGCGGGGCTTGGCACGGGAACGGCAGGCGGTGCCGCGAGTGTCGGGATGCTTTTGATGTCCATCAGGCTCCTGAAAACATCAAGTACCGCTTGGTCGCGGCTGCTCAACGGTTCCTCGCTCGCGAAGGGGTTCTCTAAGTTTTTCCGCATCCAAGTCCTCCCCTTACCACGGTTTCCATCGTAAACCACGGACATGGACTGTGGCCTTAATTGTCTGAAAATAAGCCAATTGTAATACTTCCACGGTTTACGGTT
>JBEKQO010000356.1:0-6691 GCA_049519635.1 Terriglobia bacterium | reverse complement strand
ACCTTGGTGACGCCATCCAGGTGGATCAACGTTTGCATGGAGGCGTCTGGCTTCGACTTCACGGCATCCTGCGGTTGATCCTTCGCTTCTGGCGATGTTTCCATAACCCTCTCCTTCGTGTAGGCTTGCTCGTCGATTTACCGTCCCATCGATTCACCAAAGACCGGAACTGGAAACTCGAAATTCGAAAAACGAAACTCGAGAAAGCATTCTACGAACTGGCAGGCGATTATCGAGTCGCGAGTTTCGAATTTCATTTGCCGTTACCTGGTCATCTGATGGCTCGTTTCAGCTTTCGGCAATCAGCTAAAGCCTCAACCACCCCGCCCTTCGGGCACCCCTCCTTAACTAAGGAGGGGAGTTTTGTTGTCTGTCCAGGTCCTACGATCCGGGAACAGGCCGGGGACCGCTGCTCGCCACTAGCAGTTAACCACTAACCACTATCCACCGACAACTGTCCACTAACCACTATCCACCGCCTTACTCATACCTCAGCGCCACGATGGGATCAACCTTGGCCGCGCGGCGGGCGGGGATGTAACAGGCCACGAGCGCAAGGCCGATTAATCCGAGCGCTACTGCCAAAAATGTTGCTGGGTCGGTCGGTTGAATCTGAAAAAGCAGGCTGCTCATGAAATCTGCGAGGGCCAAGGACGCGACGCTCCCAATCGCCAACCCGATGCCCACCCGAAGAAGTCCCTGCGCCACGACCGACCGCAACACGTCGCCAGTCTGGGCCCCCAAAGCCATTCGTATGCCGAACTCATGGGTTCGCTGTGCTACCGAGTAGGCCATAACTCCATAGATCCCCACTCCCGCCAGAACCAGCGCCAGCGCGGCAAATACGGCGAGCAGCGTCATCAGGAACTGCCTCGGTGCGAGCGGCTCTCCGGCGATTTGATCGAGGGGGCGAACGTCCGCGATGGGGACTGCCGTATCGAGCGCCATCACCTCGCGCCGAACGGCTTGTGCTAAGGCCAAGGGATCTCCCGCGGTGCGCACCACCAAATGCCGCGGATCGAGCAGCCATGGGTATTGCGTGTAAGGGATGTACAGTTCCGGCTCAAACCCTACGTCCGGACCCTCCGTCCGAACGTTCCCCGCAACGCCCACCACCGTAAGCCAAGGCAACTTGGGATCGATTCCCGTCTTCAGACGTTTGCCCAGAGGATTCTGCCCCGGCCAGTACTCCCTTACGAGTTCCTCATTCACAATCACCACGCGCTGCGAGTCTTGCATATCGGCCTGGCTGAAGACTCGCCCCTGCCGCAGAGGGATACCCATCGTCCGGAAATAGTCGGAGGCGACTACCTGGTAGTTTGCCGCCGGCGTTTCTTCCGGACGAGGGGTGGGGTTTTCCTCGATTACGAAATCCATGCCATTCTGGCCTTCAATCGGCAGGCCGCGCGAAACGCTCGCGCCGACAACCCCCGGCAAAGCGTCGACGCGCCCCAGGAGCTGTTCGAAGAAGCGTGCCTGGGTGCGCTGCTCTCGGTACTGCGGCCCGCGCAAGGGAATTCGCAAGGTCAACACGTTATGCGGGTTGAACCCCAGGTTGAAATGCGTGATCCGCACAAGGGTCCCGATCATCAACCCCGCGCCGATGACCAGCACAAACGCCAGGGCGAATTCCGCCGTGACCAGGAACCCGCGCACGCGATGGCCGCGCCCACTCTCCGAGGCGCCCCGGCCGCTCCCCTTGAGCGACTCCGTCAAATCCGGCCTGGACATTCCCAAGGCCGGAGCCAGCCCAAAAAGAAAACCCGTGGCGAGCGTGAGCAGCAACACAAAGCTCAGCACTCCGCCGTTGAGCGCGGCGGCGTTAAGGCCCGGAGCGACCAGGAACAGGGCCGAGGGAGACAGCGCCACGAGAACCTTTGTCCCCCCGGCTGCAATCAAAACCCCCAACCCTCCACCGAAGAGCGCGAGCAGGAAACTTTCCGTAAGAAGTTGACGCAGCATCCGTGAGGAGCTGGCGCCCAGGGCCGAACGCACGGCGATTTCTTTCTCGCGGCTTGCCGCGCGCGCCAGCAGCAGATTGGCGAGATTGGCGCAAGCGATCAGCAGCACGAAGGCCACCGCCGCGACGAGCACCAGCAACACCGGTCGGGCGGCCCCCACAATCTGGTCGTGCATACCGACGACGGCAACGCTCCAACCTTTGTTCTCCGGATACTGATTCTCGATGCGCCTCGCGATGGTATCCATCTCCGCTTGCGCCTGCTTCAAGGCAACGCCCGGCTTGAGCCGCGCCAGTGCCAGGTAGGCATGCTCGGCGCGCCATCGAGGTCGCATGTCCAGCCCGGGCACCCAGACCTGGGCATGGATGTTGAAGAAAGAGGTGTAGGCATCGGTGAAGTCTGGCGGCATGATTCCCACCACGGTGTAGCTGTGCCCATCGAGAGAAATCTGGTGGCCATGCACTTGGGTGTCGCCGCCGTAGTAGCGCTGCCATAATCCATAGCTGACGATGGCCACAGGGGGGCTGGAGGCTTCGTCGTCGGCAGCGACGAATCCCCGGCCGCGCATGGGCGAAACGCCCAACAGCGTGAAGAGATTGGCCGTGACGTGTTCGCCCTCAATCTCCATGGGCTCACCAACGCCGGTCAAATTGAAGGAAGTGGGGTCCACCGCAGCCATGTCACTGAAAACCGTATTCTGCCGCCGCCAGTCGCCGAAGTTCGCTGTAGAAACAATGTTCGTGGTCCAGCCGCGAGGAAGGTTCTGTTCCCAAACGATCACCAAGCGATTAGCGTCCCGGTAAGGAAGCGGCCGGAGCAAAACGGCATTCACCACGCTGAATATTGCCGTGTTCGCCCCAATGCCGAGCGCGAGGGTCAAAACCGCCACGGCCGTGAAGCCGGGGTTTCTCGCCAGCATCCGCAGGCCGTATTTCAGGTCTTGAATCAAAGTGGTCATTGTTCACCTCAAACCGGACCATCGGGTCATCTGCCCATCGGCTCATCGGCTCATCGAAAATCGAATTCGAAACTCGAAATTCGCCAGCCAACCCGCGCTTTACGTTTGCGATTTTCGAGTTTCGAGTTGCGCATTTCCCTTACTGTCATCCGATCACCAGATGGCTCGATGAGCCGATGAACCGGTGAGCCGAGGGCCCGATGGCCAGATTGCTTCATTCATACCTCAGAGCCACTATGGGCTCGACCTTCGTCGCGCGGCGGGCAGGGATTAAACATGCGGCCCCCGCGACGGCGGCGAGCACTACACTGACAAGGGCCAGAGTCCAAGGGTCGTACGGGCTGACGCCAAACAGCAGGCTGGCCAGCAATCGTGTGAGGGCGACCGTCGCCACCACTCCAATTCCCATTCCGATCGCGGTCAAAGTCATCCCCCCCTTGAGGACCAGAAGAAGCTGGTCCCGAGGGCTCGCGCCCAAGGCCCCTCGCACTCCCAATTCATGCGTGCGCTGGGTGACGGAGTAAGAGATCACTCCGTAAATTCCGATGGCGGCGAGCAACAATGCGAGCCCCGCGAAGGCGCCCAGCAGGAGGGCCCGAAAGCGATTTTCGCCCAGCGAGTCCGACTTTATTTGTTCCAGTGTCCTGATGTCGTCGAATGCCTGATTCTTGTTGAGCTGCCACACGGCCGCTTGGATGGATTTCACCAAGCGCGTGGGTTCCATAGCGCCGCGCACCACCAGCGCCGTTTGGAGAGTCGGGCTTTGTTTATACGAGACATATAAACCGCTGCTCGAATCATCGAGGGCGTCCATTTTTTCGTCCGCGACGACACCCACCACCTGCCAAGGTATTTCCGGCCCCAGCCAGTGCTGGCCCGGACTAACCTGGTCAATCAAAATGCGCTGGCCGATGGGGTCCTGATCTTTGAAGCTTCGCTTGGCCATCGTCTCGTTAATCACGGCCACGGGCAGGGTGCTCGGAGTGTCCGTCTCCGCCAACCAGCGTCCCTTGAGCATTCGCATTCCGACGGCGGAAATATATGAGGGACTGACCCTTTTGAAGCCGCAGTCAGGCCGGTTGGCCGGGTCCACAAAGGGTCGCCCCGCGATCAGAAAATGCATCCCATTTGACCAGCCCTGAAGAGGAAGAGCATCGGAGACACCAGCGTCGCGGACGCCAGACACGGCATGAATCTTCTCCATCACCTGCTCCTGGTAGTTGATGATCCGCGGCCCGTCAGGATACTGCTCGGACGACATGGGAAACTGCATGGTGATTACGTTAGTAGCGTCGAAGCCCGGATTGACCTGTTGAAGTTGATAGAAGCTGCGCAGCAGGAGTCCAGCCCCGGACAGCAGGACAAACGCCAGGGCAATCTCCGCCACCACCAGCGCATTGCGGACTTGCCTGCGCCCCGCACCGGAGGTCGCTCCCCGGCCTCCTTCTTTGAGCGAGCCCACCAAATCGGCGCGCGCCCCATGCAGCGCCGGAGCGATCCCAAACAGGACCCCGGTGACAATGACGATGGCGCCGGTAAAAAGCAGCACGCGCCCGTCCAGCCGCACGTCGGCTTCGGCGGGGAGAAGGAAATGGGGTATCCAGGCTTTAAGCGCGAGCATGAGTTCCCAGCCCAGGGCGACGCCAACAGCCCCTCCCAGGCCCGCCAGCATGACGCTTTCGGTGAGAAACTGTCGCACCAAGCGCGCTCGGCCACCTCCCAAAGCCGACCGGATGGCCACTTCGCGTTCCCGTCCCGCGCCCCGCACAAGCAAGAGATTGGCCAAATTCACGCAGCCGATCAACAGCACCGCTCCGACCGCGGCAAGAAGCACCAGCAGGGATTTTCTCAAATTGTTGTCTACCAACCGGTCCACGTACTGGTCCACGGTTGCGCTCCAACCCTTATTCGACTGGGGATATTCATGCTCGATGCGAGCGGCGATGGCCTTCATCTGTTGACGGGCTTGCTCCAGCGTCACACCGGGCTTCAAGCGGGCCCACGACATCATCCAGTGATAATCCCGCGTCATGTCTTTGGGCTCAAAAGCGAGTGGGGTCCACAGGTCTTGCCACCCCCGATCGAAGGTTCCGGCCGGCATCACCCCGATCACCGTGTAGGCCTCGCCATTAAGCTGGATGCTGCGGCCGATCATGCCCGGGTCCGCTCCGAAACGGTTCTCCCAGGTCCGGTGACTCAGAACCACTTCGTGTTGCTTGCCGACTTGGTCTTCATCGAGCGCAAAGGTGCGTCCTAGCAGTGGTGCGGCACGGAAGATACTGAAGTAAGGCGCGGAAACGCGCGCAACCCGAAGCTCGGCTGGGACGTCGCCGCCCGTCAGCGTCATGGAGCCTCCCGTCTGGGCCGCCATCGCTTCGAAAACCGTGTTCTGATTCCTCCAATCGAGAAAGTTCAGCGTGGAGATCACGTTGCGCTCGGCGTCGGGCGGCTTTTCCCACACCTGCACGATCTGCTCGGGGTGTGCAAATGGCAGTGGCTTGAGGAGCACGGCATCCACAAAACTGAATATCGCGGTATTTGCTCCGATGCCGAGCGCCAGCGTCAGCACCGCCACCGCCGTGAAGCCGGGGTTTCTCGCCAGCATGCGGAGGCCGTAACGCAAGTCATGGAGTAGCGTGCTCATAGCGTGTGTCCTCAGTTTTAAGTAATAAGCTTTCCGGCGTCAGCTTTCAGCTAAAGCCTTGGCTGACGGCTGAGGGCCGATAGACTTGCAAAAGCCGCAACTCGGAATAGTCAATCGACCTTTGTCAATGATGTATACTGTACACCATGAGACGAACTCAACTTTACCTGGACGATGAGCTTTGGGGAACGCTCCGCATCCGCTCGCAGCAGGCGGGAACCTCCATCTCCGATCTGGTGCGCCAGGCGGTTCGTGAGAAATACTCGTCAGGGCTTGCCAATCGCCAGCATTCCATGCAGTCTTTCGGCGGGATATGGAAGGACCGAACCGACCTTTCCGATCCCGAAGTTTATCTGCGCGGGCTGCGGAGGGGATCGCGGCTGAAGAGGGTGCGTTGAAAGCCATTCTCCTTGACTCGGACATTCTCATCAACGTGGCGCGAGGCCTTGACGGGCGCCTGCTGGAGCGATGGGCGGAATTGAGCGGAAGCGATGCTGTCATTGCCTACTCACCGGTGACCGTGGCGGAGATGTGGCATGGAGCGCGGCTTCACGAATACAAGCTCCTCGAGGCGCTGTTCCGTGCCCTTACGTGCGTACCGATCGGCCCGGAAATCGGGGGCCGCGCCGGCGACTACCTGCGGCAGTTCGCCAAAAGCCACTCTGTCGAACTGGGCGATGCATTGATTGCTGCCACCGCTTCGATTCACAAACTCTCTCTCTGGACGCATAACCGCAAACACTACCCCATGAAGGATTGCCTATTCTTTTCGCCTGCCGACTGACTCACAGGGGCCGAAAATCGAAACTCGAAATTCGATAGCCAACTCGCGATTTGCGTTTTCGAGTTTCGGTCTTCCAGTTTCGAGTTTCGATTTTCGTGTTTCCCTCGCAGTCATCCGATCACCAGATGGCTCGATAATCCGATGGCCCGATTCCCTCATTCCAGCCGGATGCGGTTGAAGGCGTCCCACTGCGACATGTCCGAGAGGTAGACCTTGTCCCCGGGCTCCAACCCACCCAGAATTTCCACCGAATTCACCGAGGCGCGACCGAGCTTCACCTGCACCCGCGTGGCGCCCTTGCCGTCCGGGTCGATCTTGAACATCCCCACCGTGCTGTTGGGTTG
>JBEKQO010000355.1:0-6732 GCA_049519635.1 Terriglobia bacterium | reverse complement strand
CCGGGGAGCCAACTCTATCCTGGCCCTGCGCTGTGCTTACCTCAATGGCGGTTTTGAGGATTACTGGGAGAGCCGCCGGGCGGCTATTGCCGCCTAATTCCAACTTCTATGTCGCGCACCCTGCCAGAAGCCAAGTTGGTCTCGCGATAAGACTGGAAAGTCCGCAGCGGCGTGACTGTCCATGTATTTGGGGTCTGTAATTTGGATCTTGTTTCGTTCGCTTGCGCGTGTTAGATTCGCGTGGGCGAATATAGTGGAAAAGAGCAAAGCACAAGTCAACCTGATTTTCAGGGCATTTTCGGACCGTACCCGACTCCGGATCCTTTGTCTTCTGACGGGCGGGGAGATGTGCGTTGGAGACTTGGTAAAGGTTCTGCAGGTCCCTCAACCGACTGCTTCGCGTCACTTGAGTTACTTGAGGAGAGCGGGATTGGTGGAAACTCGAAAGAACGGGCTTTGGGTTCATTATCGGTTGGCAAGCGCCAAGTCGGCCTTTCACCGCAACCTTCTGAAGTGTTTGGGCAATTGCTTTCACGATGTTCCTGAAATTGCCGACGATGCGAAACGTGCGGGATTAGTCCACAAATCCGGAGGTTGTTGTCCGGTGTAGTTTTTTTTCGCCCATTATATTCGCCTATGCGAATGCAGTGGTTTGACACAAGCGGCGAGACGTCGCGGCGACCCCTGGCAATGGTCCGCTTCTCGCTCGATTTGCTCCAGATGGCCGGAGCAGCTTTTCCCTTGTCCCTGCTCATATGGACAGGGGTCAATTCGTTCACCATATCGTCGGCGGTTATAACTTCGCTTTTGACTTGTTTGAGTATTTCGCTTTTCGGAATCAGACCAACAGGTTCTCCGCCTTCTCGAAGGAAAGGAAAGGGCCTCCTATGAAGAAAATACGCGTCCTATTCCTCTGCACAGCCAATTCCTGCCGAAGTCAGATGGCGGAAGGCTTTCTCCGCCACATGGCGGGGGACCGTTTCGAAGTCACCAGCGCCGGCACCACGCCTACGGAACTCGATCCAGTCGCCGTTCGCGTGATGCAAGAGGTGGGAATCGACATTTCCAGCCATAGGGCAAAGGACTCCGCAGAGTTTTTCCGGGAGCGGTTTACGTATGTGATTACCGTGTGCAAGAAGGCGAAGGAAAGATGCCCCATCTTTCCAGGCGCCATCTGGCGTCTCGATTGGGACATCCAGGATCCCGCTGCTGCCGAAGGGACTGCCGCCGAGCGCCTGGCAGTATTCCGCCAAGTGCGCGATGAGATCGAGAACCATGTGCGCGAACTGATCGCCAAGGAAGACTGATTGGCGTTTCGGAAAAGGTTTGCGGCGTACACCGTTCTCGTTGGCAGATGGAGGCAGAATATGCGAACCAAGATGATGTATTCGATGGGTATCAGTGTAATGCCTGCCCTGACGACGGTCTTGCTGGGGAGCCTTCTGACGAGTTGTTTTTCCTCGGGCCGCGGGACCACGGAGACCAAAGTTCCAGTCGGCGCAGTCGCTTTAGCCGGTGCTGGCTCCACGTTTGATTCAATACTGTTCAAAAATTGGTTTGCGATCTTTCAACATGACAACCCAAACACGTACATCACCTACGACGTAGTTGGCAGCGGCGAGGGTGTCCGGCGCTTCATCGGAAAGAACGTCAAAGATGAGGACAGGGTCGATTTTGGCGCCAGCGACGCCGCCATGACGGATAACGATATCGCTCTTGTCGACCAGGGCGTTTTGATGGTGCCGATCACCGCGGGTGGCGTGGTACTCGCCTACAATCTTCCCGGATTCCAGGGGGATTTGAAACTATCGCGAAGGGCCTACACCGGTATTTTCCTTGGGGAAATCGCGAATTGGAACAACAAGCTGGTCGCCGAGTCAAATCCTGGCGTTAGGCTTCCGGACCTTACCATTACGACAGTCGTACGGCAAGACGGGAGTGGTACGACATACGCTTTTACGAAACACTTGGATGCGATCAGCGACAAATGGCGCGCCCGGTACGGCGCTGCAACCCTCGTCGATTGGCCGGGGATGGCGATGCGTGCGCCTGGCAATGAGGGAGTCGCCGGCAGGATCCAGCAATTGATAGGTTCCATTGGTTACATCGAATACGGATTTGCACAACAGTTAGACCTGAAGACGGCGATCATCGAGAACAAAGAAGGCAAGTTCGTGAAGGCGTCGGGACTGAGCATCCTTGCAGGATTAGCGGGAGCTCAACTGCCCGACAACTTGCGCGCTTTTGTTCCTGACCCCTCGGGACCAGATTCGTACCCGATCGTGACCTATAGTTGGATACTCCTCCGAAAGAGTAACCCGGATGTGGCCAAAGCCAAGTTGATTCATGACCTCTTCAGTTGGTGTTTGGCGGACGGGCAACGATACGCTCCCGTCGCTGGGTACGTGCCGGTACCCGCTACAGTCGCGGTGAGGGGATTGGCCGCGCTCGATAACATGATGCCAGGAAAATGAAGTTGTTGGAGAACGGATTGCACCTCGCCAATAGTCGGGGCGAACAAGCGAATGTGGGCAACGAAGCATCGCCACAACGGCACGTATGAACACGCTCCTTAAAACCGTGATCGCTGTCCTCATGCTCTCGGCTTGGGGAGCGTTCACGAGCTGCACTTCGGAGTCCAGCCCGGATACGCACTTGCAGCATGAAGTTGACGGCTTGCAAAAGCGAACCATTCCCCCCGACTCGCGGCTAATCGATCAACATCTACCGACAATTCACGGGTGGGTAGCACGCGCGGATTGGGAATTTCAGACAAACCACGGGTCCGAGGCTTACCATCAGTGGCTGGCCGACAAACTGCGACCCGAGTTTCAAATTCAGCAAGGTGCCAGTCCGTCTACTCGATTCAGCAAGCATGACCAAGGAGATGTTGAGGTGGTGTCGGTAGTCACGACACCCTCTGCGGGGATGCCGCGGGTTACAGTCAAGCTGGAGGTTTATCCGGACTGAGGCTTTCACCGCCAACTCCAGCGGGATAATAGCCGTATAGTTTCATATCTCTTGAACAGGTGACCAATCATGCGAGTTCTGATCCTCTGCACGGGAAACTCCGCGCGAAGCCAGATGGCGGAAGGGTTGCTCCGCCACGATGGAGGCGCGGCGTTCGAGGTCGCGAGCGCGGGGACGAAGCCGAGCTCCGTGCGTCCTGAAGCTATTGCCGCCATGCGTGAAATCGGGATTGATATCTCGGGCCACCGGTCGAAATCCGTGGACGAGTTCGCGGGGCAGGTATTCGATTACGTGATTACCGTCTGCGACAACGCCCGTGAGAGTTGCCCCGTCTTTGCCGCGACCACCAAGCGGATCCATTGGAGCCTCTGTGACCCCGCCGCTGTTCAAGGTTCCGAAGAAGACCGGTTGGCGGCGTTCCGTAGCGTTCGCGACGAACTTCGGAGGAACCTACAACTTTTTTGCCAGACCAAGGGAAATCCTTAACCGTCCGATCTTCGTTTTGCCAGATCAACTGCATGCACGGCGGGGCCGCGCGAGGTCGATCAAGTGCTGACTTGGAACTATGCTGAGTTGGTATTCTGCTTGATTGGGAATAAAAAACGCCCTTCCACACCGGAGTCCGATTCACGCAAAGCGGTGGGGCAAATGAAAATCTTTTGAACTTCCCAAGTCGAATGGTTCAACGCCGTCCGCGAGCGCGTTCGCGGGTAATGGTTAGAAACTGCCGCGATGCACACACTGTGGTACGATCGCCGCCGAGTGAGTTACGCTTAACACCAATGCGGAGCGCTCCGGCCGTAGTGGTTGTGGAAAACCCTCAAATTTCGGCACCTGCCGAGCCGTGATTCGCGTTATACCGAGTCCCCGATTATTCCGAGTAGAATCTGTTAGTTTCGAGCCCGACCGGGACTACAGCCAATTTGCGATTTTCACCGTCGGAATAATCCTGACCTCCACGAGTCAATGCCTCCGTCCCAGTGTGTTTCTCGCGGAGGGTCGGAGCCCCGGCCCGCATAATTTGGTCGCCTTTCTTAATCGCTTCTCGTTTCAGAAACCTATGAGTAACAACCACGCGATCCCAAGAATAAGCGTTAGCAGGGTGACGGGCAGCCCCACTCTGCAGTATTCCCAAAATGAAATCTTGGTTCCTTCACGGTTGGCCTTCTCGATGACAATCAGATTGGCCACCGAGCCGAGGATCGTCAGATTGCCAGCCAAGGTGCTGGATATCGCCAAAGCCAGCCAGGCGGACTGGCGCGAAACCGCAGGCATATCTCTGCCCCCTCTGCGCGAACGGCGCCAAGATATTCCTGCTTTAGTGCAGCACTTTCTGAATCGCGGCGTCCGGCAACGTTCCCTCACGCCGGACGCGCTCTCGCGACTGTGTGATTATCACTGGCCTGGCAACGTCCGTGAGCTTGAAAACACCATCGAGCGCGCGCTAGTTCTGGCCAAGAATGGCGTTTTTACGGAGTCCGAAATCGAGTTGAGGCCGCGAGAGACTTCTGCCTCTATTCCGTGGACAGAATTACCCCCACTCGATACGGGATGGAAACCAAACGTGGAGGCTATCGAGAAGTTCTTGCTTGAACGTGCCCTACGGCAGGCGGGAGGCAACAAAGCAAAGGCCGCTGAGCTTCTGGGCATTCACCGCCGCCTTCTGTACGACAAAATGCGGGAGTACGGATTGGAGACGCCGCAGCCGGTTTGGTCCGCGGCTCAGGGTTGATGATATATAGAGCATCCTTGACGAAAAATATCCTTCTCAACCCATCTTATTATTCCGGCTTAGAGAGGCAGGACGACCAGTTTCAAAGCCTGCTCCTTGTGTTAGCTCGGAATAACCCGGGTCCCGGAATAACGAGTTGGGGGAGCGAATACCGGGGCGTTTTCCACAGGCGGACGAAGGCGATTGTCGGTCAGCTAGGAAATTCTGGTCAGTAGATCGGCCGAATGCTTTGATTGTGGGAAGTCGCTAACCGGCCGGGGCGAGCTAGCATAATCTCGTTTTATGGCCGCAAGTATTTACATTTCATAGGACAATACATATAATGTCCTATGATTCGTAAAATAAGATGTCGAGCCACTCAAAAACAAACCGTACTCTCGAACTTGCCCGACGTGCGGGTGTGCTCCGCTCAAGAGACCTCCTCCGTCACGGCATTCAACGCCAGTATCTGGCTATCCTGACCCGGTGCGGCAAACTGCACCGGGCAGGGCGCGGTCTGTATGTGCCAGCGGATGCCAATCTATCAGAGAATCACAGTCTGGCGGAAGCCACCAAGCGCGTGCCGAATGGCGTTGTCTGTCTCCTTTCGGCTCTGCGGTTTCACAACCTGGGCACGCAACTGCCCTCCGAGGTATGGATGGCTATTGATAGAAAAGCGTGGGCTCCCAAGATGAATGGCATTCGGCTGCGCATTATTCGTTTTACCGGGAGCGCTCTAACATCCGGGATCGAGCGGCACAAGGTGGGAGGCGTTACAGTCAAGGTTTTCAGTCCGGCCAAGACGGTTGCGGATTGCTTCAAATTTCGAAACAGGATTGGCCTCGACGTTGCCCTTGAGGCACTGCGTGAGTGCTGGCGAGGGCGTAGGGCAACAATAGACGAGATTGCGAATTATGCGCGAATCTGTAGGGTGGCGAATGTTATGCGGCCCTACATGGAGTCTGTGGTTTAGATGGCGCCCACAAAGAACATTGCCGCGTCGGTGCGACAGAGCCTTTACAACCTGGCCAAGAAGCGAGGCGACGATTTCCAGGTCCGCCAATCGTCGCCACATCGCCGTCGCCCTAACAAACGCCTGAGGCGGTCCTGGCAACGCTGGGTTGCTGCGAATGCGCAAGTAAGAAAGGCATGTGATTTACTCGCCGTCTCCACCAAGTTCTGGGCCACATCTGGGCCACATCTGCACGGGAATGAGGGGTAAAACGGGCCATCAGCAGCCAGCCAAGGCCCTTAAGAACCAACACCGGGTACAACTCTGACATGCCTGGCAGTCATGAGGTCGAGAGTTCGAACCTCTCCATGTCCACCATAACCCGTTTTGTTTCATGCTGATACAGTGTATAATAATTCAGCATAGCCTCACATGTTAGCCTTAAAGAGCAACCCTGGTGGTACTCGTAAGATCAATAAACTGGTCCGTGAGCAAAAAGCATCCACAAAGGGCATAAGGTCCAAAAACTGTGAGCGGTACCTGAAGCCCAGGGTCTACTCAGGCGTGGCGGGGGAGGTGGGGTTACCGGGGGGCTGATCCGGGGTGGCGGCGGGGGCAGCTTGGCGGAGTATCCACAGGTCGGGGAGCCAAGCGTCGAGGTCGTGCACCGGCCAAGTGGGCAGGTTCATGAGCAGTTGCGTGAGGTAGAGTTGCGGATCGACCTGGCGCCGGCGGCAGGGGAGGTGAGGCTGGCCAGAATCGCGGCGGTGCGGCCGCCGCGCTGGTTGCCGACGAAGAGCGAGTTCTTGCGACTACGGAAAGATTACCGTAGTCGCAAGAATTCTCTCTTCTACAGAACCCGCAACGGGGTGCAGGTGGGCGACCTGTACATGAGCCTCATTCATACCTGCAAACTGAACGGCACCAATCCCTTCGACTACCTCACCGCACTGCATAATCACGCCACCGAACTGGCCTAGCATCCCACCGCCGGGATGCCCTGGAATTACCGGCAGGCACTGCAACAGACTGGTACAAGTAAGCATCCCGCTTAGGCCCCCCTTGCAGTAGAATGCCTTCCGTCTGGCCGAAAACGATC
>JBEKQO010000354.1:0-6780 GCA_049519635.1 Terriglobia bacterium | reverse complement strand
GGATTGAAGTGGGAAGCGGTCCCTGCTCACCTACGGTCGGGGACTTTCATCTCCCGTAGCTACTCCGGCGATGACCTCCGTGCCCATATTGTAATCGGGTGCGTGGATACGCGGGCGGCACGAGCAACTATTGGCGATGCGGTAAGCGGGCGGAGCACGACTTCATATTGGTGCGATCAGGGCAACAATGCCGACAGTGGACAATTTGTCCTGGGTGAGACGCTCAACGAGCGCAATCGAAGGTCAAAACTGCGACTGCGTACGGCCGCCGAACTTTATCCTGAGATCGTGGATCCCGGCCTCGACGATGACGGAGAACCAAGCTGTAGCGCGGTTGAGGCACTTGACCGCCAATCGGCATTTGTCAACTCGATCCTCGCTCAGCACGCGCTGGCCTTACTGGCCCGGCTGTTTCGGTATGGCGAAATCAACTATCACGGCGGCTTCATTAACTTGGCAACAGGAGTGACCTCCGTGCTCAGAATCGACCCGCAATACTGGAAACGGAGCCGACGAGTAAGCAAGCGTAATTCCGAGTTAGGTCAGAGTTAGCGAAAAAGCCCGCGTGAGTGTCCACCCACACGGGCACTTCCACGTGTAGGCGATTTATCGTCAAAGTGATTGCAAGTTGGGGAGGGGCTGGACATTCGTCGCGTGGCACAATGCAATGTATGCGCCAGCCGCGGCAACTGGCAATCGACACAAGTCGAACGTACTGCGCTAGTAAAGCTCGTCTGAGGGCAGACTAACCGGAGGAACAAATCCGCGCGACAGAGCACTTACGTACACCAACAGCTCTTCAAAAGCTTGTCCCGAGGCAATTTTGGCAACCTTCGCGGCCAGAAGCGCGACAACTGCGAGTCCGCCCTGCTTAAGCATTGTAGATGTATCCCCAAGATGTATTGACGACATGCAGGCACACACACCGATTATACCCACGAGGAGAAATGTTTGCCCTAACGTTACGAAGAAAAGAAAGCGATCCAACCCCCGGCTGCATTCCACTTCGACTCCGCCCCACTTGTCGCCAATTTTTGGCTGGCTCACTGCTAGGAACATTACTATCCTTTGCAGCGGATCAATTCGAAGCGTGCCATCGAAGCCGGTGTCCTTGGTGAGGTCATTTGCCATTTCTATCGATAGGGTAACGAAGGCGCGCACACATAGCGGCGGTACGAATGTCCAATACAGAAACCTCTGGGCCTGCGCAGCAAGTATTTCCAACCGTCCTATTCCCGCCTTGCGCTGGACAGCTTCGCTCACGCCTCGTCCAATCGATGCCAAGAAGAATGTGCTGTCTAAGTACGCGCCAAACTGAAACCTGGCTAATCCCTCTATCGCTTTTCCAACGACAATAACGATTGCCAGCACTACTACCCATAAGATGACCTTGTCGTCCCCCATTGAGCGTGACAGTGAGGTCCATAGATGAAGGTCTGAGAACAGCAGCGGCAGCATGGCACAGAAGACAACCGCTGCCGCAAGCCAGCGAAAACCCTCCGACAGATCGCGGCGATCGAGTAGTTCAGCCAATCTGGGCTCCGTTCTTATGCTCCCGCCCGGCGCGCCGGGTCACCATTTTTTGGCGCGCTTCGTTGGTGTCGCTTACCAGGTCAAATCCAGGCAGACTCGGCAGGCCTAAGTCGGTCAAGGCTCTGACATAGTTGGGTGGGTAATCCGCCAATATGAGAAAGCCTGAGCGAGCCCGCACGACCTTCCAAAGTTCGTATATAGCCTTGACGACGGGGCTACCTGCGACCTTCACCTTAAGGGTGAGAATACAATCGCGGTTCTCCTGCGTTTGGGCGAGTTTCTCATAGCTTTGTACAAGTTGCTTGCGGAAGGGCTCGTCGAATCCAGCGTCACTGATTGCGAACTCAGGATAAGTGGCAGTAATTTCAATCACTCCCTCCGAAAGAGTTGGTTCAATAGTGAAGTTTGGTATCATTTCTCCCCCTTTCGCCACTTCTGAGAAAAATGCATCCGAATTAATCTTCCTTGCCGAAGTACATCTAGGCTGTCCGAGTACCAGAGCATTAACAAAGTCCCCCACTCCGCCATATCTGGGGTGAGTGCCGCAGCTCGTTCCACCGAGGCGCGGCGAACGGTGCCGAGGCTCTTGTCCCAGTCCCGCCATTCACTTGGTTGATGTAGCTCGACTATCGCTGTTGAGTTTTCATTGCGAAATGTAATGCGAACTCGGTCACCCATCTTCGTTGCGTGCCGGAGCGAATTTAAAATGGCCTCGAAAACCCCCATGAGTAGACGATCGATGTCCCCGCCCCACATAACCTGTTCTGCCCACTTGAGAACCGCGGGCTGAAGAGAAACGTCAATCTCATGGACGGCGGCAATTGAATTAACGATTGTCAATCCGACCTGTGTGTTAACGCCGCTGCCGTCCCATGATATGTTAATGGTGGGGGCGCTCTCTTCCCTCCTGCGTTCAGGGTTATTTCCGATCCTTATGACCACGACACATTGGTCATCTTTGGCCATTTCTGTGCCCGAGTAATCAGTCGCTCCCGCAATAATCTTCGTCGCGATTTCTTCGACGTCAGCGTCGCGGTACCGCATAACCTGGGATGATAGACCTCCGACCCCCCAGGGTGTTCCCTCAGTGTTGCAGGCCTCGATGACGCCATCACTATAAGCGACGATCAGGTCTCCAATTCCGATCGACTCCGTTGCGAGAGCTGGCTCAATCTTGTAATGCGAGTAACCGCTACCCACATATACTCCCGCGGCTTGGATGGGATCTGCCTGGGCCTGCCCGTAACGGAACATTAGCGGGGCGGGCATTCCTGCATTTGCGAGCTGGAGTGTCTTTCCACCAGTGCTTACCCGGAGCAGGTTCATGGTTGCGGCCAAGTCTCTTGTCGTCCCGTAGTTCTCAAACTGTCTATCGACAAGAGCGAGTACTTTCTGCGGGTCAACATTTGTAGCTGATTCCAATGTCGAGTCCAGGACGTGTCGGATCAAGGTGCTCGTGATTGCCGCGAGGAAGCCGCGCCCCTCCACATCGACCAAATAAAGCCACGTGTCGCCATCGTTGGTTGTATACCAGTTAAAAAAATCCCCGTGAACTCCGACACCCTGATGAAATCTCCCTGCCACTTCTATGTTGTTTCGACGCAGCGCAGGTGGCAGGGGAGTGAAATGCTCCAACGCCGAGCGAGCAGCTGCTAATTGCGCAGAGTGCCCGAGCTCGTCAAGCTGTGCGGATTGTAACGCATTGATTGCTTCTATCTTGCCGGCATGGACCTTCCTTTCGTTGAACATCGTCCTGCGAGTTCGAATTAGAATCGCCGACAGCATGATGATGGTAACAATCCCAAGCAGGGACACTGCCAGAATCTTCCAGCCGACGTACGGTCTTATAGTTCTGGGAATTCTACGGCCGACCGCAGTCGCTTCAATATCATCGATAGCGGAATTCAATTGAAGAGAGTTCTCCAGGAAACGAGGATCCGAAATGCCCGTCCCAGCGACCGATGTTTGAAAAGCTCTTGCACCAGCGAGGCATTGTGGATACGTCGAGGGATCTGAGCGACATCCATTTACGATTTCCAGCGCCAACATGAGCGCGGTAGGTTTGTCTTTCACTTTTGGAAGAGTGACAAGGAGTTCTAACGATTGAGGGGGCCGGGACATATAGCTATTCACGATTTTAGCGACGCATTGGTCCATGCCGTTCTTCAGTTCCTGAGTTAGCAGCACGTGTTTGATATTGGCTAGCAAATGATTTACGGATGCTTGTTCGGAATCGGGTTCAATTGGGAGGTTGTCGCAAGTACCACTGGAGACGAGTGGAAGCATAGCGGCGGCCAGTTCCGGCGTACCTCTAATAAAAGCCCGGTCCGCAGACCTGGCAGCCTCCTCTCGAACAGTTGCGTCCCCGTCCTTCTGTGCCTTGCTAACAACATCTCCTACGATTGTTGGATCGGTCTGCAGTTTTACTATCGATCGCAGCAGGGCAATTCGGACCGGCGCCTTATCCTCAACGCCGAATCTCTCGACGAGGGCGCGAAACGCCTCCTGACGATCCGCCTCGGACGCTTGGCCCAATGCTCTGGCGGCGGCGATTCTCCCCCTTTGTTGAGTCCCGGAAAGGCTAATTATGAGGTTGGCAGTATTTTGGGCTTTGACGGACGGACCGGTGGTCAATATGAGCGCCACGAAAATAGGCGCGGCCCAGATAACATACGTGGAGTATGATGAGTGTTTCATGCCAGCCTTGCTGCTGCGTCGTTGGTGGAGCCTGTTGCAGTTCCAACTCAAAGCGTAACTCGCGGCATTGTGGCGTCAAGCGTTACTTGTGTTGCGAAAAATAGTTTAACAGAGAACGGCGCTCGCGGCATAGGGCGTACCACCACGGTGCCAAGCCCACTACATTTCGCGACCGTGACTACTCCTCTTCTCGAAAACTGGTGGTTCACTTGGCCATCGCCTTATCGCAAAGGTGATCGCAGCCGCTAAAAGGTGTAGCGCAGTCAAATTGCCGAATCACCCGCCAGGAGTCGCCGAGGGAGCGCATGCCTATCGCAATGGCGAATTGATTGGCCGAGGACACCTTGCGGCCAAAGCTCTTAAAGTGAAGCCACGACCGTTTTCAAACGGTTCCACGTGGGCTTCAATTTCAAGAACAGGATAGCGAACAGTCGCCAGACCGTAGCTCTTGTAGGTCTTTGCAAAAAGCTCAGTTTCGATAATGCCCGTCCAGTCTGCCAATGACAGAAATTTCATTGGCTCGCCGGTGATTTGATGGTGAATCCTTTGTTCAACCACAAGGCCGCAGACACGCACAGTCTGGCCGACGAATTCACCGAGACGATTGACAGGACAGTATGTATCCCAAGCAACATCAGAAAATAGTTCCAGCGGATGTCCGCTCACGGCGAAACCGAATAATTCGATTTCCCATTGCAAGCGTTCATGCCGTGTCGGTTCCACGACAGGAATCCGCGGAAGTTTGTTCGGGTCCGCGGGAGGAATCAGCCATGATTGCCCCGAATCGCCAGAACCGCCAAACGTGCGTAAGAGATATTGCGCCGACCAGAACTGTCGGGTTCGAGATTCGCCAAAACTATCAAATGCGCCAGCACGGATCATGGGTTCGAGTTCTTCCCCGGAAAGTCGGACACGATGAAAGAAATCGGCAAGGGAATAAAACTTGCCGTCTTTTCGGGCGGCTAAAAGTTTGTCTCTGGTGCGTTCTGTCAGCCCTTTCAGACGTGTAACGGGCACGCGTATTAAGTTGCCATGCGGCAGAAATGCGAGGCCGGGTTCATTTACGTCAGGCGGAAGAAGTTTCAGGCCGAGACGATGGCATTCAAGGACGTAAACTAATGGGTCGTAAAACCCTTTCCCATTCGTCAGGACTGCGGCCATGAACTCAGCCGGATAATAATGCTTAAGCCAGGCGGATTGATACGCCTCGACACCGTAAGCCGTGCTATGCGCCTTGCAGAATGCGTAGCCGGCAAAACCCGTGACGAGTTCCCACACTTCGGCCGTCTTTTCGGCGCTGTGGCCGCGGGCTTTTGCCGAAGCCATAAACTCGCAATGAATTTCCTCGATCACTTTCCGTTTTTGCTTGGTCAGCGCACGCCGCAGAACGTCGGCCCGACCGGGCTGCAATCCCGCAAACGCTTCGCAGATTTGCAGAATATGCTCCTCATAGACAACGAGGCCATAGGTGCTTTTCAGGCATGGTTCGAGCGAAGGATGCGGATAGATGACAGGCTCCATGCCTTGATAACGCCGCGTAAAAGAGAGTTTCTTTCCCTCGTTAGCCGCACCCGGACGGATGACACTCACAATTGCCACCAGCCCGTCGATTTCCCGGACATTACACATCCGGCAAAGGCTGGTCATAGCGGGGCTTTCGATATGATGGACTGCACGGGCGTTGCCGCCCGCAATCATCTCCCACACTTTGGGGTCCTGCCACGGTTCAACGGCCTGTGGGTCACCAAGCAAAATGTTTCCGCTTTGTCGATCCCGCGCCACACACCGATCCACGTCAATTTCAATTCCCCGTTCCAGGAGCATGGATTTCACATCGCGCATTGCCGCCAAGCCGCCTTGAGCCAGAATATCCATCTTCACGAGGCCCACCGCTTCGACCGAATCCATATCGAAATGGGTGGTTGAATAACCCTTGTGGGCCACGAATGTTGCCGTCAACTCGCGCATCGGCTGGCGCGATAGCACCACGCCGCAAGGGTGCATTTTCGGATAGCGGGGCATCCCATCCAAAAATGCCGCCGTTTCAAGGGCGGTCTTATAGGGCTCATCGCTAAAAGGCAGGTCACGATTTTCAGGACTGGCTTGCAGCATTTCAATCAGGCGGGCGCCGCCGCTAGGCGTCGGCTCATCCGGCACCCACCCGCCGCCAAAGCTCCACGGAAAGTGATCGGTAAATTTGCGCACTTCTCTTTCGGAAACACCCAAGACTTTTGCCACTTCCGCAAAGGCACTTCGCGCCTGAAAGGTGGAAAACCCGCCGACCACGGCGCAGTGCTCCTGCCCGTATTTTTCAAAAATGAGTTTCACCACGTCATCTTTTCGGTCATGGGCAAAATCGATGTCAATGTCCGGCAGTTTATGCAGCGCCATCCGTTCCTTGTTCAGGAAGCGGCGAAAATATAGGTCGAAGCGAACCGGACAAACGCCACTAATTCCCAAGCAATAACAAACAAGACTGTCCGCCGCGCTGCCCCGCGTTATCCACTCCATTCCGCGACGGCGGCATTCTTGCAGCAGGTCCCAAGTAAT
>JBEKQO010000353.1:0-6809 GCA_049519635.1 Terriglobia bacterium | reverse complement strand
GAACTACACGAACGTCAACGACTTCAACGTTTATGGCACCGACCCTGCGAGCGGGAATCCGATCCCTGCTTATTCCATTACTCCGGTCGGAGCCATTCCGGTGATCGTTGCCGTGAACACCTCGAACCCTAACGGATTTGGATCTTCCCAGGTTGCGAATGTGGGCCGCGCAGATCTTGGCTTGCTTTTCACGAACCTCTTCCTCCGGACAGCGGACGCGATTGCGCAGCCGTTTGCCGGCACGGGCGCAACCTACTACGGACTCTCAGCTCTGATTCCATCGCCGCTTTCGGGTTCGTACAATATTTTCGAACACTCGATCACTAACAGCAAAGAACTCTACCGTTCGCTGGAGTTCAACAATTGCAACTCCGACGGCGGAGTATTAGCCAATCCGCTGACCTCATCGAGAAATATCGGCAGCAATACCGCCTATCGCCACCGCGTCATTGGAACCAACGAAATGCTGAGCGAACTGCAATCGACGCAGGATTCCATCGGCTTTGAGCTGTGGAGCGCCGAAAACTTCGCCGGTACTACCAACCTCAAGTACGTCAGCGTGGACGGTGTCGACCCGCTCTTTAACACCTATAGCGACGGGACGATACCGCAATCCGGAAACGGCCTTTTGCCGAATGTAACTTTGTCCCATGTGGTCGACGGATCGTATCCCATCTGGAACGAAGAGCGTCTCATCAGCTCTCCGTCGAGCGCAGGTGTGGCCGCAACGTTCGCGTCCTATACTCAGTCGCAGTTGTCGTTCGGCGCTGGCGCGACGCGGCCTGACTTCATTCCGGACCCGCAACTCAACGTATTCCACATACACTTCGCTCCATTCGGAGTCACTTTCAACGCTACCAACACGGCGTCCGATGGACCCAAAGTTTGCGGTGCGGGTAGCAACCCGGAAGACGGTGGGGACGTCGGCGGCCTGGTGTTAGGTTTGCAAGCCGGTGCCGATTTTTGCGTCATGAATGGCAACTATGGTGCTCCTGGCGGGGTTGGTCCCACCGATACGGCATCGTTCGGCGTCCACCAGTGACTCTAGCAACAGGCCGCTTCGAGCCAGGCGCAGCCCGAACCAGCGTACCTCCAAGAAGGGTCGCGGGACCGCAGAACCGTTGCCGCAAAAATCCCCATGCCACCAATTTCGCGGGATAGCCCGGACTATGGTTGTCGCAAAATCCCGATTACTCCATTGGAGTAGGAATTCATTCGTCGAGATCAATATTAGTCTCAGGATTCAACGCTCGATTTATCCTTCGTGCAATAAACTATCTCCATGGCCCGATCTAATATTTCAAGTAATACCTTAAGTGTTCCCCCGGCAACCCTCCGCTACCGCATGCCCGCCGAGTGGGAACCCCACGCCGCAACCTGGCTCGCATGGCCGCATTATCACGGCGACTGGCCCGGCAAGTTCGAGCCCATTCCGTGGGTCTACACCGAAATCATCCGCAATCTAGCTCGCCACGAACGAGTCGAACTCATCGTCAATGACGCAGCCACCGAGAAGCAAGCGCGCAAGCTCCTCGACCGAGCCGACGCCCCGCTGGCAAACGTCCGCTTCCACCGCTGGCCCACAAACCGATCCTGGCTGCGCGACTCCGGCTGCATCTTCGTGGCCGACTCGTGTGGCTCGGACACTCCTGTCCGAGAACTGCCGGAAGCTTCGCTGAAACTATCAGGAGATAGAGATCGGGAAGGGCATGACTTCAGTCGCGCCGATAGGGGCCTCAAGAAGAAAAGGGCTTCAGCCCCTGAGGGCAGCCTGCGCGCCACAAACTTCCGCTTCAACGCCTGGGCGAAATACTCTAACCACGCCCACGACCAAAAAATCGGCTTTCTAATGTCCGCCGCCGCCCAAACCGAAGAAATTCGCCCCACTAATCGCAACACCCGCGTCGTCCTCGAAGGCGGCTCCATCGACGTCAACGGACTCGGCACTCTCCTCACCACCGAAGAATGCCTGCTCAGCAAAGTTCAGCAACGCAATCCCAACATGCACCGCAAAGACTACGAAAAGCTCTTCGCCGATTACCTCGGCGCCCCGCACACCATCTGGCTCGGCCGCGGCATCTTCGGCGACGACACGCACGGCCACGTCGACGACCTCACCCGCTTCGTCGCCCCCGACACCGTCGTCACCATGATCGAGACTAATCCCAAAGATGTAAACCACAAGCCCCTCCGCGACAATCTCCGCCGCCTCCGCGCCGCTACAGATCAGGCCGGCAAGCCGCTCAACATCGTCGAACTTCCCATGCCCGGCCCCGTCGTCTTCGAGCAGCGCCGCCTGCCCGCCAGCTACGCCAACTTCTACATCGCCAACGGCATCGTGCTCGTGCCTGTCTTCAACCACCCCAACGACCGCATCGCCCTGAACACGCTGGCCGCGCTGTTCCCCACGCGCGAAGTCGTCCCCATTTATTCCGGCGACCTCATCTGGGGACTCGGCACCATGCACTGCCTGACTCAACAACAGCCATCAGCTCTCAGCTGTCAGCGAAGCCCTGAATAAGCGCAGCGCAAACTGAATGCGTCCGGATTTCGCTGACACCGGAAATCCGGCCGCCCACACCTCAGGTCCCAAAATGGATTCGACCCATCACGTGAAAGTTGAATCGTAGCTTTCTGTATCATTTTGCTCAGATTCAGGCTGGCCAAGTCGTTACCCTGAGCCACGTGGGGGCAGGTAGAGGCCCGCCCGCACGGTGTTCAGCATAACGATTGTGAGGACAAACGAATGAATCGACTTACGTTCCTTGTGTTAGCTGCTGTTGCTGCCATCTGTCTCGTGGTGTCTGCTCCCAAAACCCAAGCTCAGGTACAGGTCGACATCGGAGTCGCCCCTGAATGTCCCTACGGCTACTATGACGCCGTTCCGTACGAGTGCGCCCCCTACGGCTATTACGGCCCGGAGTGGTTTACCGGCGGCATCTTCATCGGCGCGGGCCCGTGGTTTCACGGCCCTTCAGGCTTCCACGGCCACGTAAACAACCATTTCCATCCCGAGCACGGCTATAACGGCCCCAGGCCCGCGCGCGGTGAGAAGCCCGATCCCAATAAGCATCTCGATAAAGTGGAACACTTCAAAGGCAACGAAGTGCGCGATGGACGCGGTCACGTCGGCAAGAAGTAGCATCTTCTGAAAACTGAAAGACGGCCCACCTTTCGCTTCTGGTATCTGGGACAGACGGCGGGCTGCCCCACTTCTCGCGTCCGGTGCGAGAAGTGGGATCTTTCTCTTCAAAATGTCCCGAGGAAGACGGAGTTAGAAGGCAGTAGCCATCAGCTAGAAACAATCTCTAGCGCAAGAGTACCGAGCCGCGGCCCAGCGAAGAGATTGTGTGGGGAAGATCGGGTTGCACCGACTTGCCGGTGGGCTGGGCCGCAGTCCATGCCTGCGACAGGGTCTCGCCTGCCGCCATCCTGGTGAGCAGATTGTCCAGGAATAGCGAGGTGTTCGATCCCAGGCGCCGCAGTGTCAACACCACATTCATCTTGAGCCCTTTGGTCTTGAAGCCCGCCTCGTAAGCCTCTTGAAGATTGTCATTGCCGATCCACAATAGCTTCACGCCGGAATCGACCGCTGCTTTCAAAAGCTCAGTCCCCGCGATGCGGTCGCCGGAGGAGTCAGTAACCACGCCACCATCGCCTACGTTGCAAAACAGGTGGAGGATGTCGTACCCGTGGCCAGCGGCGCCCCGCAGTTCGGCGACCGAAGTAAACGTTGCGCCGGACGCGGCCGGGTAGAAGCGCTTGTAGACGCGGAGGTCAGACGCCAGATGCTCGTCGAATTTAGTTCCGAGGCCGCTTACGAGCTGGCCCACCAGAACCTTGGTCCCGGTCACTTCGTCTTTGCGGAAGGCGTCGAAAAGACCCATAGTTTGGCGGTCGGATGGAATTCCGAGTTTCCCGAACAATTTTACTGAACAAGTTTCCTGAAGAAGCGGGAGAATACAGCTACTTCTTATACTCCGTCGGGTGCGGACCTTTTTCCAGCGTCTCGCGGTCCCAGATCCAGCCCTGGCGGGTGTAGCTGGCCAGTTCAAAGTCCTGCGTGAGTTCGAGCGCATCCACGGGACAGGCGTCCTCGCACAAGCCGCAGAACATGCAGCGGCTCAGGTCGTAGGTAAAGTTGGTAAGTTCTTTGCGGCGGGTCTGCTCGTTGCGGGCGCTGGAGACCACGATCAGATTCTCCGGACAAGCCAGCGCGCACAGGTCACAGGCAATGCACATGGTCTCGTCCGTGTCAGGATTCACGTTCAACCGCGGCGCGCCCCGGTAACGCTCCGCTACCTGCGGCCGCTCCATGGGATATTGCTCGGTACAGACTTCCTTAGGATCCTGATAGCGGAAGGTGACCTTCAATCCCTGCAGAAGGTCGACCAGAAAGACTTTGCGGAGCAGATTCGGCATCCCCATAACCGGCTAAGCATATCACTTGGCAGTTGCCACTTGCCAGCGTCCTTCCGCCGGGGTGGTGAGGGAAAACGATGTTGAGATGCCGGACGCGGTTCAGTAGCACCTTTAAGCCCCAGTGTCTCCCCTCTTTCAGCGTCACACACTGGGAGGTGGGCCGGGGCACGTCCGGCACATGGAATTGTACTGCGGAGGGAGCATGGAGCTAGTCATTGACCCAGACGTGAAAGCAGTTGCGGAGTTCATGCAGTCAAAGATAGAAGCCCGCAAGCTCATCGGCGTTGCTGAGAGCTTACGGGCCGTTGCGCCGATTATCTGGGCACATTACGACCAGATTCCCGTGCGCGGAATCGAATTGCTAGCCGAACCTCTGTCACTCAAGGCTAGGGAGCATTGTAGTGAGTCACGATTAGTTGCCAGCGAATCGGTACCAGCGTGTTTGCGTGCTGGTGATGATTCTGGGGCGGTAGCGGGTAATTTGCCACACTGACTACTTCGTGTCCGCATCCAGTGCAACGATAGATGCCTGAATACGGAGTGGCAACCCCCGGTTGGTGACCCAAGTCGAAGGCTGCATGATCGGATGTTTGTAGAAACTGCGGATACTTATAGAGAGCCATGGCAGATCGGTTCCTCCATTGTCCAGATGTGGTCAGTCAGTCCGGCTTCCATCGCCGGGGTGACGCGCAGTGTTTGATGGACGCGGCACAAGCAAAACCACGCCATGAAAATATGAACCGCGAATCTCAAGTTCGCCAACTTGCGGCTGTGCGCGTTTGTCCTACGGACAAATCGTCGAAGGTGGCAACGCCCAGCAGTCTCAAGCAGCGAAAGCACCGTCTTGAGGTCTATTTCCATGAGTCTGGTGATAGCGCGCAAACTCGTGCCTTCCATCATCAGAGACAGCACACCCGCCACTTTTTCGGGCGCGATGCAGTGGGTTCCGACGCTGGGGTGAGGTTCGCAGAATGTGATTTTGCAAGAGGTACAGCGATAGCGTTGGATTTTACGTTTGCCATAGGTTCCAAAACGCTGCGCGTTACCGTGGTTACATTTGATGCACGTCATTGGGCCTTCTCCTTGACATGCGGCGCAGAGAAAGCCCACAATTTGACTCGGGTTCTCGGATGCGGGTCATATCCGCGTCGGGGATTAACCCCGCGTCCGGTTCGCGCCGAACGCGGGGTGTTAAATGTTGGGGGGCTGGGTGAGCCTCGAACTCACAACAGCCGGGGCCAAAGCCCGGTGTTCTACCGATTGAACTACCAGCCCCACACGGGTGGGGGCATTCAAAGGTTCGCGCCTGAGAATGCCCCTTCGCTAGTTGCTAATCGCTGGTGGTGGCTTGCTGCACATTTCATTCTCCCTTCTCTTGCTTCCTACGGCACCTTGCGCTGTAGCTCGTCGGCTATCGCCTGTGCCTTAACAAGACCTTGGTTGGTGAGACGGTATTTTCGGCCACGATTCTTGCCCATCGTGAGCACCAAGCCGTCAGCCACGAAACGCTCCATCGTTCGATCAATGCGACCCGGTTTGTACCCGGATAATTCGAGACCATCTTTGATCTCGCTTCCTGTCGCCGCATCGTTATCTCTCAATTCCTTCTGCCCCAGCATGATTAGAAGGGCGGCATCGTTCTCACTGCCGGGGAGGGCAGTCATGGATATGACACGTCCTTCCACGCGGAAAATCTTGTTTAAGGCCGAAGCTGGAGGCGGCAAGGGATTATTCCCAGCAGGGCCGGGGGCTGCATCGGACAGGGCTGGCGCTGTGGGCGTGGCCACCACAACAGGTACATCGGGAATCTTGGAAATGATTTCCTTAAAGTCGGAGAACTGCTTGGCAACGGCATCGGCAGGACCTTCGGCCTCGAACTCATGGTTGCCGATCTTTATCTTCAGGCGGTATTCGCTCATGCGATGCCCCCTCGAAAGGATGAGTGGATTATATGGCACAAATAAAATCTGTGTCAAGTAGACACGAGCAATGCCAGCCGCATCCTGAGTGGAATTCATCCTGTTTGGAATGTGGGGCGTTTATTGCCCGGAGTAGCGTACCCTTCTCTGGAAAAGTGCCTTGCGGGGAATGCGGGGCAATTGACTATTTTGAGGATTCAAACAAGCCTTCACGGGTTCTTGCGACGGGAAGGGTAAATTGAGGCCAACACGAAATTCCCTCAGCACCTCCGCCGGGGTCCGTCCACCAGGGCGAAAACTCACGGGAACCTTTGCGGGCTTCTCTCCGTACTTAAAACCAGAGGAAGCTATGCGAGCTTATTTAACCCATCTAACACCCAAGGCCCTGATGCTGCTGGCTGTGCCCGTCATCGTGATCGCCTATCCCGTAGTGACGGTCGTGGTGCCGGCGGTGGTTCGGGCGGTAGT